>NZ_JBHSKO010000004.1:0-483766 GCF_042657305.1 Pseudonocardia zijingensis | reverse complement strand
CGGTCTGAGCAAGAAAGAGATCATCCGCTGCCTCAAGCGCTACCTCGCCCGCGAGGTCTACGCCGCCCTCACCCACACCCGAAAAGATCTTGAACCAGCTGCTTGACGTCCATAGGAGCATCGGAACCCGGCGGCCCGGGAGGCCGCTGGGCGCGACACCGGTGGCCCGGATCGGCGAAACCGCCGATCCCTGATCCCGCCCCGTGGGAACATTCCCCGGTGCTGTCCCGGGCCGGATTCGCGGAGCTCCGCACGGCCCTGACCGGCCTCGATCCGGGGCTGCGCCGGGTGCGGTTCGCCGGCGCAGCGTCGGCGGCGATGGCGCTCGCCGCTGCCGTCATGACCGGTCTGCGCCTGGTGGCCGGGTTCCCGATCACGGTGGTGCTGCTCGCGTGCGTGCTGGCGATGGTCAGCAACCTCGCGGTCGACGAGCCCGACCCGCAGGCCCGGCGGGCCACCACCCTGCTGATGCTCGGGCCTGCCGTGGTGGCGATGGTGGTCGGCACTCTGCTCGCCCCGTACCACCTGGTGGCCGACGTCGTGTTCGTCGCGGTGATGGTGGCGGCGGTGTACGTGCGCCGGTTCGGCCCGCGTGCGGTCGCGCTCGGCACGGCCGCGGTGATGCCCTATTTCTTCACGCTGTTCCTCGGCGCGACGCCGGCCGAGCTGCCGTGGCTGGGGGTCGCCGCGGCCGTCGGGATCTGCGCCACGCTGGTGGTGCGCGGGCTCGTGTTCGCCGAGCGCCCCGAGCGGGCGCTGGAACGGTTGCTGCGCGCCTTCCGCGCCCACGTCCACGCGCTCGTCGACGCGGTGGTGCGCCTGCTCGAGGCGCCGCCCGGCCGCCTCGACGACGCGCGGGAGGAGGTGCGGCGCCGCACCACCCGGCTGAACGAGACGGCGCTGCTGGTGGCCGACGCGCTGGAGGTCGAGCGTGCCGCGGCCGACCCCGACGAGCTCGCCCTGCGCGTCATGGACGCCGAGTTGGCCGCCGAACGCCTCGCGCTCACCGCGCAGCGGCTCGTCGACACCCCCGGCGGTGCCGAGGCGGGCGGGCTCGACGACAGCACGCGCACGGCGTTGCTCGAGGCCTTGCACGCGGTGAGCGGCGCGTCGGCCACGGGCACGCCGCGCCGGTACGTCCCGGCGCTGCTGGCCACGGCGCGGCGCAGCGTCGCCGACCTGACGGCGCAGCCCGACGAGCCGCCCGCGCGCGTCCACCGGGTCGCCCTGGCGGTGGTCCGCCTCGCCGACTCCTGGGAGAGCGGGGCGGCGCGGGCGGTCGCGGTGCGCGACACCGACGGCGAACCCTCTCCCGATGAGGCGGAACCCGGTCCCGCCGACGAGCCGGCGGGCCTGCGGCTCACCACGCGCCAGGCCGTGCAGGTCGGGGTCGCCACCAGCCTCGCGATCGTGCTGGGGGAGCTCGTCTCGCCCGCCCGCTGGTACTGGGCGGTGATCGCGGCGTTCATCGTGTTCGCGGGCGCGAGCAGCCGCGGCGACATCCTCAGCCGCGGCTACCAGCGGGTGGTCGGGACGGTCGGCGGCGTGCTCGCGGGTGTGGGGCTGGCCGTCCTCGTCGGGAACCGCCCGGTCCTCGTGCTCGTGCTGCTGTTCTGCTGCGTGTTCCTCGCCCTCTACCTCGCCCGGGTGTCCCAGGCGCTGATGGCGTTCTGGATCACGGCCGTGCTCGCGCTGCTCTACGGCCTGATCGGCCAGTTCGACGTCACCACGTTCGTGGTGCGGATCGCGGAGACCGCCGTGGGCGTGGCGATGGGGGTGCTGGCGGCGTTCCTCGTGCTGCCCACGCGCACGAGGGACGCGTTCGACGAGGCCCTCGACGCGCAGGTGGACGCCGTCGACGCCGTGTTGCGCGCCGCCGTCGACCGGATCGCGGGGCGGGAGCCGGCTGCGCCGCCGCTGGAACTGGCGCACGCCGCGAGGGAGGCGCTCGGCACGCTGCGCAGCCGCGCCGCGCCGCTGGAGCGCGCCGTCTGGCTGCGGCGGGGCCGCACCGGGTACCAGCGGGCGGTCCGGGTGCTGACCGGGGTGGAGCACTACGCCCGCGCGCTCGCCCGCATGTCCGACACGCTCGTCGAGCCCGGCTGGGCGCCCACGCTGGACCCGGCCGCCGAGCAGGTGCGGGCGAACCTCGCCGGGCTGCGCGCCGTGCTGTGCCGGGAGGAGGGGGCCCGCGTGCCCGGCTCTGCGGAGGAGGCCGTCGACGCCGCCGAGGCCTACGCCGCAGGGGTGGAGGAGCCGCGCAGGCGCGCCGAGTTGCTCGCCGTGGTCCGCGTGCTGCGCCGGATCGACCAGGCGGTGGTCGGGTACGCCGCCGACCTCACCGGCCCGCAGCGGGAGCCGGTGCGAGGCTGAACCCGGCGTAGCCCGCCGCCGCCACCTCCGCGCACCGGCGGGCGTACGCGGCGAGGCCGCCTGCGTAGGGCAGGAACACCCGTGGCTTGCCGGGCACGTTCGCACCCAGGTACCAGGAGGTGGACGCCATCGGGAGGAGCGTGCGCTGCGCGGCCTCCTGCACGTGCTCGCCCCAGGCGCGCTCGGCGTCCTCGGTGGCCTCGATGCGCACCAGGCCGTTCTCGCGCAGGTGGGCGAGGCAGTCGGCGATCCAGTCGACGTGCTGCTCGATCGACGTGGGCATGTTGGTGAGCACCGACGGGCTCCCCGGCCCGGTGATCGTGAACAGGTTCGGGAAGCCGGGGACCTGCAGGCCGAGGTACGTGCGCGGACCGTCCGACCAGGCGTCGCGCAGCGCGCGCCCACCCGCCCCCCGCACGTCCATGGCCAGCAGCGGGCCGGTGAGCGCGTCGAACCCGGTGGCGAAGACCAGGCGGTCGAGCGGGTGGGTCCCCGAGGTGGTGCGCACCCCGCTCGTGGTGATCTCGACGATCGGGTTCTCCCGGACGTCGACGAGCGTGACGTCCGGGCGGTTGTAGGTCTCGAAGTAGCCGGTGTCGATCGGCGGGCGTTTGGTGGCGAACGGGTGGTCGTGCGGCACGAGCTTCTCGGCCGTCTCCGGGTCGCGCACCGTCTCACGGATCTTCGCGCGGATGAAGTCCGACGCCGTGGCGTTGGCCTCCACGCTGGTGAGCAGGTCGGCGAACGTGGCCCGGAAGCGCAGCCCGCCCCGCCGCCACGCGGCCTCGTACCGGCTGCGGCGCTCGTCCTCGGGCACCGACAGCGCCGACCGCGGCTCCACGTCGAAGGGGTGTCCGTTGGTCGACTCGCGTTGCCTGCGCCGGATCTCGGCGTACCCGGCCTTGACCTCGCGCTGGAACGCTGGGTCCATCGGGCCGTTGCGCGCGGGGACGCTGTAGTTGGCGGTGCGCTGGAAGACCGTGAGGTGCGCGGCCTGCTCGGCGATCACCGGGATGGCCTGGATCCCCGTCGAACCGGTCCCGATCACACCCACTCGCAGACCGGTGAAGTCGACCCCGTCGTGTGGCCAGTTCCCGGTGTGGAACCAGCGGCCGTCGAACGCGTCGAGGCCCGGGATGCGCGGGACGTTCGCCGTGGACAGGCAGCCCACCGCGGTGATGAGGAAGCGTCCCGTGTAGCGCTCTCCGCCGTCGGTGCGCACGTGCCAGCGGCCGGCGTCGTCGTCGAAGGCGGCCTCGGTGACGCGCCTGCCGAGGCGGATGTCGCGGCGCAGGTCGAACCGGTCGGCCACGTGCTCCAGGTAGCGCAGGATCTCCGGCTGCTGCGGGTAGCGCTCGCTCCACTCCCACTCCTGCTGCAGCTCGTCGGAGAACGAGTAGGAGTAGTAGTAGCTCTCGGAGTCGCAGCGGGCGCCCGGATAGCGGTTCCAGTACCAGGTGCCGCCGACCCCGTGCCCGGCCTCCAGCACCACCGCGGAGCACCCGAGCTCGCGCAGCCGGTGCAGCATGTACATCCCCGCGAAGCCCGCGCCCACGACGACGGCGTCGAACTCGGGATCCCGTGGCGCGGTCATCGGCCTCCTCGCCGGTGCTGTGGGCAACGATGCTCGTTTGGCATGCTAAGTGATTGTTGCCCGTTCCGTGGGAGGAAGCCGATGCCGCTCGACCCGCAGTTCCGCACGGTGCTCGACCAGTTGACGGCGGCGGGGGCGATCCCGCTGGTGCGCGGGACCGCCCAGGAGACCCGCAGCCACTACCGCTCGCTCGCGATGGCCCGCCGGGGCGAGGGCTACGCCCCGGAGCCGGTCAAGCACGTGGCGGACGACCGGGTCGACGGCCCGGCCGGCCCCGTGCCGGTGCGGGTGTACACGCCCGAGGACGAGCGGGGCCGCGTGGTCACCTACCTCCACGGCGGGGGCTGGGTCGTCGGGGACCTCGACACCCACGACCCCGTGTGCCGGCGGGTGGCCAACGCGCTCGGCGCCACCGTGGTGGCCGTCGACTACCGGCTGGCGCCCGAGCACCCGCACCCCGCCGCGCTCGAGGACGTCACGGCCGCGCTGGCGTGGACCGCGGACCGGTTCCCGGGCCGGTCGCACGTCGTGGCAGGCGACAGCGCGGGGGCGAGCCTCGCCGCGGGTGCGGCCCTGCGGGCGCGCGACGGCCGCGGCCCCGCGCTCGCCGCGCAGCTGCTCCTCTACCCGGCCACCGACCCGCGCATGGAGCTGCCCTCGATCCGCGACAACGGCGAGGGCTACTTCCTCACGCGCGCCGACATGGCCTGGTTCTTCGACCAGTACCTCCCTGACGGGCGGGCCGACACCACCGTCGACCTCCTGCACGCCGACCTCTCCGGGCTCCCGCCCGCCGTCGTCGCCACCGCCGAGTTCGACCCCCTGCGCGACGAGGGCGACGCCTACGCCGAGCGCCTCCGGGCGGCGGGAGTGCCGGTGCGGCACGTGCCCGGCCCCGGGCTCATCCACGGCTACTTCGCCTTCCTCGGCGTGGTGGACGCGGCGGAGGAGACCGGGGCGGCCGCGCTCGCCGCGGTCGACGAGCTGCTGGGCTGATCCCCCGGCTGATCCACGGGGGGCGGCGCGGTCACGCGTCGTCGACCACCACCCCGAGCCGCGTGGCGAGCCCGGCCAGCCCGTCGTCGTACCCCTGGCCGACGGCGCGCAGCCGCCACGCCCCGTTGCGGCGGTAGATCTCCGCCAGCAGCATCGTGCGCTCGGTGGTGGCGGCGTCCAGGGTGGCGGTGGCCGCCGTGGCGGCGTCGCCGTCGACGCTCAGGGCGACCGCGCCCAGCTCGCCGAAGGTGGCGTGCCCGTCCAGCGCGGCCGCGATGATGATCTTGCTGTGCTGGTCGGACACGAGGCCGAGGTCCACGCGGATGCTCTGCTCGCAGTCGCCGTCGGCCGACAGCGTCACCGTGCCGTGCTCGCTGACCGGGGCGTTGTAGAAGACGAAGTCCTCGTCGGCGATCACCTGTTCGTCCGCGTCGACGAGGAAGGCCACGACGTCGACGTCCACGCCGGAGACGAGCGCGTCGGCGCGCCACGCCACGTTGACCGTCCAGACGAGCTCGTCCTCGGGCAGGTCGATCACGGCGCCCCGGGCGAGCACCGGCACGCCCGCGCCGGGTGCCTCGCTGCGGTGCTTGCCGACGTAGCCCGGCTCGTCCGCCGGCCCGGCGCACGGGGCGGGCAGGGTGATGCCCAGCGCGGCGCGGCCGCGGTGCACCGGCAGGCCTGCCTCGGCGATGCGCGGCAGGCGCCGGTCGGCCTCGCCGCCCGCCATCAGGATCACGTCGGTGACGCCCGCGCTGAAGTTCACGGCCGCGGCCCCGCCGAGCGCGGTGACCTGGCCGCGCACGTCGGCCGCTTCCTGGTGTGTGCCGCCGAGCACGAGTACCCGCCGTCCGTGCAGCGGGCCCCGCGGCACCGCCCGGGCGGGGCGCGGGCGGCGCGGGGCGGGCCGGGTGGTGGTCGCGGGTTCGCCCGGCCGGACGTCGGCGAGCAGGCGCAGGGCGGTGGCCTCGTCGACCACGAGGATGCCCTCGGCGCGGGCCCGGGCGGCCTTGCGGGTGCCGGAGCCGGGGTCGTTGCTGATCAGCACGCTCGTGAGCCGGCTGACCGAGTTCTGGACGTCGAGCCCGGCGGCGGTGAGCCGCGCGGCCAGCCGGTCCCGCGGCTCGTCGGTCGCGCCCGTGACGGCCACCTTCATGCCCTGCACGAGCGGCTGCCCGGCGGCCAGCCGGCCCGGGTAGCGCCACGGGCACGGCGGCGTCGCGGCGCGCCGCGGGGTGCGGGTGGCGCCGGTCCGGCCGTCGGCCCCGATCAGGGGCAGCGGCATCCCGAGCTGCGCGGCGAGCAGCAGGCTGTGGGTGAGGACGCGGGCGAGCACCTGCGCGTCGTCGAGGGCGTCGTGGGCGCGCTGCTGCGGCACCCCCCAGTACGCGGCGAGCGTGGCGAGCTTGTGGTTGGGCACGTCGATGCCCAGCCGCCTGCTCAGCGCCAGCGTGCACAGCCGCTGCCGCACGGGCAGCTTCAGGCCGGCGCGGTCGGCCTCGGCCTCCAGGAAGCCGTGGTCGAACGCCGCGTTGTGGGCCACGAGCGTGCGCCCGTCGAGCACCTCCAGCAGCTGCGGGGCGATCTCCTCGAACCGGGGCGCCGCGGCGAGGCGCTCGCGCGTGAGGCCGTGCACCCGCACCGGGCCCGGGTCGCAGTCGGGGTTGACGAGCGAGGCGAAGCGCGGGCCCGAAGGCCGCCCGGAGGCGTCGAGCGCCATCGCGGCGACGCTGAGCACGCGGCTGCTGCCGGGGTGGAAGCCGGAGGTCTCCACGTCGACCACCGCCCACGCGTGGTCGGTGTCGAGCAGCCGGTCGATCTGCGCGGTGGTCACGTCGGGGTCCTTCGGGCGCGGGGAGCGGCGGGGGAGCGTCGCCGAGTGCCACCTCGCTGTGCGCAGCTGATCCGTTACGGCTCAGACGTCGTCGGCACGCAGCTCGGCCAGCGCCGAGTCGAGCTCCCTCACGAGCGAACGAAGCCGGTCGGCCTGCTCCCGGCCGATCCCCGCGGGCTCGCCGGCCACGCGGGCGTCGATGTCGAAGACGGTGTTGGCGCGGTGCCAGACGCTGAACCACTCGAGCCCCCGGCCGCGGGTGTCGCGGGTGACGCCTTCGAGCAGGAGGCGAGCGGGTGGCCCTCGGCCTCCACAGCCGGCCTGAGCAGGACCTCGCAGTCCGGGCTGTGACCGTGGTGTGCGGCTCAAGGTGCCGGGATCGTCGACCAAGGCGAGATGGTCGCTCGTGGAGATCGAACTGCGACCATTTTCCCTTGATCGACGCCACGGACCGGGCGCCATGGCCCCGCCCGCCCGAGCAGTACCTGACTGTCGTGGTGCCAGCCCTGGGGTGCTGTTCGGTTCGATCAAGCAGCTTGAGCAGTACGTCGCGGTTGTCCCGGCGACTGTGGTGTGCGGCTCGTGCCGCTCGCCGGTCGTCGGCGGGTGGGGCGGGCGGCGGCCGTCGCGTCGGGCAGTACGTCGCGGTGGTCCCGGCTGCTGTGGTGTGCGGCTCGGCGGTCCAAAATTGTTGACCAAGGGGAGATGGTCGCTCCCAGAGATCGAATGACGACCATTTCCCCTTGATCGCCGCTGTCCGCGCCGGACGCCATGATCTCGCCGCCCGAACAGAACCTCGCAGCAGCCCTGGGGACCCTGGTGTGCGGCTCGCGATCAGGCGGGGTGGGTCTGCGCCGGTGGGGAGCCGTTGAGCAGGTAGTCCCAGTAGCGGCCGGCGCTGGACAGGTGCTTGTCGAGCAGCCGGACGGCGCGTTCCTCGTCGCGCTCGGTGAGGGCGGTGAGGATCTCCTCGTGCTCGCGCAGGGACTGGCGGGCGCGCTCGGGGTCGCCGAAGTAGAACAGCCTGCGCCGTTCGGTCATGCGGTAGAAGAGGTCGACGAGGCGCAGGAGGACGCTGTTCTGCGCGGCCCGCACGATGCCTGTGTGGAAGCGGCGGTCCAGCTCGGCGAGGCGGCCCGGTTCTTCGAGGACGTAGGTCCACTCGTCGAGGCAGGCGCGCAGCGCGTCGACGTTCTCCTGGCGGTGGCGGCGGCAGGCCAGGCGGATGGCCTCGATCTCCTGGATGCGCCGTACTTCCACGATCTCGCCGACGATGTCGCCGGAGAGCGGGACGCCGATCTCGGCGTACAGGCGCAGTGCCTCGATGCTCGCCGACTCGGTGGTCATGTAGATGCCCGACTTGGGCCTGCGTTCGATCAGGCGCAGGGCCTCGAGCACCGACAGCGCCTCGCGCACCTGGGTGCGGCTGGCCCCGAACCGCTCGGCGAGTTCCCGTTCCGACGGGGCCCGCTCGTTGGGGCCGTATCCGCGCGAGAGCAGGAACGGAACGATCTCCGCCACCAGCACGTGCGTTTCGGCCATGGGGTCTCCGTCGTCCGGTCGGCCCGACTCCACCGATGGTCTTCCAATCTGGTCAGTCCAGATGTTAGCGTCGGGCAACCTCGTGGAGCGACTGCGGCGCACCCGCGCCGACCGGATCCCGTCCGCCCTCGACATCCCGACGGGCGCCGCCGTGCGGTGCCGCCGTTGCCGCGCCCGCCGACACCATCCCCGCCGCCGCTCCCGCGCGGAGCGGCAGAGGATCGAGAGGAGCACCATGTCCACCGCGCTGGACCCCTCCGTGCTGGAGGCGCTCAAGGGCTACGACTCACCCACGCTGTCCAACGCCATCGAGCTGTTCGACGTCCGTCCCTGGGACGAGGGCTACCTGCGCTACGACGTGCGGTGCATGTTCCCGGACCTGCCGCGGATGGTGGGGTACGCGGCCACGGCCACGATGCGGGCCCGCGGGAAGGCCGACGGCTACGGCCCGGACGAGCTGATCGCGCACGTGCGGTCGGTGCCGGGCCCGCGGATCGTGGTGGTGCAGGACCTCGACGACGAACCGGCCCACGGCGCGCTCTGGGGCGAGGTGATGGCCACGACGTTCCAGCGGCTCGGCTGCGCGGGCGTGGTCACCGACGGGTCGGTGCGCGACCTGGACGAGGCCCACGAGATGGGCTTCCAGTTCTTCGCGCGCGCCGCGTCGGTGTCGCACGGGTACGCCCGGGTGGAGAGCGTGGGCGAGCCGGTGACCGTCGGCGGGGCGCTCGTGCGGCCCGGTGACCTGCTGCACGCCGACAAGCACGGTGTGCTGCTGGTGCCGGCCGAGATCGCGGCGCAACTCCCGGCCGCCGCCGACCGTCTGATCGCCGCCGAGCAGGAGTACATCGGCTGGATCCGGTCGGACGAGTTCGACCCCGCGCAGTTCCCGGAGCGGCGTTCGAAGATGAAGGACGCCTTCTCGCGCGCCACCACCTGACAGCGCAGGGGAACCCCTACTCCGCCGGCCCGACGACGAGCTGATCGACGAGGAAGGGAACCGACCGTGAAGATCGCAGCCGTCCGCTGCGTGGAGTACACCGGCACCCTCGACCACCCGGGCGCGTTCTGGGAGGAGCGGCTGATCCGCCCGGTCGACATCTACCCCCAGTTCCGGGCGCAGGGCCCGGAGTTCCTGCCGCGCGAGGGGTCCGGGTCCTACCGGATGACCTCGGTGTTCGTGCACGTCGAGACCGACGACGGGGTCACGGGCACGGCCGGGCCGATCACCCGGGAGCAGGCCTACCTCGTCGCCACCCGGCTCGGGCCGCTGCTGGTGGGCCAGGACCCGCTGGCCACCGAGTACCTGTGGGACGTCCTGTACCGGCACAGCGTGCACGGGCGCAAGGGCGTGGACATGATGGCGATCAGCGCGCTCGACTGCGCGCTGTGGGACCTCAAGGGCCGCCACCTGGGCGTGCCCGTGTACCAGCTCCTCGGTGGTCCGACGCGGGCGGAGATCCCGGCGTACGCCTCGGCGCTGGGCTACTCGCTGGAGCCCGACCGGGTCCGCGAGCGCGCGCTGGAGCTCGTGAGCCAGGGGTTCACCGCCACGAAGTGGTTCCCGCGGCACGGCCCGGTCGACGGCCGGGCGGGGATGGGGGCGAACGTCGCGCTGGTGGCGGCGCTGCGCGAGACCGTCGGGCCGGACGTGGACATCATGGTGGACGCGTGGATGTCCTGGGACGTGCCGTACACGCTGCAGATGGCCGACCGGCTCGCGGAGTTCGCGCCGCGCTGGATCGAGGAGCCGGTGATGCCGGACAAGCCGCAGTCGTACGTGGAGATCACCCGGCGGATGCGCAACGACATCCTCGTGTCCGGCGCGGAGCACGAGTACACGCGATGGGGCCTGCACCAGCTCATGGCCGCGGGCGCGATGCACGTCTACCAGCCCGACACCTACTGGGCGGGCGGCATCAGCGAGATGCTCAAGATCGCCGCGCTGGCGAGCACGTACGACGTGCAGCTCATCCCGCACGGCCACTCGGTGCCCGCGAACACCCACTTCAGCTTCGCCCAGCCGGCGACGCTCACGCCGATGGTCGAGTACCTCGTGAAGTGGAACACGATCCACCAGTGGTTCCTCGCCCACCCGGTGCACCCGGTGGACGGGAAGGTCACCCCGCCCACCGAGCCGGGGCTGGGCACCGACCTGGACGAATCCAGGATCGAGTCGCGCCGAGAGCTGAGCTTTGCCTGACGGGAACGACCAGCAGGAGGAGATCCATGGGCAAGTCACTGCGTGAGCTGTGGGACGGCACCGAGGCGACGATCGGCGGCTGGTGCTCGATCCCCAGCTCGTTCTCGGCCGAGTTGATGGGCCGCTGCGGCTTCGACTGGGTGTGCATCGACACCCAGCACGGCGTGATCGGCTACGACGAGATGATGCCGATGCTGCAGGCGTTGTCGATCACGCAGACGCCTGCGTTCGTACGGGTGCCCTGGAACCAGCCCGACCACATCATGAAGGCGCTCGACGCGGGCGCGCAGGGCGTGATCGTGCCGATGGTCGACAACGAGGAGGACGCGCGGGCCGCGGTGCGCGCCGCCAAGTACCCGCCCGTCGGTTCGCGCAGCTGGGGCCCGATCCGCGCGGCTCTGGACGTGCCGGACTACAGCCCCGAGTCGGCCAACCGGCGCACGATCGTCGCGGTGATGATCGAGACGCCGGGCGGGGTGCGGAACCTGGACGCGATCCTGCAGGTGCCCGGGGTCGACGCGGTGTACGTCGGGCCGTCGGACCTCGCGCTCGGCCACGGCATGACGCCCACGCTCAACGCGACCGACCCGGAGCACGAGAAGCTCATCGAGACGATCATCGAGGCCTGCCGCAGGCACGGGAAGGTGGCCGGGATCCACTGCGACAGCGCCGCCACCGTGCGCCGCTGGCACGCCCGCGGCTACGGGATGTTCACGGTCGGGTCCGACGCCGCGCTGATGCGTTCGGCGGCCACGAAGGCGATCGCGGACGCCTTCGAGGGCGGCCGGGAGGTGCGCGTGCCGGAGGCGGGGCAGTACGCATGAGCCGCGTCTTCGTCTCCCAGGAGATCGTGGACGAGGCGCTCGAGGAGTTCGAGGGCACCGGGATCACGGTCGACCTGCGCCGCGACCACACCCCGTTGCCCGCGGCGGAGCTGCGCGCGGCCGCCAGCACGTACGACGGGCTGATCTGCCTGCTCACCGACCGCATCGACGCCGAGTTCCTGGCGGCCTGCCCGCGGCTGCGGGTGGTGGCCAACGTCGCGGTGGGCTACGACAACATCGACGTGCCCGCGGCCACCCGGGCGGGGGTGGCGGTCACCAACACCCCGGGGGTGCTCACCGACGCCACCGCCGACCTTGCCTTCGCGCTCCTGCTCGCCACGGCCCGGCGCATCCCGGAGGGCGATGCGTTCCTGCGGGCCGGGCGGTACACGCACTGGCGGGTCAACCAGGAGCAGATGGGCGTGGACGTCCACGGCGCCACGCTGGGCCTGTTCGGGCTGGGCCAGATCGGGCGGGCGGTGGCCCGGCGCGCCCGCGGCTTCGACATGACCGTGCTCTACCACGACGTGCAGCGGCTGCCCGCCGAGGACGAGCGCGAGCTCGGGGTGACCTACGCCGAGTTCGACGAGCTGCTCGCCCGCAGCGACTTCGTGTCGGTGCACGCGCCGCTGCTCGACTCCACGCGCCACCGGTTCGACGCGGCCGCGTTCGCGGCGATGAAGCCCACCGCCATGCTGATCAACACCGCGCGCGGGCCCATCGTCGACGAGGCGGCGCTGGCCGCGGCGCTGCGTGAGGGCATGATCGCCGGAGCCGGGCTGGACGTGTTCGAGCGCGAGCCCGAGGTGGACGCGCTGCTGCTCGAGCTGCGGGAACGCGTCGTGCTGCTGCCGCACCTGGGCAGCGCCACCGGCACCACCCGGCGCGAGATGTGCCGGATGGCCGCGCGCAGTGTCCGGGACGTGCTCACCGGGAAGCGTCCGGAGAACCTGGTGAACACCGAACTGGCGGACCGGCTGGTGGCCGGGCCGTGAAGGTGCGGGAGGCCGTTGCGGAGATCCTCGTGCGCGAGGGCGTCGAGATCCTCACCGGCTACCCGGTGAACGACGTCATCGAGCAGGCGGCGGTGGCCGGGATCCGGCCCGTCGTGGTCCGGCAGGAGCGCACCGGCCTGCACATGGCCGACGCGATGTCGCGGGTGACGAGCGGTGCCACGGTCGGGGTGTTCGCGATGCAGCACGGGCCCGGCACCGAGAACGCGTACGGCGGCATCGCGCAGGCGTACTCGGAGTCGGTGCCGATCCTCGTGCTGCCCGCGGGCTACCCGCGCCGTCTGGCGTACGTCGACCCGAACTACCACGCGTCCCGGCAGATGGCCTCGGTCAGCAAGTCGGCGGAGCCGATCGTGAGCGCCGCCGACGTGCCGAACGTCCTGCGGCGGGCGTTCACGCGGCTGCGCAACGGCCGCGGCGGCCCCGTGCTGGTGGAGATCCCGGTCGACCTGTGGGAGGAGGAGGTCCCCGAGCCGCTGGCCTACACCCCGGTGGTGCGCACCCGCTACGGGCCCGACCCGGCCGACGTGCGCCGCGCCGCGCGGCTGCTCGCCGAGGCCGAGCGCCCGGTGATCTACGCGGGGCAGGGCGTGCACTACGCGAAGGCGTGGGAGCAGCTGCGTGAGCTCGCCGAGCTGCTGGCCGCGCCGGTGACCACCAGCCTGGAGGGCAAGAGCGCCTTCCCGGAGGACCACCCGCTCGCGCTCGGGTCGGGCGGGCTGGCGATCCCCAAGCCGGTGCGCTCGTTCCTCGACGGGGCGGACGTGATCTTCGGGGTGGGCTGCAGCTTCACCGAGACGCCGTTCGGCACGCAGCTGCCGTTCGGGAAGCGGGTGGTGCACGCGACGCTCGACCCGATGCACCTGAACAAGGACCTCCCCGCGGAGATCGGCCTGATCGGCGACGCCGCGCTCACGCTCGACGCGCTGCTCTACGAGCTGCGCCGGGTGCTCGGCCCGTCCCGGGACGCGGGACCGGTCGCGGCCGAGATCGCGGGGATCCGCGAGGAGTGGCTCGCCGAGTGGATGCCGCGGCTCACCTCCGACGAGACCCCGCTCTCGCCGTACCGGGTGCTGTGGGACCTGCAGCACACGGTCGACGTGGCGAACACGATCATCACGCACGACGCGGGCAGCCCTCGCGACCAGCTCTCGCCGTTCTGGACGACCACCCGCCCGCTGACCTACCTCGGGTGGGGCAAGACCACGCAGCTCGGGTACGGGCTGGGGCTGGCGATGGGGGCGAAGCTCGCCCGGCCGGACATGCTGTGCGTCAACGTGTGGGGTGACGCCGCGATCGGCTTCACCGGCATGGACTTCGAGACGGCGGTGCGCGAGCGGATCCCGATCCTGTCGGTGCTGCTCAACAACCACAGCATGGCGATCGAGCTGTCCCGCATGCCCGTGTCCACGGAGCGCTACCGCTCCACCGACATCTCCGGCGACTACGCCGCGTTCGCCCGCGCGCTGGGCGGCTTCGGCGAACGGATCACCGACCCGGCCGAGATCGTGCCGGCGATCAAGCGGGGCGTCGCGGCCACCGAGGCCGGCCGCCCCGCTCTGCTCGAGTTCATGACCAGCAAGGAGACCTCGGTCTCCCGATACCCCAGGGGGTCCTCGTGAGCACGTCGGAACGGATCGAGCTCGCCGTGATCGGCAGGCAGCGACCGGCCGTGGTCGAGGCGCTCGGCGCCGACTTCGTCCTGCACGACGTCGCCTCGCTCGACGACGTCGCGGGTTCGCTGGGGCCCGCGGCGGAGCGGGTGCGCGGCGCCCTGTCCAACCCGATGATCGGCATCTCGGCGGCGATCATGGACGCGCTGCCGAAGCTGGAGATCGTCACGCTGTTCGGGGTCGGGCTCGAGCGCACCGACCTCGCGGCCGCCCGCGAGCGCGGTGTCGTCGTCACCACCACCCCGGTGCTGTACGAGGACGTCGCCGACACCGCGGTGGTGCTGGCCATGGATGTCTCGCGCCGGATCACCTCGGGCGACCGTTGGCTGCGCACCGGGCAGTGGGCCGCGGGCGGGCAGGCCGTGTCCGGGAAGCGGTTCTCCGGCAAGCGCGCCGGGATCCTCGGCATGGGCCGCATCGGCCGGGCGCTCGCCAAGCGGCTCGAGGCGTTCGACATGCAGATCTCCTACTACGACCCGCGCCCGGCGCCCGACGTCGCCTACCCGCTGCACCGCTCCGGCGTCGAGCTCGCGCGCGAGTCGGACTTCCTGTTCCTGTGCGCGGCGGGCGGGCCGGGGGTGGGGCACGTCGTCGATGCCGAGACCCTCGCGGCGCTCGGCCCGGAGGGCGTGTTCGTCAACGTCGCCCGCGGCTGGCTCGTCGACGAGCCGGCGCTGGTCGACGCCGTCACCAGCGGTGCGATCGGCGGCGCGGGCCTCGACGTGTTCGACGACGAGCCGAACGTCCCGCAGGCGCTGATCGACGCCGACAACGTCGTGCTCGTGCCGCACATCGCGAGCAACACGGTCGAGACCCGCAGCGACATGGACCAGTGCGTGATCGACAACATCCGGTCCTGGTTCTCGGCGGGTTCGGCCCTCACCCCCGTCCCGTGACGGGCATGGATCCGACGGCGACGCGGGAGATCGGGCAGACCGGCGTCGAGGTCACCACGCTCGGCTTCGGCGGGGGCGCCCTCAAGTTCCCCCGGCCCGGGTACTCCGACGACGACGCGGCCGCCGCGCTCGAGGCGGCCTGGGCGGCCGGGGTGCGCTACTACGACACCGCCCCGTTCTACGGGCGTGGGATCAGCGAGCAGCGGCTGGGCCGCTTCCTCGGCGGCCGGTGCTCCACGGGTGGGGACGGCGAGCCGTTCGTGCTCTCGACGAAGGTCGGGCGCCTGATCCGGCCCGCCCGCGCGGCGCAGCGGCCCGCGGCGCGGACCGGGATCGGCGACCTCGCCACGTGGGAGGTCCACCACGACTACTCCCGCGACGGCGTCCTGCGGTCCCTGGAGGACTCGATCCAGCGGATGGGCGTCTCGGCGGTCGACGTGCTGCTCGTGCACGACCTCGACCTGGTCCACCTCGCCCCGCAGGCGCGGATGGACGCCCACACCGCCGACCTGTTGCGGTCCGGGTGGGCGGCGCTGCAGGACCTCAAGGCGCAGGGCGTGATCCGGGCCGTCGGGTTCGGGATCAACGAGATCGGGCTGGTGCCGCACTGGCTGGACCTGTTCGACCCCGACCTCTTCCTCGTGGCGGGCCCGTACACGCTGATGGAGCAGGGCGGCCTCGCGGAGCTGGACCGTTGCGCCGAGCGCGGCGTCGGCGTCGTGATCGGCCAGGTGTTCGCGTCCGGGATCCTCACCACCGGCCCGGTGGCGGGGGCCACCTACTACTACCGGGAGGCCGCGGCGGACGAGCGGGAGCGGGCGAGGCGGCTGCAGGAGGTGTGCGCCGGGTTCGGCGTGCCGCTGGCCGCGGCCGCGGTGCAGTTCCCGCTGCACCACCCGGCCGTCGCGGCCGTGATCCCCGGGGTGAAGGACGCGGCGGAGGCGGCGTCGTGCCTCGAGGCCTTCCGGCACGACGTCCCGGCCGGGCTGTGGACCGCGCTGCGGGAGCAGGGCCTGCTCGTGCCCGGCGCGCCGGTGCCGGCGTGAGGGAGCCGGCCGTGGGCTGGACGTTCGCCGACGCGGCGGGCGCGCCGGTCGGCGAGGGCGAGGTGCTGCTGTGGTGGCTGGGGCAGGCCGGGTTCCTGCTCCGCGGCGGCGGCGCGACGGTGCTCGTCGACCCGTACCTCACCCCGGAGGGCCCGCGCCGGTTCCCGCCGCCGTTCCCCGCGGCCGACGCCGCCGGGGTGGACGCCGTCCTCGTCACCCACGAGCACGGCGACCACCTCGACGTCGACGTGGCCCGCGCGTTCGCCGCCGCGGGGTCGACGGCCCGCTGGGTGGTGCCGGAACCGGTCGTCGAGCGCGTCGCGGCGCTCGGGATCGCCCCGGAGCTGATCGTGCCCGCGCAGCCGGGGCGGCCCGTCGCGGTCGGCCCGGTGCGGGTGGACCCGGTACCCGCGCACCACGGCGTGGACATGACCGACGCCTACGGCACGGGCGCCGAGCTCTCGGGCGGGCTGGTGCGGTTCCTCGGCTACGTCGTGGACCTCGGCGGCACCCGCGTGTTCCACTCCGGCGACTGCCTGGCCTACCCCGGGCTCGCCGAGGAGGTCGCGCGGCGGGAGGCGCACGTCGTGCTGCTCCCGGTCAACGGCCGGGACGCGCAGCGGGAGGCCGCCGGGATCGTCGGCAACATGTCGGCGGAGGAGGCGGTCGGCCTCGCCGTGGCCGCGGGCGCCGAGGTGCTCGTGCCGATGCACTGGGACATGTTCGAGCGCAACCCCGGTCACCCCTCCC
Organism: Pseudonocardia zijingensis; assembly: GCF_042657305.1. NCBI lineage: Bacteria > Bacillati > Actinomycetota > Actinomycetes > Pseudonocardiales > Pseudonocardiaceae > Pseudonocardia > Pseudonocardia zijingensis. The sequence continues at coordinate 467,022 of NZ_JBHSKO010000004.1, read as the reverse complement.
GCGCGGTCGCCGTGGCCGAACGCGACCACCCGGAGCTGACCGTGGTCGTCCCGAGCCGGACCCGCCCCCTCGGCCTGCGCCGGGTGCCGCGTCCCCCGGGTGCTGCGGCCTAGACGAGTAAGTCCGAACGGCGCCGCTGGTGCCCGTCCGCGGTGGCCTCCTGACGGCGCCGCGCATCGTGCGGGGCCGCCCCTCCCAGTTCAAGGGCGCCTTCGGCGTCGCTGCGCGATCGCTGCACGACCCGTGAGCTGCGAGCCCCTGCGGCCGCTCCGGCAGGCTCCGCGGGCAGGCCGGGGCGCCTGCCCCTTTGCGCGCGCGGCGCCACCAGGAGGCGGTCCTCCCATCAAACGAGGGCTCCCGGGCGGGCGGCCGATGCCGCGTGTGATCAGCGCGAGCCGCACACCGGGGCTGTCACAGCCGCCGTGAGGTCCTGCTCGGGCGGGTTGGTCGAACCCCGGAGGACCAGGCGCCGTTCCGTGCTGAGCAACGATCGAGTGGGGAATTGCTCGTCCAGTCGTCGGCGACGAGAACGGGCTGGTCGCTGCCGGGTCGCGGACCTTCGTGGCCGAGCAGCTGCTCGCTCAGCTCCCAGAGCCGGCGGGCCGAGTCCGGGTCGACGGCGTGCGGCACCACCTCGGACGGGATGTCCGCCTCCGCGCCGAAGGCGATGGGCCGCGGGGAGTCCAGCGGGGAGATGTCGTTGTCCTTGAGGTACACGCCGCCGATCCCGGCGAGCAGCGGGCTCGTCGCCGCGAACACGGTGGTGGCAGCCCCCTGTTGCAGATTCTTCGTCCCGCGCGCGGGATCGCGGATGGGCCGTCCCTCGTCGTCCAACAGGCCCATGGCCCGCCGCTCGTCGTCGCTCACCCAGGGGGTGCGCTGCTCCCCCTCGGCGATCCAGGGGCCCAGGTTCGTGCCGAGGATGACCCCGGGGTGCACGGCGTAGCCGCGGATCCCGTCGCCCGCCCATCGCCGGTCCAACTCGACGGCGAACAGGACGTTGGCGGTCTTGGACTGGCCGTACCCGAGCATGCCCATCTCGTCGTAGCCGTCGGCGAAGTGCGGGTCGTCCCAGCGGATGTCGGACAGTCGGTGGCCGCCGGAGGTCACGTTGACGACGCGGGCGCCGTGCGCGGCGCGCAGCGCGGGCAGCAGGGCCAGGGTCAGCTGGAAGTGGCCGAGGTGGTTGGTGGCGAACTGCGATTCGTACCCGCGGGCGTCGCGCACCAGCGGACCGCCCATGACGCCGGCGTTGTTGACGAGGACGTGCAGCGGGCGGCCGGAGGCGAGGTAGCGGGCCGCGAACGCGTCGATCGACGGCGGGTCGAGCAGGTCCAGCCGGTCGGTCTCGACGCGGGGGATCCCGGCCAGCGCCGCGGCGGCGCGTTCCGGGTTGCGGGCCGCGACCGTGACGGACGCGCCCGCCGCGGCCAGGGCGCGGGTGGTCTCCCGGCCGAGTCCCTGGTGGCCGCCGGTGATGATCACGTTGGTGCCGGTCAGGTCGATGCCCTCGAGCACCTCGTCGGCCGTCGACGCCGCGGTGAAGCCCGATCCGATGGGGTGTTGCTTGTGGGTCATGGGATCAAGCCTGCGCCGCCCGGACCGTACTCTGAATGATTGACCGTCCGGATCTTCTGCGAGATCGTACGGACGTGCGGGGCGACCAGCTGTCCGAGGTGCTCGACCTCGTCGAGGTGCGCGGTCTCCTCACCGGGGGGTTCGCGGTGCGCGGCCCCTGGGTCTCCCGGTCCGCGGTCGCCGACGCGCTGAAGCTCATCGCGGTGGTGTGCGGGCGGGTCCGGCTCACCACCGACGGTGCCGACGGTCCGATCGAGCTCGAACCGGGTGACGTCGCGATTTTGAACGACCGGTCGTGGCTGGACCTGCGGGGCGGCACCGGCGACGGGCCGCCTCGCCAGATCGTCCCGGAGGAGATCGATCCCTCCACCCGGCTCACCGGCGCCGAGTGCGGCACGCACGACGTCGTCATCGGCGGCCGCGTCGAGGTCAGCCCGGCCGGCCAGGCCCTGCTGCTGGAGGCACTCCCGCCGGTGGCGCACGTCCGGGCGGCGGCCGCCACCGCCACCAACCTGCGCGGCAGCCTCGACCGGCTGTTCGCCGAGGTGGCGGGTGACCGGATCGGGTCGGCGTTCGCGATCCGGCAGTACGGCCAGCTCCTCGTGCTCGAGGTGCTGCGCGCCTACCTCGAGCAGGCCCAGCTCCCTCCGGGGTGGCTGCGGGCGCTCACCGACGAACGGCTGCGCCCGGCGCTCACGGTGATGCACGCCGAACCGGGACGGCCCTGGCGGTTGGAGGAGCTCGCGCGCACGGCGGCGATGTCGCGCACGTCCTTCGCCGAACGCTTCCGGACGGTGGCGGGCGTGCCGCCGCTGACCTACCTCCACCGCTGGCGGATGCTGCTGGCTCAGCGCGCCCTCCGCGACGACGACGTCAGCGTCGGGTCGCTCGCCGCCGACCTGGGCTACGCGTCCGAGAGCGCGTTCAGCACCGCCTTCAAACGCCAGGTCGGGGTGTCGCCCCTGCGCTACCGGACGAGGTCGGCCGGCTGACACCGCTCGTCGCCGCGGTCGTGGGACCGGGCTGCGGGGTGTGCCCGCTGATCTGTGCGGCGATCGCCCGTGCGGTCCGGCCGACCTCGGCCACGACCGCGCCTCGCAGGTCGGGCCGGAACTCGGCCTGCGGCACCGTGACGGCGACGCTCGCCACCGGGTGGCCGGTGTGGTCGAGCACGGCCACGGCCACCGTCGCGAAACCGGGGGTCACCTCACCGTCCTCCACGGCGTGTCCCCACCGCCTCGCCTCGACGAGGAGCCTCCGCAGTGCCGAGAGCGACCGCGGGCCCCGGTCGTGGCGGGTGACGAAGGCGTCCTGGGTCGGGAACAGGGCGCGGACCTGCGCCGCGGGCAGGGCGGCGAGCATCGCGCGGCCGCTCGCGGTGAGGTGGGAGGGCAGCCGCACACCGACGTCGGTGACCAGCGGCGGACGTCCCGGCGCGCGCTCCTCGATGAGGTAGATGACCTCCCGCCCGTGCATGACGGCCAGGTGCGCGGTGTGCCCGGTGCGGTCGACGAGCCGGGCGAGCGGCACCCGCGAGACGCGCTGCAGCGGCGCCTGGCGGGCGTAGCCGGTGGCGAGCTCGTAGGCCGCCACCCCGAGGCTGTAGCGGCGGTCGTCGGCGAGGTGCACCACGAACCCGCTCTCGGCCAGCGTGGCCAGCAGCTGGTAGGTGGTGGAGCGGGGGAGCCCCAGCTCCCGCGCGACCGCTGCCGCGGGCACCGGCCCGGCCTGCCGCCCGAGGTGGCTCAGGATCGCCAGCACCTGGTGCGCCGCGGGCACCTTCACCGGGCGGGGCATGCGCGTGACCGTACCCAACTGTCCGGGATCCCGGACGGATTCGCGCGTTCGGTCGTGGTGCGGCGGTGCCCCGCGGGTGTCCGATGGGCCTGTGCGCAGCATCTCCGTCGGAACCGGACCGGTCACCCCTGCAGAAGTCCTCGCCGTCGCCCGGGAAGGGGCGGGCGTCCAGCTGTCTCCCGAGGCCGAGAGCGCGATGGCGGCGGGCCGGAAGGTGGTGGATGCGCTCGCCGACGACACGCGGCCGCACTACGGGATCTCGACGGGGTTCGGGGCGCTGGCCGTGCGGCACATCCCGGTGGACCGGCGCGCCCAGCTGCAGCGCAGCCTGGTGCGCTCGCACGCGGCGGGTTCGGGCCCGGAGGTCGAGCGCGAGGTGGTCCGCGCGCTGATGCTGCTGCGCCTGTCGACCCTGGCGACGGGGCACACGGGCGTGCGCCCGGAGACCGCGCGGGTGTACGCGGCGATGCTCACCGCGGGCATCACCCCCGTGGTGCGCGAGTACGGGTCGCTGGGCTGCTCCGGGGACCTCGCGCCGCTGGCGCACTGCGCACTGGCGGCCATGGGCGAGGGCGAGGTGCGCGACGCGTCCGGCACGCTGCGGCCCGCGGCGGAGGCGCTCGCCGCGGCCGGGATCGAGCCCGTCGCGCTGGTGGAGAAGGAAGGCCTCGCGCTGATCAACGGCACCGACGGCATGCTCGGCATGCTGGTGCTGGCCTGCCACGACCTGCGCGCGATCTTGCGCACCGCGGACGTGGCCGCCGCGATGAGCGTGGAAGCGCTGATGGGCACGGACGCGGTGTTCGCCGCGGACCTGCAGGCGCTGCGCCCGCACCCGGGGCAGGCCGACAGCGCGGCCAACCTGCGGGCGCTCCTGGCGGGGTCCGGGATCATGGCCAGCCACCGCACGCCCGACTGCACGCGCGTGCAGGACGCGTACTCGCTGCGCTGCTCCCCGCAGGTGCACGGCGCCGCCCGGGACACGGTCGCCCACGCCGAGGCCGTCGCCGGTCGCGAGCTGGCCGCCGCCGTCGACAACCCGGTGGTCACCGCGGACGGGCGGGTGGAGAGCAACGGCAACTTCCACGGCGCCCCGTTGGGCTACGTCCTGGATTTCCTGGCGATCGCGGCGGCGGATGTGGCGTCGATGAGCGAGCGGCGCACCGACCGGTTCCTGGACGTGGCGCGCAACCACGGGTTGCCGCCGTTCCTGGCCGACGATCCGGGTGTCGATTCGGGTCACATGATCGCGCAGTACACGCAGGCGGGGATCGTGGCGGAGCTGAAGCGGCTGGCGGTGCCGTCGTCGGTGGACTCGATCCCGTCGAGCGCGATGCAGGAGGACCACGTCTCGATGGGCTGGGCCGCGGCGCGCAAGCTGCGCCGCGCCGTCGAGGGGCTGACGAGGGTGGTCGCGATCGAGCTGCTCACCGCCGCGCGGGCCCTGGACCTGCGCGCGCCGCTCGCGCCCGCCGCGGCCACCGGCGCCGTGCGCGACCGGCTGCGGGCCGAGGTGGCCGGGCCCGGGCCGGACCGCTGGCTGGCACCGGAGATCGAGGCGGCGGTGCGGCTCGTCGTGTCCGGAGAGGTGCTCGCGGCCGCCGAGGGCGTCACCGGTCCCCTGCGCTGATGGAGCACTGAGAGGAGTTCGTGATGGAGGGTGCTCGTCCCGTGCGCGCGGCGCGCGGAACCACGTTGACCGCGCGGTCCTGGCAGACCGAGGCCCCGTTGCGGATGCTCTGCAACAACCTCGACCCCGAGGTGGCCGAGCGGCCCGACGACCTGGTGGTCTACGGCGGCACCGGGCGTGCGGCGCGCGACTGGCGGTCGTTCGACGCGATGGTCCGCACGCTCACCTCGCTGGCCGACGACGAGACGATGCTCGTGCAGTCCGGCCGCCCGGTCGGGGTGCTGCGCACGCACGAGTGGGCGCCGCGGGTGCTGATCGCCAACTCCAACCTGGTGGGCGACTGGGCGACCTGGCCGGAGTTCCGCCGGCTCGAGAAGCTCGGCCTCACGATGTACGGGCAGATGACCGCGGGCTCGTGGATCTACATCGGCACCCAGGGCATCCTGCAGGGCACCTACGAGACGTTCGCGGCCGTCGCGGAGAAGCGGTTCGGCGGATCCCTCTCCGGCACGCTCACCGTCACCGGCGGGTGCGGCGGCATGGGCGGTGCGCAGCCGCTCGCCGTCACGCTCAACGGCGGCGTCTGCCTCGTGATCGACGTCGACCCCGCCCGGCTGCGGCGCCGCGTCGAGCACCGGTACCTCGACGAGCTGGCCGACGACCTGGACGACGCCGTCGCGCGCGTGCTGGCGGCGAAGAAGGAGCAGCGGGCGCTGTCGGTCGGCCTGGTCGGCAACTGCGCCCGCGTGCTGCCGGAGCTCCTGCGCCGCCGGGTGGAGGTCGACATCGTCACCGACCAGACCTCCGCGCACGACCCGCTGTCCTACCTCCCCGACGGCGTCGACCTGGCGGACTGGGACGACTACGCGGTGAAGAAGCCCGAGGAGTTCACCGACCGGGCGCGGGAGTCGATGGCCCGCCACGTGGAGGCGATGGTCGGGTTCCTCGACGCCGGGGCGGAGGTCTTCGACTACGGCAACTCCCTGCGCGACGAGGCCCGCCAGGGCGGCTACGACCGCGCCTTCGCCTACCCGGGCTTCGTACCCGCCTACATCAGGCCGCTGTTCTGCGAGGGCAAGGGCCCGTTCCGCTGGGCCGCGCTGTCGGGCGACCCGGCCGACATCGCCGTCACCGACGACGCCGTGCTGGAGCTCTTCCCCGACCACGACCGGCTGCACCGGTGGATCCGCGCCGCCCGCGAGCGGGTGGCGTTCCAGGGTTTGCCGGCGCGGATCTGCTGGCTGGGGCAGGGCGAGCGCGACCGGGCCGGGCTGCGGTTCAACGAGCTGGTGGCATCGGGCGAGATCAGCGCGCCGATCGTGATCGGCCGCGACCACCTCGACACCGGCTCCGTGGCCTCGCCCTACCGCGAGACCGAGGGCATGGCCGACGGCTCCGACGCCATCGCCGACTGGCCGCTGCTGAACGCGCTGGTCAGCACGGCGTCCGGGGCGACATGGGTGTCGATCCACCACGGCGGCGGCGTCGGCATGGGCCGCTCGATCCACGCCGGCCAGGTCACGGTGGCCGACGGCACCGACCTGGCCGCCGCCAAGATCGAACGCGTCCTCACGAACGACCCGGCGACCGGCGTCCTCCGCCACGTGGACGCGGGCTACGAGAAGGCGGTGGTGACGGCAGAAGCCCACGGCCTCCGGATCCCGATGGGGGAGCGGTGAGGTTCAGGAACGCCATGTTCATGAACCTGCAGTACAGCAACGTGGCGTTCCTGAACCTCCGGGAGCCCCGACCGGAGGTCCTGGGATGACCTTCGACGGCATGTGGGCCGACCTGCACCCGGTGGGCCGGGACGCCCGAAGCGGCGGCTACCGCCGCTTCGCGTGGACGGGCGAGGACGCGGCCCTGCGCGAGTGGTTCACGGGGGAGGCGGGGGCGCGCGGGCTGGAGCTCACGGCGGATCGCGCGGGCAACCTGTGGGCCTGGTGGGGCGACCCGGACGCCGACGGGCCCGGGCTCGTGCTCGGCAGCCACCTGGACTCGGTGCCCGACGGGGGCGCGTTCGACGGGCCGCTGGGCGTGGTGTCCGCGCTCGCGGCGGTGGACGCCCTGCGCGCACGGGGGTGGACGCCGGGCCGGCCGCTGGGGATCGCGGTGTTCGCCGACGAGGAGGGTGCGCGGTTCGGTGTGGCGTGCGCGGGCAGCCGGATCATCACCGGCGCGCTCGACCCGGACCGCGCCCGGTCGCTCACCGACGCCGACGGCACCACCGTGGCCGAGGCCATGGCCGCGGCCGGGCTCGACCCGCACCACGTCGGCCCGGACGCCGAGGCCCTGCGCCGGGTGGGCGCGTTCGTCGAGTTGCACGTCGAGCAGGGGAGGGCCCTCGTCGACGACCCGGGCGGGCCGCCCGTCGGCGTGGCGAGCGCGATCTGGCCGCACGGCCGGTGGCGGCTGGACCTGCGCGGCCGCGCCGACCACGCGGGCACCACCCGGCTCGCCGACCGCGACGACCCGATGCTGCACCTCGCCGAGGCCGTCATCGCGGCGCGGCGGGCGGCGGGGGAGCACGACGCGCTCGCGACGATCGGCAAGCTGCGCGTGGAGCCGAACGGGGTCAACGCGATCCCGTCGCGCGTCACGGCGTGGCTGGACGCCCGTGGTCCCGCCGAGGCGGACGTGCGTTCCGTCGTCGCCGCGGTGGGTGCGGCGGCCGGCACGGAGCCGGTGGAGGAGTCCTGGACCGGGGCCACCGCGTTCGACGCGGGCCTGCGCGACCGGCTGGCCGGGCTGCTCGCGGCACCGGTGCTGCCCACCGGTGCGGGCCACGACGCGGGGATCCTCTCCGCCGCCGGGATCCCGACGGCGATGCTGTTCGTGCGCAACCCGACCGGCGTGTCCCACTCCCCGCAGGAGCACGCCGACCCCGAGGACTGCCACCGCGGCGTCGACGCGCTGGCCCGGGTGGTCGAGGAGCTCGGATGACGGCGTTCTGGTGCGAGCGGGCCTGGGTGGACGGCGGCCCGCGGGACCGGGTCCGGGTGGCGGTCGACGACGGCCGGATCGCGTCGGTGACGCCCGGCGCGGATCCGGGCCCCGGGGACGAGCGGCTCGCCGGGCTGGTGTTGCCCGGCTTCGCCAACGCCCACAGCCACGCGTTCCACCGCGCGCTGCGCGGGCGCACGCACGACGGCGGCGGCACGTTCTGGACCTGGCGGGAGCGGATGTACGCGGTGGCGGCGCGGCTCGATCCGGACCGCTACCTCGCGCTGGCCCGCGCTGCGTACGCCGAGATGGCGCTGGCCGGCGTCACCTGCGTCGGGGAGTTCCACTACCTGCACCACGACCGCGACGGCACCCCCTACGCCGAGCCGAACGCGATGGGGGAGGCGCTCGTGCAGGCGGCCGCCGACGCGGGCGTGCGGCTCACGCTGCTCGACACCTGCTACCTCACCGGCGGGCTCGGCCGGACCGGCCACACCCCGCTGGAGGGGGTGCAGGTGCGGTTCGGCGACGGCGACGCCCATGCGTGGGCGGAGCGGGCCGGCCGGCTCGCCGACACCGACGGCGTCCGCTTCGGGGCGGCCGTGCACTCGGTACGGGCGGTGCCGGCCGGGCAGCTGCCCGTGGTCGCGGCGGCCGCGGGAACGCGCCCCCTGCACGTCCACCTGTCGGAGCAGCCGCAGGAGAACGAGGCGTGCGAGGCGTTCTACGGGAGCACGCCCACCGCGCTGCTCGCCGAGCAGGGCGTGCTCGGGCCGGGCACCACCGCGGTGCACGCCACCCATCTCGGCGCCGACGACATCGCCCGGCTCGGCGACTCGGCCACCAGCGTCTGCGCCTGCCCGAGCACCGAGGCCGACCTCGCCGACGGCATCGGCCCGTTCCGCGCGCTGCGGCTGGCCGGGTCGCCGCTGGTGGTCGGCAGCGACCAGCACGCGAGCGTCGACCTGCTCGCCGAGGCCCGGCTCGTCGAGTCCCACGAGCGGCTGGCCTCCGGCGAGCGTGGTCGCCTCGCGCCCGGCGCGCTGGTGGACGCCCTCACCGCGCACGGGCACGCCGCTCTCGGCTGGCCCGACGTGGGGCGCATCGCCCCCGGTGCCCGCGCCGACCTCGTGGCGGTGCGGCTGGATCGCCCGCGTACGGCCGGTGTCGCACCGGAGCAGGTGGTGATGGCCGCCGGCGCCGACGACGTCCACACGGTGGTGGTCGACGGGCGTGTCGTGGTCCGCGACGGCGCGCACGTGCTCGGGGACGTGGGCAGGCTGCTGGCCGACGCCATCGCCCCGGTCTGGGAGGGTTCGTGAGCACGCTCGTCACCGGGATCGCCGAGCTCGTCACGAACGACCCCGCGCTCGGGCCCGGTCCGCTGGGGATCGTCACCGGCGCGGCGCTTGTGGTGGACGACGGCCGGGTCGCGTGGGTGGGGCCCGCCGCCGCGGCCCCGGCGGCCGACGAGCGGGTGGACGTCGACGGGCGGGCGGTGCTGCCCGGTTTCGTCGACAGCCACACCCACCTGGTGTTCGCGGGCGACCGGTCGAGCGAGTTCGAGGCGCGGATGTCCGGGGTGCCCTACGACGGCGGCGGCATCGCGTCCACGGTGGAGGCCACGCGCGCGGCGGACGACGAGGTGCTGCGCGCACGCCTGGCTGCGCTCGTGGCGGAGATGCGGGGCCAGGGCACCACCACGGTCGAGGTCAAGAGCGGCTACGGCCTGAGCGTCGCCGAGGAGGCGCGGGCGCTGCGCCTGGCCCGCGAGGTCACCGGGGAGACCACGTTCCTGGGCGCGCACGTCGTGCCGCCGGAGTACGCGGGCCGCACCGACGAGTACGTCGCGCTGGTCACCGGCCCGATGCTGCAGGCCTGCGCCCCGTACGCGCGGTGGGTGGACGTGTTCTGCGAGCCCGCGTCCCCGCACGCCTTCGACGGGCCCGCCTCCCGCGCGGTGCTGGAGGCCGGCCGCGCCGCGGGACTCGGGCTGCGGGTGCACGGCAACCAACTGGGGCCCGGCCCCGGGGTGCAGCTGGCCGTGGAGCTGGGGGCCGCGAGCGTCGACCACTGCACGCACCTGACCGGTGCCGACGTCGACGCGCTGGCCTCCGGGGACACCGTGGCGACCCTGCTCCCGGGCGTCGAGTTCTCGACCCGCAGCCCGTACCCGGACGCCCGCCGCCTGCTGGACGCCGGGGTCACGGTCGCGCTGGCCACCGACTGCAACCCGGGCACGTGCTTCTCCTCGTCGATGGCGCTCTGCATCGCCCTCGCGGTGCGCGAGATGCGGATGACGCCCGCGGAGGCGGTGTGGGCGGCGACCGCCGGTGGTGCGGCGGCCCTGCGTCGCGACGACATCGGGCGCCTGGGCGTCGGCGCTCGGGCCGACCTGGCCGTGCTGGAGGCGCCGTCCTACCGGCACCTGGCCTACCGGCCGGGGGTGCCGCTGGCCCGCGCGTTCACTCGGTGATGACGCCGCCCATCACGCCGCCCTCGCCGGTCCCGACAGGGGCGGGCACCGCCGCGTCGGGCACCTCGAACGCGATGGTGGGGGGATCCACGGGCGAGGGTGCGGGTACGGCGGCCGACCGGCTGCGGAATTCCTCGACGAGCTCGGTGTAGATCGGTGATGAATCCATCACGGCAGGGTCCTTTCTTGCTGGTGATGTATTCTCCCGGTCAGGCCTCGCTTGGAGAACGTGCGATGTATCGCGGCGGTTACGCGATTTCACGAAATGATGAACGCGGGTCGCTCCGATCACGCTGCGTCGCTCTGCAGAACGGACTAACGGACTGATCCCCAGGTCAGTGCCGCGTGGGCGAGAGGTGGGCGCGCTCACCCTGGGGGCCGAACAGCGTGAGCAGTTCCGCGGGCCGGTTGTCTACGCTTCCGATCCGGTGTGGAATGCGGGTGTCGAACTCCGCGGCCTCGCCGGGGCCGAGTCGGAACTCCCGCTCCCCGAGCACGAGCCGGACGTTCCCGTTGAGCACGTAGAACCACTCGTAGCCCTCGTGGGTCTGCAGATCCGCGGCGGGGGCCCGGTCGGCGGGTGGATAGACCACCTTGTAGGCCTGCACGCCCCCGGCGCGGCGGGTGAGCGGCACCACCGTGAAGCCGGAGCGCCGCACGGGCTTCATGTGGATGCGGGGGTCGCCGGTGGGCGGCGCGGCCACCAGGTCGTCCAGCGGCACGCGGTGTGCCCTGGCCAGCGGCAGCAGTTGCTCCAGCGTGGGGCGCAGCTTGCCGGTCTCGAGGCGCGAGAGCGTGCTGGCGGTCAGCCCGGTCTCCGCGGCGAGCTCGGCAAGCGTGGTGCCCCGCGCCCGGCGCAGGGCGCGCAAGCGCGGTCCGACCCCGGCGAGGACGTCCCCCTCGGTGCTGCCCATCGGCCCATCGTGCAGATCCGCAACATTCCTTGCAAGCCGGGAACGTCCGTCCCGATCCTGGCGGCGGAGGTGAGACCCGATGATCAGAACGGTCCGGACGGGTGCGGCGGCGGTCGCGGTGGTGGCGGGGTACCGGCTCGCGGACGGAGCGGCCCGGTGAGCGAGCCCGCGGACTTCTGGGAGCACCACCACCGCGCGAGGCGCATCGGGAGCGAGCGCGCCAACCCCCTCCTCGTCGAGACCGCCGGGCCGCTGACCCCTGGCGCCGCGCTCGACCTGGGCTGCGGCGCGGGCGGCGACGCCCTGTGGCTCGCGCGGCGCGGGTGGCGGGTCACCGCGGTGGACATCGCGCCCACCGCCGTCGAACGGGTGCGGTCGCGGGCCCGGGAGTTCGGCCTCGGCGCCCGGGTCGTGGCCGAGCGGCACGACCTGGCGGCGAGCTTCCCCGCCGGGGCCTTCGACCTGATCAGCGCGCAGTACCTGCACACGCCGTTCGCGCTGCCCCGCAGCCGGGTGCTGCGCACCGCCGCCCGGGCCCTGCGCCCGGGCGGGCTGCTGCTGGTGGTCGACCACGGCTCCGTGGCGCCGTGGTCGTGGGAACAGGACGGGCGCTTCCCGGCGCCGGACGAGGTCGCAGCCGGGCTCGCCCTCGACCCGCAGCGGTACGCGGTGGTGCGCGCGGACGCGCCGCGCCGGGAGGCCACGGGCCCCGGCGGGGAGGTCGCGGTGGTCACCGACCACGTCGTGCTCGTGCGGCGTACGGAAGGGAGCGGGCGATGACTCGTCCGGGTGACGAGAAGGCCGTTCTGCGGGGCGTCCTCGACCAGCTGCGCCGCGCGGTCGCGGCCAAGGCGACCGGTGTGCCGGAACCCCGGGTCCGCACGCCGGGCGTGCCGTCGGGCACCAGCCTGCTGGGGCTGGTGAAGCACCTGGCGCACGTCGAGCGCTTCCACTTCCTGGGCGAGCCGACGGCCGACTGGGACGCCACCTTCCGGCCGTCCGCCCAGGAGTCGGTGGCCGACGTGCTCGCCGGCTACGAGGCGGCGATCGCGCGCGCGAACGCCGTCATCGACGCGTGCCCGGACCTGGCGTCCCCTGTGCCGCGGGCCCACCGCAGGCGGCCGGTGCCGACGATGCGGTGGGTGCTGGTGCACATGATCGAGGAGACCGGGCGGCACGCGGGCCACGCCGACATCCTGCGGGAGCTGATCGACGGTTCCACGGGCCGCTGATCAGGGCCGGGGGTTCGGCGGGGCGGTCGAGTCGCGCACGACCAGCCGGGTCGGCAGCTGGACGTGGGGCTCCTCCGGGGTCTCCTCCGCGAGCAGCGCGACGAGCATCTCGACGGCGCGCTGTCCCATCAGCTGCAGCGGTTGCTCCACCGTGGTGAGCGGCGGGCGGCACAGCGCGCTCTCGGGGACGTTGTCGAACCCCACCACGGAAAGCGCGCCCGGGACGTCGATGCCGAGGGTGCGGGCGACCTCGACGGTCGCGATGGCCGACACGTCGTTGGCGGCGAAGATCGCCGTCGGCCGGTCGGGGAGGGTGAGCAGGGTGCGGGCGGCGTTCTGCAGATCGGTGTCGCCGTAGCCGCCCGCCAGCACGAGCTGCGGGTCGAACGGCACGCCCGCGGCGTCCAGGGCGTCCCGGTAGCCGCGCTCGCGCTGCGGGCCCGACTCGAGGTCGCGGGGCGGGCGGCCGAGGAAGCCGATGCGCCGGTGGCCGAGGCCGAGCAGGTGGTCGGTGGCCAGCCGGGCGCCGTGGAGGTTGTCCGACGCCACCGTGGGCACGCTGCCCCCGCCGGTGTGGGGGTCGACGGCAACCACGGGCACTGTGCCAGGTGCGGTCTGCACGGTGGGGGTGACCAGCACCGCGCCGTCCACCAGCGTGCCCGACAGCCGCGACAGGTAGCGGCCCTCCCACCCCATGCGCCCGTCGCCCTTGCCGCCCGCGGCGTAGACGACGAGCTCGTAGGGCGTCTCGCGGACGGCCCGCGCCGCGCCCTTCAGCACCTCGGCGGAGTAGGGCTCGATGTCCCACACGAGCACCCCGATCACGCCGGTGCGGTGGTTGCGCAGGCTGCGCGCCACCAGGCTCGACTCGTAGCCGAGCTCCTCGATCACCCCGCGGACCCGGTCGACCGTGGCGGCCGCGACGCCGTAGCGGTCGTTGAGGACCTTCGAGACGGTCGCGACCGAGACCCCGGCCTGGGCCGCGACGTCGCGGATCGTCACACGTGCGTTCACCACCCGCGGATCGTACCCGCTCGAAAACGTTATCGATAACGATTGACACGGCCCTGTACGCGGATGCACGATCTCGGCCCGAGAGCAGACGTCCCGCGCCGACGAGGTCGCGCGGGCAAGAGAGGCGGGACAGCGTGAAGGCAATGACCAGCCTGCGTGCCCTCGGCAGGGCCGGTGTCGCGGCGGGGCTCGCCGCGCTCCTCGTCGGCGCGGCGGCCTGCGGCACCGCGGGCCCCCGCAGTGGCGGCGAACCCACCGGCGCGGCCTCGGCGTGGATCATCAGCGGGGTCACCGAGAAGGCGTTCACCAACTCGTTCGACGCCTGGAACGCCGCCCACCCGGACAAGACGTTCGCGGTGCAGTCGTTCGCGAACGACCCCTACAAGCAGAAGATCCGCACTGCCGTCGGCGCCGCCGACGCCCCGACGCTGATCTACGGCTGGGGTGGGGGTGTCCTGAACTCCTACGTGCGGGCGGGTTCGGTGGACGACCTGTCCGATCTCGCCGCCGACCCGGCGCTCGCCGACCGGTTCCTGCCCTCGATCGCGGCGGTGGGGCAGATCGACGGCAAGACGTACGCCGTGCCCAACAACGGCGTGAAGCCGGTGATGATCTACTACAACAAGGACCTGTTCGCGCAGGTCGGCGCGCAGCCGCCCACCACGTGGGGTGAGCTGATGGCCCTGGTCCCGCGCTTCCAGGCCGCGGGCATCGCCCCGTTCACCGTGGCCGGCCAGGCACGGTGGCCGCTGCTGCCGTGGTTCTCCTACCTGGTCGACCGCGTCGGCGGTCCCGAGGTCACGGACGCGATCGTCGCGAACCGGCCCGGTGCCTGGTCGCACCCGGCGGTGCTCCGCGCGAACACGATGATCCAGGAGCTGGTGGACGCGGGCGGGTTCGTCAACGGGTTCGCCTCGATCGCCACCGACTCCGGCGCCGACACCGCCCTGCTCTACACGGGACGCGCCGCGATGAGCCTCGGGCTGCCCGCCACCTACCAGAACATCCAGACCGGGGCGCCGGACTTCCTCGCGGAGGGCAAGCTCGGCTGGTTCCCGTTCCCGGCCGTCGAGGGCGGCGCGGGCGACCCGGCGAACGTCGTCGGGAACCCCTCCAACTTCTGGTCGATCTCGGCCACGGCCACGCCCGAGGAGAAGCAGGTCGCGCGCGACTACATCAAGGAGGAGCTGCTGGGCGAGCGGTACGCCGCCGACCTCCTCGCCGTCGGCAACGTGCCGCCGGTGGCCGGCATCGACGACGAGATCGCCGCGTCGAGCGACCCGGCCTACTTCCGGGCCGTCTACGACCTCGCCGCGAACGCGCCCCACTTCCAGCTCTCGCTCGACCAGGCCCTGAGCCCCGAGCAGGGCGACGCGGTGCTCACGAACCTGCAGCAGGTCTTCCTCGGCCAGATCACGCCGGAGCAGTTCTCCGACGCCATGAACGCCACGATCGCGAGCTGAGGCGGGCGTGGCCGTACTGACGTCATCCCGCCGCTCGGGCGCCAGCGGGCTGCTGGCCGTGCCTGCGCTCGTGTTCTTCGTGGTGTTCGCGCTGGTGCCGCTTGCCGGGGCGCTCGTGCTGAGCTTCGCCGAGTGGGACGGGCTCGGCGAGGTCGGCTGGGCGGGCCTGGGCAACTGGGCCGCCGAGCTCACCGACCCGCTCACCGGCCAGGCGCTGCTGCTGACGCTGAAGATCATGGTGGTGTCCTGGCTGGTGCAGACCCCGATCAGCCTGCTGCTGGGCGTGTTCACCGCCGGCACGCAGCGCTACCGGGCCCTGCTGGCGGTGCTGTACTTCGTGCCCCTGCTGCTGTCCTCGGCCGCCGTCGCCATCGCGTTCAAGGCGATCCTCGACCCGAACTTCGGGGTGGGCGGCGCGATCGGGTTCCTCGCACAGGACTGGCTCGGCGACCCCGACCTCGTCCTCTACGTGGTGATCTTCGTGATCGCCTGGCAGTTCGTGCCGTTCCACACGCTGCTCTACCAGGCCGGGGTGCGGCAGATCCCGGTCTCGCTCTACGAGGCCGCCACGATCGACGGCGCGAACCGGTGGCAGCAGTTCCGCCACATCACCCTGCCGCAGCTGCGCTACACGATCGTCACGTCCTCGACCCTCATGCTCACCGGGTCGCTGACCTACTTCGACGTGGTGTTCGTGCTCACCGGCGGCGGGCCCGGCACCGCCACGCGGCTGCTGCCGCTCGACATGTACCTCACCGGCTTCGCCGCCAACGACATGGGCGGGGCCAGCGTGCTGGCCGTGATCCTCGTGGTGGCGGGCCTCGGGCTGGCCCTGGTGCTGACCCGCTTCTCCGGCTTCGCCCGGATGCGCAGCGAGCAGGAGGGGCTCTAGATGGCTGCCACGACGATCGAGCGGCCCACGCGCCGCCCACCGGGTGCGCCGGTGCGGCGCGGGCGCGTGCGGCGGGAACAGCCGAACGTCCTCGCCGGTCTCGGCGGCATCGCGTGGCTGGCGGTGATCGTGCTGCCGATCTACTACGTGGTGATCTCCAGCCTGCGCAGCCAGGCGGGCTTCTTCGCCTCCAACCCGCTCGCCCCGCCCACGGACGTCACGCTCGACAACTACCGGCTCGTGCTGGAGAGCGGCTTCGGGCTGTACTTCGTCAACAGCGTGATCATCACGGTGGCGGCCGTCGGCGGCACCGTCGCCATCTCGGTGATGGCGGCGTACGCGGTGGTGCGCGGGAGCGGCCGGTTCGTGCGCGGCACGTTCTCGGTGTTCCTGCTGGGCCTGGCCATCCCGACCCACGCCACGATCATCCCGCTCTACTACATGATCACGCGGGCGCACCTGTACGACAGCCTGCTCGCGTTGGTGCTGCCCTCGATCGGGTTCGCGGTGCCGATCACCGTGCTCATCCTGAGCAACTTCATGCGTGACATCCCGAACGAGCTGTTCGAGTCGATGCGCCTGGACGGGGCCGGTGACTGGCGGATCCTGTGGAACCTCGTGCTGCCGCTCGCGCGGCCCGCGCTCGTGACCGTGGCGATCTACGACGCGCTGCACGTGTGGAACGGCTTCCTGTTCCCGCTGATCCTCACCCAGAGCGCCGACAAGCGGGTGCTGCCGATGGCGCTGTGGACCTTCCAGGGGGAGTTCAGCGTGAACGTCCCGGCGGTGCTCGCGGCCGTGGTGCTCTCCACCCTCCCGATGCTCGCCGCGTACGTCCTGGGCCGCCGCTACCTGGTGCGCGGCCTCACCGCCGGCTTCGGCAAATGACCCCCACGACTGGAGTGAGCGTTCCCATGCCCGACCCGTCCGTACTCCTCCGCGTCGACGGCGACCACCTCGCCACGGCCGCTGGCGAGCCGGTGCGCCTGCGCGGCGTCGGCCTCGGGGGGTGGATGAACATGGAGAACTTCATCACCGGGTTCCCGTCCACAGAGGAGCTGCACCGCAAGGCGCTGCGGTCGGTGCTCGGGCCGGAGGCGTACGAGGCGTTCTTCGACCGGTTCCTCGAGGTGTTCTTCACCGACGCCGACGCCCGGTTCCTCGCGGACACCGGGATGAACTCCGTGCGCCTGCCGTTCCACTACCGCCACTTCGAGGACGACGCCGCACCCATGAGGGTCAAGGAGTCGGGCTTCCGGCTGCTCGACTCCGCCATCGAGACGTGCGCGCGGCACGGGATCTACACCGTGCTCGACCTGCACGCCGCCCCCGGTTTCCACAACCAGCGCTGGCACAGCGACAACCCGACCCACCGGTCGTTCTTCTGGACCCACCGCCACTTCCAGGACCGCGTCGTGCACCTGTGGGAGGCGCTCGCCGACCGGTACCGCGACCACCCCTGGGTCGCGGGCTACAACCCGCTCAACGAGCCCGCCGACTCCGACGGCGACGCCATCGGGCCGTTCTACGAACGGCTGCACGCGGCGATCCGGGCGGTCGACCCGCACCACGTCATCTACCTCGACGGCAACCGGCACGCCACCGACTTCGACGCGTTCGCCGAGCCGTGGGACAACACCGTCTACACGGTGCACGACTACGCGCTCGCCGGGTTCGCCGACAGCGGCGACTACCCGGGCGTCTCCCGCGGGCAGTACGTCGACCGCGCCTACGTCGAGCAGCGGTTCCTGCAGCGCAGCGAGTACATGCGTCGCACGGGCACCCCGATCTGGGTGGGGGAGTTCGGGCCCGTCTACACCGGCGACCCGGCGCGCGACGAGCACCGCTACCGCGTGCTGGCCGACCAGCTCGACCTCTACGACGAGCACGGCGCGGGCTGGAGCCTGTGGACCTACAAGGACATCGGGCTGCAGGGCGTGGTGCACGCGCGGTCCGACTCCGACTACCTGCGCCGGATCGCGCCCGTGCTGGAGAAGAAGGCCCGCCTCGGCGTCGACGTCTGGGGCGGGGTCGACACGGGCGTGCGCGAGCTGCTGGAACCGATCGAGCGCACGGTGGCGCGCGAGTTCCCGCAGTTCGACCCGCTCCCCTTCGGGCAGCGGCAGTGGATCCACGTCCTCGTGCGGCACATACTGCTGGCCGAGCCGATGGTCGACGACTTCGCGCGCTGCTTCGCCGGGGTCGACGCCGAGCAGGCGCGCGCGCTCGCCGACTGCTTCGCGTTCGACGCCTGTGACGTGCGCACCCGTCTGGTCGAGGAGTTGGGGAAGCACCTGTGAAGATCGAACGCATCGAGACGCTGGTCAGCGGGCAGGTCGCCGTGGTGCGCGTGCGCACCGACGACGGCGTGGTCGGCATCGGCCAGACCGCCCCGTACCAGGCGGGCCTGAGCGCCCAGGTGCTGCACGAAATGGTGGCGCCGCTGTTCCTCGGCAAGGACCCGTGGGACGTCGAGGCGCTGGTGGACGAGTGCGTGCGCGTGCACTACAAGTTCCCCAGCAGCTTCCTGCACCGCGCGCTCGCCGGCGTCGACACCGCCCTGTGGGACGTGCTGGGCCAGGTCACCGGCCAGCCGGTCGCCAAGCTCATCGGCGGCCACGCCCGCGCGTCGGTGCCGGTGTACGCCTCCAGCATGAAGCGCTCGGTCACCCCGGAGGAGGAGGCCGAGCGGCTCGCCGCGCACGTGGCCGAGCGCGGGTTCCGCGCCGTGAAGATCCGCGTCGCGGACGCGATGGGCCGCGACGTCGACGCGGCGCCGGGCCGCACCGAGCGGATCGTCCCGCACGTGCGGGAGGTGCTCGGCGACGGCGTCGACATCTCGGCCGACGCCAACGGCGGGTTCTCCGTGGGCCGCGCGATCCGGGTCGGGCGGCTGCTGGAGGAGCACGGCTACTTCCACTTCGAGGAGCCCTGCCCGTTCCCGGAGCTGGAGCAGACCGCCCAGGTCACGGCGGCGCTGGACATCCCCGTCTCCGGCGGGGAGCAGGACATCTCGATCCCGCAGTTCCAGCGCATGATCTCCGGCCGCGTCGTCGACATCGTCCAGCCGGACATCGGCTACATCGGCGGGATCTCCCGCGCCCGCAAGGTGGCCGTGCTCGCCGAGGCCGCGGGCATCCCGTGCACCCCGCACTGCGCCAACGACTCGTTGCTGCAGGTGTTCACCCTCCACCTCGCCGCGGCGATGCCCGCCTGCACCCAGTACCAGGAGTGGAGCATCGAGAAGACCCCGTGGAGCGAGGGGATCTACGAGCCGGTGCTGCAGGTCGTCGACGGGGCCGTGCCCGCCCCGACGGCGCCCGGCTGGGGGATCGCGCTCGACCCGCGGTTCGAGAAGACTGCCGACGTCACGGCCTCCAGCGCATGACCCGGGCACCACAGGCGCGGCCCGCTCGTTGAACGGGGGAGTCCGGCGGAAGAGGAGGACCCGATGTCGTCGCCGTACGATCCCTACCAGCGCGATGCCGACACCACCCCCACCGCGCTCCCCTCGGCGGGCAGCAGGGCGGGGGCCATCCTCGCCCACCTGTCGGCACCGATCGCGGCGCTGCTGAGCGCCGGTTCCCTCAGCCTTCTCGGACCCCTGATCGTCTGGATGGCGTTCAAGAACGACCCGTTCGCGCGCCGCGCCGCGGCCGGGGCGTTCAACTTCAACCTGAGCTTCTGGGTGCTGTTCCTGCTCAGCTGGCTGCTGATCTTCACCGTGATCGGCGCCGTGATCGGTGTGCCCCTGCTCATCGTGCTGTTCGTGGTGTCCGCGTGGTGCCACATCAAGGGCGCGATCCGCGCGGCCGACAACCAGGTGTACGACTACCCGTTCCAGCTGCGCGTGCTGCACTGACGGTCACCGTGGAGCGCAGCAACGGCGTGGACGCGACGGACCGCAGGCTCCTCGAGCTCCTGATCGAGGACCCGCGGTTGTCGAACCGGGCACTGGCCCGCGCCATCGGCATGTCCCCGAGCGCGGTGGGCGAGCGGCTCGAGCGGCTGCAGAAGCGCGGCGTCATCCGCGGCTTCACCGCCGACGTCGACCCGGCCGCGCTGGGCTACGCCCTCGAGGTGGTCGTGGCGATCCAGCTGAGGCAGGGCAAGCCGGTGCGCGACACCGTCGAGTCGCTGCGCGCGATCCCCGAGGTCCGCTCGGTGCAGCTGGTCACGGGGCGGTGGGACCTGCTGCTCACCTTCCTCGTGCGCGACCAGCTGCACCTGCGGGAGATCCTCCTCGGCGACGTGTGGGCGGTGGCCGACTTCCAGCACAGCGAGTCCATGATCATCCTGCAGACCTGGACCTCGCCGACGCCGCTGGGTGCGGCGCTCGAGGAGGGCGACGCTAGCTGAGCAGGAGCTCCCACTTCGGGTTCTCGAGGATCCTCCCGACCCGCGCGAGCACCTTGCTGCCCAGCTCGCCGTCGACGAGGCGGTGGTCGAAGGAGAGCGCGAGCTGGGTGGTCCAGCGCAGCGCCACCTCGCCCTTGTGTTCCCACGGCGTCCGGCGCACCGCGCCCAGGCAGAGGATCGCGGCCTCGCCCGGGTTGAGGATCGGCGTGCCCGCGTCGACCCCGAACACCCCGATGTTCGTGATCGTGATGGTGCCGCGGGACATGTCCTCCGGCGTCGACCGGCCCTCCCGCGCCGTGCGCACGAGGTCGGTCAGGGCGCCCGCCAGGCGCGGCAGCGGGAGCGAGCCCGCGTCCTTGATGTTGGGCACCATCAGCCCGCGCGGCGTGGCGGCCGCGATGCCGAGGTTGACCCGGTGGTGCACCACGATCTCGTTCGCCGTCTCGTCCCACGAGGCGTTGATGTCGGGGTGGTCGCGCACCGCGGCCAGCAGCGCGCGCGCCGCGAGCAGCAGCATCGTCACGCGGGTGCCCTCGAAGGCGCGGTCGGCCTTGAGCTTCTCGACCAGCTTCACCGACCGGGTCACGTCCACCGTCATGAACTCGGTGACGTGCGGTGCCGTGAACGCGCTGCCCACCATCGCGGCCGCGGTGGCCTTGCGGACGCCCTTCACCGGGATCCGGGTGGTCAGCTCGTTCCCGGTGGGCTCGGCGGTGCGTGCTGCAGCCGGTTGGGCGGCACGCCGGACGTCCTCGCGGGTGATGGTGCCGGCGGGCCCCGACGCGGGCACCGTGGCGAGGTCGACGCCGAGGTCCTTCGCGAGCTTGCGCACCGGCGGCTTCGCCCGGGTCGGCCCGGCGGCGGTGGGGGCGGGGGTGGGCTCGGGGGCTGCCTTCCGGCGCCGCCGCGTGCTGCCGCCCTCCGCTGCGGGGCCGTAGCCCACCAGCACCGACGGCGCGGGCTCCGCCTCCTCCTGGGGCTCCACCTCGGCCCGCTGCGCCGCAGCGTCCCCGATGGCGATGATCGGCGTGCCGACCGGAATCGTCTTGCCCTCCGGCACGAGCAGCGCCGTCACGGTGCCCTCGAACGGCGAGGGCAGCTCGACCAGCGACTTCGCGGTCTCGATCTCGACGAGCACCTGGTTGTGCGTGACGGTGTCGCCCACGGCGACGCGCCACGTCACGATCTCGGCCTCCTCGAGGCCCTCCCCGACGTCGGGCAGGCGGAACTCGTGTGTCGTCATCGTGGCGCTCACCAGGCGAAGGATCGGTCGACGGCGTCGAGGACGCGGTCGAGGTCGGGCAGGTACCGGTCCTCGAACTTGGCCGGCGGGTAGGGGGTGTTGAACCCGCCGACCCGCAGCACCGGCGCCTCGAGGCGGTAGAAGCAGCGCTCGGTGACCGCGGCGCCGACCTCGGCGCCGAGGCCCGCGAACGTGGGCGCCTCGTGCGCCACGACGCAGCGGCCGGTCTTGTCCACCGAGCGGGCGATCGTGTCCATGTCCAGCGGCGAGAGCGTGCGCAGGTCGACGACCTCGATGTCGCGGCCGTCCTCGGTTGCGGCCTCGGCCGCCTGCAGGCAGGTCGCCACCATGCCGCCGTAGGTCAGCAGCGTGACGTCGCGGCCGGGCCGCACCACCCGTGCCCGGTCCAGCGGCAGGTCAGGCTCGTCGGACACCTCGGCCTTGGACCAGTACCGCCGCTTCGGCTCGTAGAAGATCACGGGGTCGTCGCCGGCCAGTGCCTGGCGCACCATCCAGTGCGCGTCCTGCGGGCCGGAGCAGCACACCACCCGCAGCCCGGCGGTGTGGGCGAAGTACGCCTCGTTGGACTCGCTGTGGTGCTCGACCGCGCCGATCCCCCCGCCGACGGGGATCCGGACGACCACCGGCACCGCGAGCCGCCCGCCGCTGCGCGCCCGCAGCTTCGCCAGCTGGGCGACGATCTGGGAGAAGGCCGGGTAGACGAACCCGTCGAACTGGATCTCGCAGACCGGCCGGTAGCCGCGCAGGGCCAGCCCGATCGCGGTGCCGACGATGCTCGCCTCGGCGAGCGGGGTGTCGATCACACGGTCGGCGCCGAAGTCCTTCTGCAGGCCGTCGGTGACCCGGAAGACTCCGCCGAGCCGCCCGACGTCCTGGCCCATGACGACGACCTTCGGGTCGTCCTCCATGGCTTGGCGCAGACCGGTGTTGATCGCGTGGGACAGGGTGAGCACAGGCACGTTCGCTCCCGTCGAGACCGGGGTGGGGGAGGGAGAAGGCGGGGATCAGTCGACGTAGGAGGCGACGAGCGCCTCGTACTGCCGGCGCTCCTCGGCCAGCAGCGGGGTCTCCTCGGCGAGCACGGACGTGAACAGCCCTGCGATGTCGGCGATCGGCAGTTCGCGGCAGACCCGCCGGGTCTCCTCCGCCAGCGCCGCGCACTCGCCCGCGACCTCGTCGCGGAACGCGTCGTCGATGTAGCCCCGGTCCACCATGAGCGCCTCGAGCCGCGCGATCGGGTCGCGCGTGCTCCAGTCGTCCAGCTCGCTCGAGTTGCGGTAGCGACCCGGGTCGTCGGACGTGCTGTGCCCGGCCATCCGGTAGGTCACGGCCTCGATCAACGCCGGGCCGCCGCCCGCGCGGATCTGCTCGGCCACCGCGCTGGTGACCGCGTGCACGGCCAGCACGTCGTTGCCGTCCACCAGGTGCGCGTCCAGGCCGAAGCCGAGCGCACGCTGGTGCAGCGGGGCGCGCATCTGCGTCTGCGTCGGGGTCGAGATCGCCCAGTGGTTGTTCTGGCAGAAGAACAGCAGCGGCACCTCGGCCGCCGCGGCCCAGTTGAACGACTCGTTCGCCTCGCCCTGGCTGGTGGAGCCGTCTCCGAAGTAGACGGTGACGATCTCGTCGGCGCCGTCGCGCTGCACACCCATCGCGTACCCGGTGGCGTGCGGCAGCTGCGCGGCCAGCACGAGCGTGTAGATGTGGAACCGGTACTCGGCCGGGTCCCAGCCGCTGTGGGCGTTGCCGCGCCACTGCACGAGCAGCTCGGCGGACGTGATGCCACGGCACAGCGCGGCGGCGTGCTCGCGGTAGCTGGGGAAGACGTGGTCGTCGGCGCGCAGCGCGGTGATCGAACCGACCTGCGCGGCCTCCTGCCCGAGCGACTGCAGCCACAGGCCCAGCTCGCCCTGACGCTGCAACGCGAGCGCCTCGTCGTCGAACCGGCGGGCCAGCGACATCCGCCGGAAGAAGTCGCGGCACAACTCCGGCGTGACCTCCAGCGGCCACCGCGGGTCGGCGCGAAGGGTTCCGTCCGGGCCGAGTAGCTGCACGGGTTCCATGCGGTCCTCCACCAGGTGCTCCGTGGGACCACAGCCGCCCGGGTGAGGCAGCTGGGCCCGACGGTTCCGCACCGGCGGGGTCACCGGCGCCGGACGAACGTAACACGAAGCTTGGGCGTGACGAACACTTGACCGATGTGACCGAATCACACCGGACAGTCGGTTGACGTCCTGCTACAGTGCCGAGCCGTGCGCACGCAGTGGACCATCATTACCCGGCGCGCCGGCTGAGCCAGGACACCGGCGCGCGTCCCTGCCGCCCGGAACCTGGTCCGGATCCCCACCCCTCCCCGAGGAGATCCGTGATGACCACGTCCGCCGCGCGCCCGTCGACGTCCCCCGCTCCTGAGTACCCCGTGCACCGCTCGGTGGTCGCCCACGTCACGGGCGGCCTCGACGGCGTGCTCCGCGTGGCCACCGTGCTGCGCGGCCGCCGCTACCGGGTGCGCGACCTCGCCGTCGACATCCGCGAGGGCGTCGTCGTCAGCGAGGTCCGCGCCACCGTCCTCCTCACCGCCTCCGAGACCACCCTGCTGCTGGAACGCCTCCGCCGCCTCGCCTCCGTCACGAGCGCCGACGGCTGACCCAGGCCCCCGCCCGCCGAGCAGCACACCAGCGCGGTCGCCAACACCTCCAGGTGCTGCTGACCATGGGGTGGGCGGCGTGAGCAGTACATGAGGGCTGCCACCACGACTGCGGCGTACGTCTGGTGCGGATCGGGGGTGGCGGACGCAGACCTGGTGGCGGCGCGCGCCCATCTCAGGTCGAGCAGTACGCCAGTGCGGTTGCCACGACCGCGAAGTACGGCTCGCGCGGATCTTGCGCGCCAGACCCGGGCGGCGCCCCGGGCCCCATGATCGCCGGTCGGGAGCGAAACCCGACACCTGGCGTCGGGAAACGCGCCAATCTGCTGATCAAGCTCCCGGACGGCCCGCCCGCGCCTCCCCGCGCTGAGCAGTACATCAGCGCGGTCGTCACCACGCCCAGGTGCTGCTGACCATGGGCTGGCCCGCATGAGCAGTACACCAGTGCGGTCGCCACGACCGCGGCGTACGGCTGGCGCGGATCGAGGGTGGCGGACGCAGAGTTGGGGGCGGCGCGCCGATTTCGCGTTGAGCAGTACGCCAGTGCGGTTGCCACCACGCCCAGGTGCTGCTGATCAATGGGTGATCGACGCGAGCAGCACGCCAGGGTGGTTGCCGCGGCCACGTAGCACGGCTCGTGCGGATCATGCGTGAGGCGGAGGCGGCATCTGGAGTGGCGCTCGCCGAGCAGTACGCCGGCGCGCCCAGCACGACCGCCAGGTTCTGCTGATCACCAGGTGCCGGGCGCGAGTCGCACACCACGGCGCTGGCCCGACCGTGGTGTACGACTGGCACGAGCGGGGGCTCCGTCTGATCCAATGTGCCGGTGAACGGAACTGCGCGGGTGCGGGTCGCCACCCTGGTTCCCGGCCTCGCCGGCCGTGGGGTGCTGCTCGCCGCCCCCGACGACGCGGAGCGGGTGCGCCGGGCGTTGGTGGACGGCGGGTTCGCGGTGGCGGAGGTCGCGGGGCCCGCAGCCGGGTTGCGGGAGGCGCAGGCGGCGATCGCGCGGGCGCTGCGGCTGCCGGAGACGGCGGGGCGCAACCTCGACGCGTTGGTCGACTCGCTGCGGGACCTGGCCACGTGGTGGCCCGACGACGAGCGGGTGGCGTTGCTGTGGCCGGGGGCGGAGGAGCTGGTGGAGGGGGACCTGCCCGGCTTCCTGACGCTCACCGAGATCCTGCGCGCCGCCACCGACGATCTGTGGCGCGGCGGCGGGCCGGGGGACCGGCAGTTCGAGACGGTGGCCTTCGTGCGCCGTCACGGCGTGCGGGCGCTGGGGGACGCATGACCAGGTTCGTGATCGCGCTGCTGCTGGCTGTGGTGGCGCTGGCCGGTTGCCAGTCGGCGCCGACGTCCGCGCCACCCGTCTCCGGTGCGGAGGCCACCACCGGTTCGGCGGCCACCACCAGCGCCGCGGCCGACGACGGCATCCCCGACTGTCCTGTCGCGGAGCTGCCGCCCGAGGCGCCCGAGGTGATCGAGGACATCGAGGCGGGCGGCCCCTACGAGTACCCGCGCAACGACGGGGTGACGTTCGGCAACCGCGAGGGTCTGCTGCCCGACGAGGACCGCGGCTACTACCGTGAGTTCACGGTGGAGACGCCCGGGTCGCGGGATCGGGGTGCGCGCCGGATCGTGACGGGTGGGCCGGACGAGCGGGATCCGGAACACTGGTACTACACCGACGACCACTACGAGAGCTTCTGCGAGTTCGTGCCGTGAAACGCCTGGTGGTGCTCCGCCACGCGAAGTCCGCGTGGCCGGACGGCGTGCCCGACGCGGAGCGGCCGCTGAACCCGCGCGGCCGCCGCGACGCGCCCGCCGCCGGGCGCTGGATCCGCGAGCACGTGGGGCACCTCGACGCGGTGATCTGTTCGCCCGCCGCCCGCACGCGCCAGACGTGGCGGCTGGTCGCGGCCGAGCTCGACGGGCCGCCGGACGCGGTCTTCGACGATCGGATCTACGAGGCCGGGGTCGGTTCTTTGCGCGCGGTCGTGGGCGAGTTCCCCGACGACGTCGGAACGGCGCTCCTGGTGGGGCACAACCCGGGCGTCGCGGGGCTGGTCGGCGCGCTCACCGGCGAGGAACCGGAGATGAAGACCTCGGCGATCGCGGTCGTCGAGCTCGACGGCCCGTGGTCGGGCGCCGAGCCGGGGCGGGCGCGGCTGGTCGAATACGCGACGCCCCGCGGGTGAGCCGGGTTCAGTCGGCGAGCCAGCCGTAGGCCGTCTGCCGGGAGATCCCCAGCGCCTTGGCCATCGCGCTGATCTCCAGCCCCTGGCGCTTGCCCTCGGTCAGCAGTTCCCGCTGGCGGGTCCGCAGTTCCTCCATGCGGTCGGCGACCTCCCGCATCCGCCCGAGCAGCTCCTCCGCCTCGGGTCCGGCGCCGGTGCGGCTGCGCCCGACGCCGGGCCGTGGGAAGCCGCGCACCTCGTCGGCATCCCACAGCTTGCGGCCCCGTTCGTCGGGTTCCAGGAGCGGCTGCGGCGCCTGGCCGCGCGAGACGTAGCCGAGCCAGGTGGCCGGCTTGACGCCCCACGCGGCCGCGCACTCGGCGCCGGTCCAGGTCTGCGTCACCAGATGCGCACCCGGTCCTGCGGCGCCCGGTAGAGCGCGTCGGACTCCTGCACGCCGAACGCCTCGTGGAAGGCGTCGAGGTTGGTGACGACGGCGTTGCAGCGCAGGTCGGGCGGCGAGTGCGGGTCGACGGCGAGGCGCCGGATGGCCTCGGCCTCGCGGGTGACGATCCGCCAGACCTGCGCCCAGCCGACGAGCACCCGCTGCAGCCCGGTGAACCCGTCGATCACGGGCGGCTCCGCGTCGCCCATCGCGATCTTGTACGCCTTGATCGCGATGGTGAGGCCGCCGAGGTCGCCGATGTTCTCCCCGACGGTGAGCGCGCCGTTGACCTTGTGGTCGGGCAGCCCGGCGGGGGAGAGCGCGCTGTACTGGTCGATCAGCGCCTGGGCGCGGCGCTCGAACTCGGCGCGGTCGCCGGGCTCCCACCAGTCGGTCATGGTGCCGTCGCCGTCGTACTTGGAGCCCTGGTCGTCGAACCCGTGGCCGATCTCGTGGCCGATGACGGCGCCGATCCCGCCGTAGTTGGCCGCGTCGTCGGCCTCGGGGTCGAAGAACGGCGGCTGCAGGATCGCGGCCGGGAACACGATCTCGTTCATGCGCGGGTGGTAGTAGGCGTTGACGGTCTGCGGCGTCATGAGCCACTCGTCGCGGTCGACCGGCTTGCCGATCTTGGCGAGCTGGAAGTCGGTGTGCCAGGCGCCGGCGCGCAGGGCGTTGCCCAGCAGGTCGTCGGCCCGGATCTCGAGGGCCGAGTAGTCCTTCCACTTGTCCGGGTAGCCGATCTTCGACCCGAACTTGCCGAGCTTGGTGAGCGCCCGTTCGCGCGTGGCGGGGCTCATCCAGTCCAGCGTGCTGATGCTCTGCCGGTACGCCTCGACGAGGTTGGCGACGAGCTCGACCATGCGCTCCTTCGCCGCGGCGGGGAAGTGCCGCTCGACGTAGAGCTTGCCGACCGCTTCACCGAGCGCGCCCTGCACGACGCCGACGCCGCGCTTCCACCGCTCGCGCAGCTGCGGCGTGCCCGAGAGCGTGCGGCCGTGGAAGTCGAAGTCCTCCTCGACGATCGCCTCGGTGAGGTAGTCGGCGCACGCCGACGCCGTGTGGATCGCGAGCCACTCCTGCCACTGCGCGAGCGGGCGCTCCGCCCACAGCTTCGCGGCCGCCGCCACGAAGCTGGGCTGCCGCACGACGATCTCGTCGAAGGCGCCCTCGGGCGCCCCGAACGCGGCGAGCCACGGCTCCCAGTCGAACTGGGGCGCGTTCTGCCGCAGCGCGGGCAGGGTCATGAGCGTGTAGGTCTTCTCCGCGTCACGGTTGGTGACGCGGTCCCACGACGCCGCCGCGAGCGCGGTCTCGAGCTCCATCACGCGGTCGGCGAGCCCGCCCGGATCGGGCAGCCCGACGAGCTCGGCGAGGCGGGCGAGGTGCGCGACATAGGCCGTGCGGATCTCGGCGTAGGCGTCCTCGCGGTAGTAGGACTCGTCGGGCAGCCCGAGCCCGGACTGCTCGAGCTGCACGAGGTAGCGGGTGGCGTTCTTCGGGTCGGTGGAGACGAACGCAGCCACGAGCGCCCCGCGGCCCTGCCGCTGCCCGCGGCCCAGCACGGCCGCGAGCGCGGCCTTGTCCTCGGCGGCCGCGATCTCGTCGAGCAACGGCTGCAGCGGCGTGGTGCCGAGCGCCTCGATCCGCTCGACGTCCATGAAGGACCCGTAGAGGTCGGCGATCTTGCGGGCGTCGGTGCTCGGCTCGCCGTCGGCCTCCTCGATGATGGCGCGCACGTCCTCCTCGGCCTTGTCGTACAGCGCCCGGAACGCGCCGTCCTGCGCCCGGTCGTCGGGGATGACGTGGGTGCGCAGCCACTGGCCGTTGACGTGACCGAACAGGTCGTCCTGTGGGCGGATGGCGGGATCGACCCAGCGCAGGTCGAGCCCCGAGCGGAGAGCCGAGGTCGTCACGGCTCCCCATCATGCCTGCGTGACGGTCCGGAATGCGCCGGCGGGCTCCGCCTGTTGGGTGGGGATGTGCTGTCAGAGCCGCGCGACGAGCTTGATCTCGACCAGCAGCTCGGGGAAGGCCAGGCGCGGGGTGCCGATCATCGTGCTCGCCACCTGGGGGTCGGGCCGGCCGTAGGCCTCCTTGCGCACCTCTCCCGCCGCGGCGTCGGCCGCGTCGGCGTCGACGACGTAGAGGACCTCGTCGACGACGTCGTCGAGCGTGGCCCCGAATCGCGCGAGCAGGGTGGCCGCATTCTTGTAGCACTGGCGCATCTGGGCGGCCGTGTTGCCGAAATCGGTGACCTTTCCGGAATCGTCGACGGGAGCCGGGGCCACGAGGTTCGGCCCGTCGTGCGCGACCTGGCCGGAGAGGTGGACGGTGTCGCCGCTGCGCACGGCCTGGACGTACCCGTAGTTCTTCTCCCAGTCGACGCCGAAGCTCTCGACCTGCACTTTCTCTGCCATGACCGCGACGGTAGCGGGCCGTCGCGGCGCCGGACACGTGCTGTGGTGCCATTTCCGGCAAGGATCGTGCCAGGGGGCCCGCGCCGGATCGGAAGGAGCGGTGGATGAACGCCTGGTATGAGCGGGAAATCGTCGTGGCGATCCTCGCGGTGCCCCGCGCGTACGCGATGGACGTGAGCATTCCCGCGCACGTGTTCGACCGCCACCCGGGCTATCACCTCCTCGTGTGCGGCGAGCGCGACCCGCTTTCGGAGGTCGACCGCGCGGCCGTGGTGGTGGTGCCCGGTTACGAGGACCCGCACCTGCCCGTCCCGCAGCCGTACCTCGAGGCGCTGCGGCGGGCCGCCGAGCGGGGCGCGCGCATCGTCGCGGTCTGCACGGGTGTGTTCGCGCTCGCGGCCTGCGGGGTGGCGGGCGTGACGAGGGTGACGACGCACTGGCGCCACGCCGACGAGCTGCGGGCCGCCTGGCCGGGGGTCGAGGTGCTCGAGAACCGGCTGCTCGTCGAGGACGGGAACGTGCTCACCTCCGCCGGGGCGAGCGCGGGCGTGGACGCGTGCCTGCACGTCGTCCGCAGCGACTTCGGGGCCGCCGCGGCCGACGAGGTGGCCAAGGAGGTGGTGTCCCCGGCCCGGGCCGCCACCGACCCGCAGTACACGACGGTGCCCGCCCCGGCCCGCGACGACCTGGCCGCCACCCGGGAATGGCTGCTCGAGAACCTGGCGTCGCCGATCACCGTGCAGCAGATGGCGGACCGCAGCCTGCTGTCGCGCCGGACGTTCATCCGCCGGTTCGTGCACGAGACCGGGGTGCCGCCGCTGCGGTGGGTCACGCAGCAGCGGCTGCTGAGCGCGCGGCGGCTCCTGGAGGTGTCCGACTGGTCGGTCGAGCGCATCGCCGCGGCCACGGGGTTCGGCACGGCCGCGAACTTCCGGTCGGTGTTCCGCCGGGAGGTGGGCGCCACCCCCACGGCGTACCGGAAGCGGCACGGGGCGAGCAGGCCTCAGGAGGTCGGCTCGCTGAAGGCGCCGACGCGCGGGGAGCGCATCCAGAGCACGCCGACGGCGAGGGCCAGCGCCACGAGCGCGGTGACCAGCCCGGCCACGCCGCTGCCCGTCGCGCCCAGCACCAGGTAGCCCAGCGCGGACGCGCCCGCCGCCACCAGCGCGAAGGGCAGCTGCGTGGTGACGTGCTCGACGAGCTGGATGCCCGACCCGATCGAGGACAGGATCGTGGTGTCCGACAGCGGGGAGGTGTGGTCGCCGAAGATCGCGCCGGCGAGCACCGCGCCGAACATCGGGACGAGCAGGCTGGGGTCGAGCGCCACGGCGATCTCGCCCGCGATCGGCAGGAGCAGCCCGAACGTGCCGAACGTGCTGCCGATCGAGAACGAGATGAACGAGGCCAGCACGAACAGCAGCGCGGGCAGCAGCGCCGTCGGGAGGGCGGCGTCGACGATCCCGGCGAGGTACTCGCCGATGCCGAGCTCCGAGATCACCCCGGCGGTGACCCACGCGAGGAACAGCACGGCCGCGGCCACCAGCATCGACTTCAGGCCGGCCACGGTGGCCCGGCCCATCAGATCGACCGGGGTGCCCCGCACCAGCAGGGTGCCCGCGGTCACCAGGCAGGCCACCACGGTGCCGATGAACAGCGAGACGATCACGTCGGTGTTCGCGAGGACCTCCATGACGGACAGCGGGCCCTCGGTGCCCGCGATGCCGATCCACAGTGCGCACACCACCGTCACCCCGGTGAGGACGAGCACCGGCCCGACGAGATCGCCGACGCGGCCGTCGGCGCGCGCCTCCAGCGTGCGGTCGGTCTCGCCCGGTACCGGCCCGCGGGAGGGATCGACGAGCAGCCCGTCCTCCATCGCCGCGCGCTCGTGCTCGTTCATCGGGCCGAGTGAGAGGCTGAGCGCCGCCGCGGCGATCGCGAGCAGCAGCGCCGTGATCGCGTAGAGGTTCGTCGGGATCGCCTGCAGGAACGCCTCGTACCCGGTGATCCCGCTGACGCCGTTGGCGTCGAGGATGCCGGTCATCGTGGCGGCGATGAAGGCCGCCCAGCCCGAGATCGGCACGAGGACGATCACCGGTGCCGCCGTCGAGTCGACGAGGTAGGACAGCTTCGCGCGGGAGATCCGGTGCTGGTCGGTGATCGGCCGGCTGACGTTCCCACCCACCAGGCTGCTGAACGCGTCGTCGAAGAAGATCACGATGCCGACGACGACCGGCACCAGCTGCGCCTGCACGCGCGTGCGGACCTTCGTGATCGCCCACGACGCGAAGGCCACCAGACCGCCGGAGACGTGGATCAACGACGTCAGGACGCCCAGCAGCAGCACGACGCCGAGGATGTAGACCTCCTCCGCCACGGCCCCGTCGTCGATCACGAGCCCGCTCGCGACGTCGAACACGAAGACGCCCGCGGCCATGAGGTTGCCCTGGGCGTGGATGAGCGCGCCGAGGACGATGCCGAGCGCCAGGGAGATCAGGATCCGGCGCGTGACGATGGCGCAGAAGATCGTGACGACCGGCGGTAGCAGAGACAGCAGCGACGGTTCCACAGACGACTCCTCGTCGTTGGGGAGTGGTCCGATGGTTGGACAGCAGACCGGTCAGGTCAAGCGGAGTTGTGCCGCGATGCGGTGCCGCAGGGCATCGGCCGCCTCGGTCGTCTGCGGCCCGGGCACCGCCGGGAGCGGGCGGCCGTCGATCGACGACACCGGCTGCACCTCCCGGGTGGTCGAGGCGAGGAATGCCTCCTCCAGCTCCCCGAGCAGGTCCTCGTGCAGCACGCGCGCCGTGGCCCCCGTCAGCTCGAGCACGTGGCGCCGGGTGATCGAGTCGAGGACGTGGTCGGCGAGGGGTGGGGTGTGCAGGCGGCCGTCGAGCACGAAGAAGAAGGCTGACGTCGGGGCCTCGAGCACCCGGCCGTGCGGGCTGACCAGCAACGCTTCGTCCGCACCCGCCTCGCGCGCGAGCCGGGACGCCAGCATGTTCGCCGCGTAGGAGAGCGACTTGACGGCGTCGAGCACACGTGTGGGCGCGTACCGGACCGTGCCGAGCGCGACGGCGCGCTGCCGCTCGGGGAGCGGGCTGACCACGGCCACGCGCCGCCCGCCACGGGTGATCACCAACCGGATCGCGCCGTCGACGGGACCCACCTTCGCGAGCAATGCGTCCACCTCGGCCAGCGCCGCCTCCAGGTCGAACTCCAGGCGGAGGTTCGCCGCGGAGCGCTGCAGACGTTCGACGTGCTCGTCCCAGGCGAACGGGCGCCCCGCGTACAGGCGGGCCACCTCGAACACCCCGTCCCCGCGCAGCAGACCCTCGTCGGTGACCGGGATCGTCATCTGCGCGGCCGGCCCGATGGTGCCGTCGACCGATGCCAGCTCGTCCACGGGGGAAGCCTACGGTCGGCCGGGCGATCGAACCTCAGCCTCGCGCGCGCAACGCCGTCGACTGGTCCACACGAGTGTCGAGGGCCGACAGGCATGGGGTCTCCGGGGCGCCGGGCTTTCTGGTGGTTCGGGGCCTCCGGTCGCGCCGCGCATCGTGCGGGGCCGCCTCTCACGCCTCGAGGGCGCCTTCGGCGTCGCTGCGCGAGCGCTTCGCGCCCCGTGACCCGTGAGCCTCTGCGGCCCCTCCCGGGCATCACGTGGGCAGGCAGGGCCTGCCCTTTTGGCGCGCGGCGCCTCCGGAGGCCGGTTCCGCGGCCATGATCAGGGCTTTGGCGCATTCCCGGGCGAAATCGACCCGGGAATGCGCCAAACCCGTGATCATGGGCGTGGGGACGGCCCGGATTTCATCGATTGCGGCGGGCGATCTCCGCCGTCAGCGCGGTGGCGAACGTGGTCCACGCGGCGTAGGGCAGCAGTGCGATCCCGGCGTTGCGGTCGAGCTGCCACGTCCGACGGACGAGGTCGAGGGTGGAGGCCTCCAGCGCGAGCACCTCGAGCGTCGCCGGCGGCGGGTTCTGCGCGGTGAAGAAGCTCCAGGTCCAGCCGGCGTTGAGCGCGAGGTTGGTGCCGTAGGCGCCCAGGTAGCGGTTCCGCGCCTGCGGGCCTTCCTGCTCCGCCCGGTCGAGCGCCCGCGCCCCGCTCCCGGCGATCAGGGCGTACAGCACGCTCCAGACCACGGGGAACGCCGCGCCCGGTGGTTGCCAGCTCGGCTTGTCCAGGCGCCGGTACCAGCGGGACGTGACGTCCGTGCCGACCTTCCCCGCCGCCGCCGTGGCGGCCACCGCGGCAGTGGTGATCAACAGGGGGCGGAGCGACCTGGGAGTCTTCATGGGCGGCGGGTACCCGCCCGCCGCCGACCTACGGTGTGAGCCCTGTCGGCGACGATCTCGCATCGATCGCCCCCAACCTCCTGGCCCCGCGGTGGGTCGGTTCAGTAGAAGCACGGATGATCTCCTGGTGGCAGCGGCGGATGATCGCTGCGCGAGCCGGGGGGCATGGCCGCGTTCGACGGGGGCGGCGGCTGGAGGAGGGGGACGCAGCAGCATGTCGGGGTTCCTGGCCGCCACCGTGACGTTCCCGGCGGTGTTGTTCAGCTTCCTGCTGGTCGTGGTCGTCCTGTACTGGCTGCTCGTGCTGGTCGGTGCCGACTTCGACCTCTTCGACGGCGACGCGGGCGACGGGGCGGGCGGTGGCGTGATCGACTCGCTGGGCCTCGGCGGTGTGCCGCTCATGGTCGCGCTGTCGCTGTGGATCACGCTGTCCTGGTTGCTGGCCATGATCGGCACGATCGTGCTCGGCGAGCTGGCGCTCGACGGTGCGGTCGGCGTGCTTCTCGGCGGGGCGGTGCTCCTCGTCGCCCTGGCCGGCGGCCTCGTCGTCACCAGGCTCGTCGTCGTGCCGATCCGCAGGGCGCTGCCGAGCGCCGTCGAGCCGACGCGCAGCGACTTCGTCGGCCGCATCTGCGTGATCCGGACCGGTCACGTGAGCGAGACGTTCGGCCAGGCGGAGATCACCTCCGCCGACGGTTCGTCGGCGATCGTGCAGGTGCGCAGGCCCGCCGAGATGGAAGGCCGGGGCCTGCTGCGTTCCGGCTCGGAAGCGTTGATCTTCGATTACG
Organism: Pseudonocardia zijingensis; assembly: GCF_042657305.1. Lineage (NCBI taxonomy): Bacteria > Bacillati > Actinomycetota > Actinomycetes > Pseudonocardiales > Pseudonocardiaceae > Pseudonocardia > Pseudonocardia zijingensis. The sequence goes on along the minus strand of NZ_JBHSKO010000004.1, from coordinate 432,690 downwards.
ACGCCGAGAAAGAGATCTTCTGGGTGGACGTCGCGCCGTCGGCCCAGCCACCGGACCCACCGACCAAGGAACACTGATGGAATCGATCGCACTGTCCACCGGGATCGCACTCGGTGTCGTCCTGCTGATCGTGATCGTGATGCTCATCGCGATCAGCAGGCTGTTCAAGAAGGTCGACCAGGGCCGCGCCCTGATCGTCTCCAAGATGCGCAAGGTCGACGTCACGTTCACCGGCGCAGTCGTGCTGCCGGTGGTGCACCGGGCCGAGTTCATGGACATCTCGGTCAAGACGATCGAGATCGAGCGCACCGGTCACGACGGACTCATCTGCCGCGACAACATCCGCGCCGACATCCGCATCACGTTCTTCGTGCGGGTGAACAAGACCGTCGAGGACGTCATCAAGGTCGCCCAGGCGATCGGCACCGAGCGGGCCAGCGACCAGTCGACGTTGCAGACGCTGTTCGCGGCGAAGTTCTCCGAGGCGTTGAAGACGGTCGGCAAGCACCTCGACTTCGTCGACCTCTACACCAAGCGCGACGAGTTCCGCGACCGGATCATCGCGGTGATCGGCACCGACCTCAACGGCTACAGCCTCGAGGACGCCGCGATCGACTACCTCGAGCAGACGCCGATCGAGTCGCTCGACTCCGACAACATCCTCGACGCGCAGGGCATCCGCAAGATCACCGAGCTCACGGCGCTGGAGCACATCCGCACCAACGAGTACCGGCGCAACGAGGAGAAGGAGATCACCCGCCAGAACGTGGAGGCCCGGGAGGCGATCCTCGAGCTGGAGCGGCAGCAGGCCGACGCGGAGTCCAAGCAGAAGCGCGAGGTCGAGACGGTCCGGGCCCGCGAGGAGGCCGAGACCCTGCGGGTGCAGGCCGAGGAGCGGCTCAAGGCGCAGGCGGCGAACCTGCGCACCGACGAGGCGCTCGGCGTGCAGCAGCAGAACCAGCAGCGTGAGATCGCGGTCGCGGCGAAGAACCGGGAGCGCGTGATCGCGATCGAGTCGGAGCGGATCGAGAAGGACCGGCTGCTGGAGGTCGTGGGGCGCGACCGCGAGGTGGAGCTCGCCGAGATCGCCAAGATCAAGGAGGTCGAGGTCGAGCGCCGGGCCGTCGCCGACGTCGTGCGGGAGCGCGTCGCCGTCGACCGCACGGTCGCCGAGCAGGAGGAGAGCATCAACCGGCTGCGGGTCGTCGAGGAGGCCGAGCGGGAGCGTCAGGCCACGGTGATCCGTGCCGAGGCCGAGGCGCAGGAGAACCTGGTCAAGGACATCAAGGCCGCCGAAGCGGCCGAGGCGGCGGCCGCGCACAAGGCCAAGGAGCGGCTCACGCTGGCCGAGGCCGAGCAGCAGGCCGCCGACCTGGAGGCCCGCGCCAAGATCCGGCTCGCGGAGGGTGTGCAGGCCGAGGCCGCCGCGGCCGGGCTGGCCGAGGTGCAGGTCAGCGAGCGCAGCGCGGAGGCCGTGGAGAAGGTCGGGCGCGCCGAGGCGCTCGTCGAGCGGGAGAAGGCCGCCGTGGCCGCCGACGCGCTGCGGCTCAAGCTGCAGGGCGAGGCCGAGGGCCTGCGCGACAAGGCCGCGGCGATGGCGGAGCTGGACGCCGCGTCCCGCGATCACGAGGAGTTCCGACTGCGGCTGGAGACCGACAAGGAGATCGCGATCGCCAAGATCGACGTCCACCGGCAGATCGCCGAGGCACAGGCCAGCGTGCTGTCGAAGGGCCTCGAGAGCGCCGACATCGACATCGTCGGCGGCGACAGCATGTTCCTCGACAAGCTGATGAGCTCGGTCGCGCTCGGCAAGGGCATCGACGCGATCGTCGACAGCTCCGAGGTCACCCGGGCCATCACCGGCCGCTGGGTGAACGGCGAGGGCAACCTCATGGAGGACATCGGCAAGCTGCTGGCCGGCGCCGGTAGCGAGGAGGTCAAGAACCTCACCCTGTCGGCGTTCCTGCTCAAGATGATCAATCAGGGTGGTCCGGACTCGGCGAAGGCCCAGCAGCTGCACGCGCTCGCGCAGCAGCTCGGCCTGGCCGACACGTCCGTGGCGAGCCTGCCCGTCGCGGCGAAATGACCGCCGGCGTCACCGCCGCGGACGTGGCCGCGCCGGGGGAACCGGCCCGGCTCGACGGGGGCACCTACGAGCTGCTGCGCACGCGGCTCGCCGAGCACGCCGCGGAGCTGGCTCGGCGGGCCGGTGCCCTCAACGAGTGCCGGGTGTCGACGTTCGGGTCCGCGACGCTGGAGCTGCTGGGCACCGAGCGCGTCCGCACGGAGAACAACTGCGTGCCGCGCGACATCGTGTCCGTCGGCGGGCTGATGCTGTTCGGCTACAACGTCTACATCGGTCTCAAACCGGAGACCACGGTGGACGACGTGTTCTCGGTGCACACGTTCGCCCGCGACGGCTCGGCGTTCCGGTTCGACGCCGCCGCGGGCGGGCGGGAGGCGCTGCTCGGCGACGCGCAGTTCCAGCGCGACTTCACCGAGCTGTACCGCTATTACAAGGACACCCGCCTGCTGCAGCTGCGCAAGGTGGAGGGCTCGCTGCTCGCGGTGTTCCAGACGGGACGGCGTACCGGCGACATCAAGGTGCTCCGCTGGAGCGTCACGCCGGACGGCGCGGTGTCCTACGTGGACAACCGCGGCGAGCGCGAGCACGTGTTCCCGCCCTCGCACGACTTCACCTGGACCGAGGCCACCCGCGACGACCAGGTGCTCGGCCGGCACCCGCACCTGTCGATCCTGGGCCAGGTGTTCGTCGAGACGCTTGGCGGCACGCTCACCGTCAAGGTGGAGAACAACACCGAGACCGGCGAGGGGATCTACTCGGAGCCGGTCGACGAGCCGCTGCAGAGCCTCGCCGACGCCGACGTGTCGTACGCGCAGGTGGGGCCGATGATCCTGCTGCGGATCCGGCCGTACAACGAGGAGCGGTACCGGTACCTGGTGTTCAACACCCGCACGAAGGAGGTCGTGCGCGCCGACGGGATCGGGCAGGCCTGCCAGCGCCTGCCCGAGGACCAGGGGCTGATCTTCCCCGGCGGCTACTACCTGGCCACCGGGGTGAGCCGGTCGTTCGACACCGCGGTGGACGACCTCGAGTTCGAGCGGGTGATCCGCTCGCCCAACGGCGAGGACGTGCTGTACGTCTTCCACGCCCGCGCCGAGGGTTTCTACCTGCTGCTGCCCTACAACGTGATCCGCAAGGAGGTGGCCAACCCCCTCCCGTGCCACGGCTACTCGCTGTTCGACGACGGCACGATGGTGATGTTCCGGGCGGCGTCGGACGAGCCGACGCGGGTCCACGCCATGCAGGTCTGGCAGACGCCCTACCAGTCCGACCTCTACGCGGCGGCCCAGCCTGCCGGCACGGGGCCCCTCGAGCGCATCGGCAACGCCGACCTCGTGCGCGGCATCTCCGACTGTCTGTCGGTGGCGCGCATGGTCGACGAGATGGCGCCCGCCGTCCCCGTGTTCGAGGCGCTGATCGCGGCGTGCCGGCGCGCGTTCGACGCGTTCCACTGGCTCGGCGAGCAGGAGCTCGGCGACCTGCGCACCCCGCTCGCCGACCTGCAGAACACCGCCGAGCAGGTGCTCGACGAGTTCGAGAAGGTCACCGAGCTCACCGCGCAGGCCACCGCGGCCGTCGACGAGGCGGCCGAGCAGGTGGGCGGGCTGGTGCGCACGAGCCGCGGGCTGGCGCCGCGCACCGCCGACGGCTGGGTCACGCTGCTGGCCGACCTGCGCAAGGCCCAGGGCCACCTGGTCACCGTGCGGGAGATGCGCTACGCCGACCGGGCCCGCATCGACGGCCTCGACGCCGACCTGCGCGAGGCGCTGGACGACGCGGGCAGGCGGGCCGTCGAGTTCCTCAGCGGCGACGACGCGTTCGACACCTACCACGCCGACATCGACAAGCTGATCGCCGACGCCGGCGGGATCGCCACCGTGGCGGAGGCCGAACCGATCCGCGAGCGGCTGGCCGCCCAGACCGGCGGGCTGCAGGTCGTCACGGACGTCGTCGGGTCCCTCGGCATCGCCGACGCGACCGTCCGCACCGCCATCCTGGAACGGGTCGGGGAGGTGCTCGCCGGCGTCAACCGGGCCCGCGCCACCGTCGAGGGCAGGCGGTCCGAGCTGCTCGCCGCCGAGGGCCGGGCCGAGTTCGCCGCCGAGTTCGCTCTGCTCGGGCAGGCGATCACCGGGGCGCTCGCGGCCGCGAACACCCCCGAGGCCTGCGACGAGCAGCTCGGCAGGCTGCTGCTGCAGGTGGAGAACCTGGAGTCGCGGTTCGCCGAGTTCGACGACTTCCTCGGCGAGCTCGCCACCAAGCGGGAGGACGTCTACGAGGCGTTCTCGTCGCGCAAGCAGGCGCTGCTCGACGAGCGCGCCCGGCGGGCCGACCGGCTGGTGGCCTCGGCCGAGCGGATCCTGTCGAGCGTGCGCCGCCGGGTCACCGGGCTCGGCTCGCTCGACGAGGTCAACACCTACTTCGCGTCCGACCCGATGGTCGCGAAGCTGCGCAGCGTCGCCGAGGAGTTGCGCGGGATCGGCGACCAGGTCCGGGCCGAGGAGCTCGACGGCCGGATCACCGCGGCCCGCCAGGAGGCGGGGCGCGCCCTGCGCGACCGGCTCGACCTGTACGGGGCGGACGGCGAGACCATCCGCCTCGGCAGTCACGTCTTCGCCGTGAACACCCAGGCCGTGGACCTCACCCTCGTGCCGCACGAGGGCGCCATGGCGTTCTCGATCACCGGCACGGACTACCGCGCCCCCGTCCGCGACGAGGCGTTCGCACGCACCGCGCCGTTCTGGGACCAGCTCGTGGTGTCCGAGACCGCCGACGTCTACCGCGCGGAGCACCTCGCCACCTCGATCCTCGCCGCGGCCGAGGCGAAGGGCGGGCTCGACGCCCTGCACGACGCCGCCGTCACCGGCGGCGGGTTGCTGGCCGTCGTCCGCGCCGAGATCGCGAACCGCTACGACGAGGGCTACGAGCGCGGCGTGCACGACCACGACGCCGCCGCGATCCTCGAGGTCCTCGTGCGGTTGCACGCCGGGGCGGGCCTGCTGCGCTACCCGGGCGCCGAGCGCGCCGCGGCGCAGCTGTTCTGGGCGTTCGGCGCCGACGACGCGGCGCGCAAGAGCTGGACGATCCGCGCGGCGTCGCTGGCACGCGCCCGGGCCGCGTTCGGGCGGTCGGCGGCGGTCGACGCGATGTGCGCGGAGCTCGCCCACGCGATCGAGGCCTTCTCGCTGGGGGATGCGGACCCGGCGCTCGCGGGGGAGTACCTGTTCGAGGAGCTCGCCACCGGGAGCCCGGAGTTCGTCACGGCCGCGGGGGCCCGCACGCTCCAGGAGCGGTTCCACCGCGCGCTCGGCGGGGTCGACGCCGAGTCGCGGCGGAAGTTCGACGAGGACGTGCGCGCGCTGCGCGGGGACCTGCCGGCCCAGTACCAGCTGGTCCACGCCTGGCTGTCGGCCTACGTCACCACGGGCGGTGGTGAGTTCGCCGCCGACCTGGCCGAGGCCATCACGCTCGAGCTGTGCGGCACCGCCGTGACGCGGAGCGACTCGTCGGCGTCGCTCACCGCCACGGTGGACGGGCTGCTCGGCAGCCACCCGCGCCTGCAGGGCCGCACGCTGCACGTCCGGCTCGACGAGGTGCTGACCCGGTGCCGACGGTTCCGCGAGGAGCGCGTGCCCGGTTTCCGCGAGTACCAGAAGCAGCGGATCGCGCTGGTCGAGGCCGAGCGGGCGCGGCTGCGCCTGCCGGAGTACCAGCCGAAGGTGATGAGCGGGTTCGTGCGCAACCACCTGCTCGACGAGGTGTACCTGCCGCTGATCGGCGCCAACCTCGCCCGGCAGCTCGGCGCCGCGGGCGACGCCAAGCGCACGGACCAGTCCGGCCTGCTGCTGCTCATCTCCCCGCCCGGCTACGGCAAGACCACGCTCATGGAGTACGTCGCGAGCCGGCTCGGCCTGGTGTTCGTGAAGGTCAACGGGCCCGCGCTGGGCCACGCGGTCACCTCCGTGGACCCGGCGGAAGCCCCGAACGCCACAGCCCGCCAGGAGATCGAGAAGATCAACTTCGCGTTGGAGATGGGCAGCAACGTGCTGCTCTACCTCGACGACATCCAGCACACCTCACCCGAGCTGCTGCAGAAGTTCATCTCGCTCTGCGACGCGCAGCGCCGGATGGAGGGCGTGTGGGACGGCCGCACCCGCACCTACGACCTGCGGGGCAAGCGGTTCGCCGTGTGCATGGCCGGCAACCCGTACACCGAGGAGGGCAAGCGGTTCCGGGTGCCGGACATGCTCGCCAACCGCGCCGACGTCTGGAACCTCGGCGACGTGCTGTCCGGCAAGGACGAGCTGTTCGCGCTCAGCTACGTCGAGAACGCGCTCACGTCCAACCCGGTGCTCACCCCGCTGGCCATGCGCGACCGGTCCGACATCCGGCTGCTCGTGCGGCTCGCCCGCGGCGACGACGGCGTCCGCCCCGACCAGCTCAGCCACCCCTACTCGGCGGCCGAGCTCGACGAGGTGCTGTCCGTGCTGCGCAAGATGCTGCGCGTGCAACAGGTGGTGCTGGGCAACAACAAGGCCTACATCGCCTCCGCGGCCACGGCCGACGCGAGCCGCGCCGAGCCGCCGTTCCTGCTCCAGGGCTCCTACCGCAACATGAACAAGCTGACCGAGCGCATCGTCCCCGCCATGAACGCCGACGAGCTCGAGGCCGTGATCGACGACCACTACGTCGGCGAGGCCCAGACCTTCGCCTCCGGGGCCGAGGCCAACCTGCTCAAGCTCGCCGAACTGCGCGGGCGGCTCACACCCGAGCAGGCACAGCGGTGGACCGAGGTCAAGCAGGCGTTCCTGCGCGACCAGGCCCTCGGCGGGGCGGAGGACGACCCGATGTCCCGCGCGGTCGGGGCGGTGGGGCTCCTCGCCGACCGGGTGGGGGAGATCCGGGAGGCGATCGAGGGGCGGTGACGCCTTCCCGCCGGTCATGATCGGCAGGATCGGGGTATGTGCTGCACGGGTGCGGCTCATGTCCCGATCCGCTGATCTTGACCACTTCCCGGACGCGGCGGGTTCCGCGGAACCCGGCCGGGACCCTGCCGGATGTGTCTCCGTCGACCCGGCTCCGCTGCAGGCGGGCGTTCGGCGGAACGACGGCTGGCTGCTCAGCGGGGCCACGTGATCGTGGTGTCCCGCCCCGACTGGATGCTCACCCCGCCGCGGACCTTCGCGGTCTGGGAGATGGTGCCGACTTCCGATCTGTCGGACGGCTGGTGCGTGTCGACGAGCTCGCGCACCGCCGCGAGCAGCTCCGGGTCTGAGCGGAGCCGGGTGCGCAGGGTTCCGCGCCACTCGGCTTCGAGCTCGGCAGCTTGTCGTGCGCGGTCGGCCGGCTCGGCAGAGGCGATGGCATCAGCCGATTCGTCCAGCTCGCCGGCCACCACCGCTTCCTCGTCCGGCACACCACGGCCCAGGACACGGGACCAGCGATCCCGGATGGCCTCCCACGCGCCGGTTCCGATCGCTCTGATGATCGCTGTGGCCGCGGCCGTCGCGACGGTGCGGACCAAGTCGTCGTCCATGTGTCCTCTCATGCGGGGGAGATGCGGTCGGGTGGTGGCAGGCGTGGACCGTCGTCCTTCGGCTCCGCCCGTCCGTTGCGGTGTGCGTGTGCGAGCTCGACCGGGAGGCGCTTGCCGGTCAGCTGTGCGAAGAGCTCTTCGGCGAGATGCCGCCGGTCGATCAGTGCTCGCTTGCCGGAGTCGGTGTCGAGCCACTTCTCGACCTGGTCCACCAGGTGTTGTGTGCGGTCAGCCCGCGCCTGGAAGGCGCGGTCGGCAGCGCGCAAGGTGTTCGTCTCCTGCCGGGCGATCGCTGCCGCCTGTGCGCGCTCCGCCGAGGTCAGCAGCTTCTCCGTGTGTGCCACGCGGTCGAGCTCGTACCGCTCGCGCAGCGCCTCGACCTCCCGAGCCCAAATCGTGTCACGTACTTCGGCATAATGATGACGCAGCTCGCCCGGCGTGTGCAGGTACACGCCTTCGAGCGTGATTCTCACTCCTTCCATGATGGGAGGATCATTCTTGTAAACGTGTCTGACCAATCCGGGCGCCATTGTGCGAGCGGTCTCGATCTTTTCGGTCGAGAACCGGTGCTGTATCTCGAGAAGAACCTTGTTGAGGCGGAACTGGGTGTCGAGGTGCTGCTGAAGGTCAACCGGACCGCGCTTGGCCGCCTCGACGGGGTTGTCGACCTTGCAGCCGAACAGCGCTGTGACCACGAGATCGTCCGGCGGCTCCTTACCGGGTATCCACGCGGTGGTGGTGATCTGGCGGTACCGGGTGTTGACCATGCACGCCCACTTGGCGTTGACAAAATACGGCTCCGTGCCGCGGAGGTCGTCCGGATCGGCGCACTCGGTGTAACGTTCCGAGTTCGTTGCGAACACGTAGACGCATCCGGGCATCAGTGCGGGCAGTAGCGCGGGGTCGCGCCACGGCCGTCGGAACCAGCGGCGCTCGGGCGGCAGCAACGGACGTTCGTCCACCACTGGGAACGACTCAGGAGTCATACAGCGATCTCCGTGCGGAACATCGTCGGCATCCACGCCGTCGGAAGCGCCAGGTCTCGACACATCCACTCCCACTCCTGTCGGGTGACGCGACTAGCTATTGATCTACCGAGCTTGATGAAGGCATCGGACTGGCCGACGGAATGCAACGCGCCGTGTGCCACGCGGAGCACGTCCAGTCCCGCAACGCGGTGTGGCCACGTGCGCAACACCTGCGCCCAGAGGCTCCCGAGAAGGTCGATGTGATCGGGAAGGGAGCGGAGTGCGTGCAGCGTCAGGGACGTGTCAGGGGTGACGTCGGCGGACAGCAGTGCAGTCACGGTGCTGATCGCTTGACTGACGCTCTTGTCCCGGTACGCCTGACCGAGCAGCTGTTGCTCCAGTTGCCAGTTGACGATGGAGAGCGTGAGTCGCAGCATGTCGGTGTCGTGCGCGGTGACTCGGATGAACGCGACGAACTGGATCCGTGCGAGGCGTGCGACGATCATGTCTCCGAGGCAGAGGTACCAGAGGCGGCTGAGCGCCTCGACGGGCCGCTGCAGGCCGAGTGCCTGGCTGAAGGCCATCGCTGCCACGATCTTTTCTCTCCGACTTCTGGATGACCACACGATGGCGATCCGAAGGGCAAAGTCGGCGTTGTTGTCGCGGCACATCGCGGACAACGCAGCAGCCGCCGCCCAACGCGGTGGCAACTCCTTCTCGATGGCCCAGGCGTCCAGTACCGCTCGGGCTCCGGCGGCGTCGACCCGAGCGAAGGTCGCCATCCCCTCAGCGAGGGAAGTTTCGTCGCGGACGTGCATCTTCCTCGGCCGCTCCGTCAGCCATGAGTGGACCGGACCCCAAAGCTCTCGTCCGTAGTGCTGGCGCAATCGCGTCAGGAGGTGTGCCGACTCCACGGTGTCGGCGAGCTTCACGGTTCGTTCCAGGCGATCAAGAGGAGGCTCGCGGGAAACGACCCACGTGGCGCGGTCCGACCGCGATTGGACGATGCAATCCTTGTAGTCGCGGCTCCAGCGCGTTCGCTGTGCATGCTGGTCGACGTGCTCGCGAAGCTGATCGAGGTGCATCTCGTAGTAGCGTTCGGAGGCGCCAGGAAGGAATGATGCAGCGATCAGCGGAAGAAGCTCGTAGGATTCTGGGTGCTGGAGTATCAGACTGTTGACCGTTTGCTGGTCGCCGTTTTCGAAGTGCTCCGATACGGTGTGGGGTCCGGATTCTTCCAGTAGGGTGAGGAAAGTTGCCATTTCGGCTGGTCGGCGCTTTGAGGCAACGCTCCTCAAGTTTTCGACCGTATCGTCGTCATAGTCGTGCGTCTGACGTCGAAGATATGCGTCCAGCACTTTCGAGCATTCGATTCGGCCGAGGTCGACGGCGTGCGAAGGGAAGAAGTCTGCTGGAGAGTTGCTCGTCGCGACCAGTACAGCGCCGGCAGACGTGAGGTGGGCGGAAAGCTCGTCGAGCCGGAACCGAAGCCGTTCGGACGAGATTCCGCCCGTGACGAGGTCGGGGAGGACATACCGCCTATTCGGCTTCAATGTGAGGTGGAGCAACTCCTCGATCGTGGTCCGGGGGAGGAGTTCGGTCACGGGCTCCAGGTGGTCGACGTCGGGTGGCGCCGCCAGGGTGAGCAGGGCCAGTGCTCCGCAGCGCCGACCCGTCCCTTGCGTGCCGCACAAGATGAGGAGCCGTCGACGCTGCAGCTTCGCGGAAGCCTCCACGTAGGAGGCAGGGGGGACGAAATAGGTGAGCTCAGCATGGACGTCGTCGTCGCTGAGGAGGCGAGCTGGGATGCGGACGTTGGCGCCGGCCGAGGCGTTCGGTGCCAGGTACAGGACGGTGTTCCCATAATTGATGAACTGCTTCGCGTAGCGCAGGACTTCTTCGAATTCCGGCTCCGGATCGCCGTCATCGGATCGTTTCGGGTTCGACTGAACGCGTTGCTCGTCCTCGCTGTGCGGCTCGTCGGCCTGCTTCGCCTCGATCGGCTCGCCCTCGCCGGGCACCTGCTCTCGATGATCAGTCATTCCTCGGTCCGAGGTACAGGTTGTTCACGGGCGAGTTGGTGTTGTTGCTGCCGGTGACCCTGCTGTTCGAGCCGACGACAAAATTGTTCGAGCCCGATACGTTCCCCGTCGTGTCCCGACCCGATTGCATGACGGAAGAGTTCTCCGCCGTTGCCTGTTGGCTCACAGGCTGATCAGCAGCGTCGTCCAGATCGTCGTCGACCTCGTCCGGGATGAGATCGGGGTGGACCCTGGGAATCATGATCCACGCCGCCAAGCCGGTTCGAGGGACCGTGACCTGCTTGAACTGTGCGGGATCGAGAGCCGTGTGACCCTGCTGTACGAGGTCCCGGTAGATCTCCGGGGACAGCGCAACGACGATCCGTGCCTCCGGGATGCTTCGCAGTGCCTCACGCACAGCGGGCGCGTTGACGATCCGCGCGGCGTCGCACGGCCCCCATCCGGCAAATCCCTTCGCTGCCGGCGTCACCATGCCGTGGTTGATCGCCAGCCGGGCCCGGAGCAGTAGCCCTTCGCGTTCGTGCAGCATGCGGAACTGCGTGTCGAGCTCCGTGGGGAAGGTTCCGACTGCGAGTGATTCGTCCTCCCCGAGCGGGAGCACCGCGAACTCGCCGTCGCCCGCGTCCTGCAGTTGCCACGTGGTTCGCTGGAGTCCCGTCGTGGCGGCTGCGGTATCAAGGGCCTCGGCAAGTCCGCGTTGCGCCGCCTTCTGTGTCAGGGCGCCGAACGTGCTGTAGCCCTCCAGGTCGACCGTGATGCAGGTCCGGCGGACGAGAGCCGGTTCCGACGAGTCGTTCATGCGGCGATCGTCGCCGGGATGTGGGTCCGGGACTCCGGAAAACTACGGGTTGTCGCGTTCCCAGTTCGCGAACTCGACCAAGCCGGCCAAGTCGACGACCAGGACGGCGCGGTACCGGCGCTCGATGTACCCGTGGCGTGCCAGGTTGCGCAGTGCGTTCTCGGCGGTGTTGAGGGCCATCCCGACGATCGAGGCGATGTCACGCTGGCTGAGCTCGACGCGGATGGGCTGCCCGTTACCGGTGCCGATCTCCTGGGCGAGATCCGCGAGGACGCGCGCCACGCGTGCTGCCGCACGCCGTGACACGAAGTCGACCCGCCGCTGGTTCGCCCACTCGAGCCGTTGCGCTTGTGTCCGTACCAGCTCCCATGCCGCCGGCGGGTGGGTCGTCAGGACCTTCGTCAGGGCGGTCGCTGTGATCACGCCGGCCAGGACGTCGGTCATCGCGACCACCGTCGCGCTGCGGGGTTCGCCGGTGAGCGCTGCGAGTTCGCCGACGATGTCGCCACGCCGTCGGACGGCCAACATGGCGTCGACGCCGCTGCTGTCGATGACGTGCACCGCCACGTTGCCGTCGAGGATGAGATAGGCATGTCGGTCGGTCGCGCCCTGATGCAGGAGCGTCTCGGTCGGTGCGAAGCGGCGGGGCCGGGTCTGGGCGAGCAAGGCGTCGCGTGCATCGGTCGGCAGTCGGGCCAAGAGGCTGCCAGTGGGCCACGACCGGTTGGTTCGTCGCGCTCCGACGTCGTCCACTGCAGCCCCAAGTCGACCAGTCGCGGTGCCCCACCCTGACACACTCGATCTGCGCGGCGGGGTCGTTTCAGGAGATCCACGCGGGATCGACGCGACCGTCGACTCCCCGCTGCGTTCCGCGGAACCTGGCGAGAGCGCCGCGTCGCGGTCCTCGGGGTCACCGCTCAACCCAGCGCCCCTTGCCGGGACCCGTATCGGCGATGTAGAACCGATATATGAGTGATGCGCGACCGGTCGACGAGTTTCCGGGATGGCGGCTGACCAACGCGGGCGGCGACGGCCTGCCCGTCCTGCACGACGTCGACGTCGTGGTGGTCGGTGGTGGTGCCGCCGGGGTCGCGGCGGCGACGGTCGCGGCCGAGTCGGGCCTGTCCGTCGTGCTGGTCGAGAAGTACGGGTTCTGCGGGGGCGCGGCCGTCGCGGGCCTGTCCGGCACGATCTGCGGGTCCTACCTCGCCGCGGACGCCGACGAGGGCCGCAGTCGCGTGGTCGAGGGCTTCACGGGGCGGTTCCGCGAGCTGCTTCTCGAGCGGGGTGGCCTCACCGAGCCCCAGCTGTACGGCAAGACGTTCACGGAGGCGCACGACCCGCTCGTGTGGCGCGAGGTCGCCGACCACCTGCTCACGACGGCCGGCGTCACGGTGCTGCTGCACACCACCGTCGTCGGCGTCCTGCTGGACGCGGACGGCACGCACCACGGCGTCGTCGTCGAGTCGACGGCCGGCCGCTCCACGATCCGCGCGGCCCGCACCATCGACGCGTCCGGTGACGCGGCGGTCGTCGCGCGGGCCGGGCACCGCACGGTCTTCGGCGCGGACGGTTCCATCCAGAACCCCACGATGTTCTTCCGGCTCGGCGGCGTCGACATGACCGAGTTCGACCGGGCGTGGGGGCGCGACACGATCTGCGCGCCGTGGGTGTCGGAGGCGATCGTCGCCGCGCGGGACGAGGGGCTGGACCTCCCGCGTTCCAAGATCTGGATCTTCCGCACCACCCACGCGCAGGAGCTCCTGGTGAACGCCACCCGCCTGACCGCGCGCGACGGGCGGATGCTCAACGTCGTCGACCCCGCCGACTTCACCGAGGCCGAGATCCTCGGCCGCGCGCAGGTCCGGGACTACGCCGCGTTCCTGCGCGCCCACGTCCCCGGCTGCGCCGACGCCCACGTCGTCGACACCGGCGTGGAGGCGGGTATCCGCCAGACCCGCTCCATCGTCGGCGCGGAGACCCTGCGCAACGACGACGTCCTCGGCTGCCGCAAGCGCCCCGACGGGGTCGTGCGCTCACCCTGGCCGATCGAGCTGCACAGCGGCGACCGCCCGCGCCTGGAGTGGCTGCTCGGCGACGTCTACGAGGTCCCCTACCTCGCCCTCGTCCCCGCGACCGGCGAGAACGTCATCACCGCGGGCCGCTGCCTGTCGGCCGAGCACGAGGCGCTGGCGTCGGCCCGCGTCACGGCGCAGTGCTTCGAGTACGGCCACGCCGCGGCCGTCGCCACGTCGCTGTCGCTGCGCAAGTCCGCCGGCTACCGCGAGATCGACGGCGCCGACGTCCGCGCCGTGATGCGCGAGCACGGCAGCGCTCTCTGAACCTTCCTCATTCCCGGCACAGGCGAAGGAGCCTTCCGTGAGTCGTCCCCCTTCCCCGGCGAAGCTGCGCAAGGTCATCGCCGCCTCCATGGCGGGCACCGTGGCCGAGTGGTACGAGTTCCTGCTCTACTCCGCGGCGTCCGCGCTGGTCTTCGGTGCGCTGTTCTTCCCCGGCACCGGCAACCCGCTCGACGGGGTCATCAACGCGCTGCTCGTCTACGCGGTCGGCTTCGTCGCCCGCCCGCTGGGCGGCATGGTGTTCGGCTACTTCGGCGACCGCTACGGGCGCAAGAAGTTGCTGCAGGTGAGCCTGCTGCTGGTCGGCGCCGCCACGTTCCTCATCGGCTGCCTGCCCGGCTTCGACGCGATCGGCTACGGCGCCCCGGCGCTGCTGGTGCTGCTGCGCTTCGTGCAGGGGTTCGCGGTGGGCGGCGAGTGGGGCGGGGCCGTGCTGCTGGTGGGCGAGCACAGCCCGGCGGAGCGGCGCGCGTTCTGGTCGAGCTGGCCGCAGGCCGGGCTGCCGGTCGGCAACCTGCTGGCCACGGTGGTGCTGCTGTCGCTGGCGTTCACGCTGCCCGAGGACGCGTTCCTCGCGTGGGGCTGGCGGGTGGCGTTCTGGGCGTCGGCGGTGATCGTCCTGATCGGCTACTACATCCGCACCCAGGTCGAGGAAGCCCCGATCTTCCTGCAGGCCGTGGAGAAGGCGAAGACGCGGGCCGTGGAGAACGCGGGCGTCTTCGAGGTGGTGCGCCGCTACCCGCGGGGCATCCTCGTGGCGATGGGCGCCCGGGTGGCCGAGAACATCCTCTACCAGGTGGTCGTCACGTTCTCGATCACGTACCTGTCGATCAAGGTGGGCAGCGAGACCACCGACATCCTGCTGCTGCTCGTGATCGTCCACGCGATCCACTTCGCGATCGTGCCGTTCTTCGGCCACCTCGCCGACCGCCTCGGGCGCAGGCCCGTCTTCCTCGCGGGCTCGGTGCTGATGTGCGGATGGGGATTCGTCGGCTTTCCGCTGATGGACACCGGCAGCGACGTGCTGATCGTGGTCGCGCTCGTGCTCGGCGTGGTCGTGCACGCCCTGATGTACGCGCCGCAGCCGGCGATGATGGCCGAGATGTTCCCGACCCGGATGCGGTACTCCGGTGTCTCCTTCGGCTACCAGATGACCTCGATCTTCGCCGGGTCGCTCGCGCCGTTCATCACCGCGTCGCTGCTGCGGGCCTACGACTCGTCCGCGCCGATCGCGGTCTACCTGCTGGTCGCCGCCGTCATCTCGACGGTCGCGGTGGCGTTCGCGCGCGAGACGAAGGGCATCTCGCTCGAGAGCGTCGACCTCGCCGACGACGCGCGCCGGCCCGCCGCCGTCCCCACCCACCAGTAGCCTCCGGAAGGGAGAACGGCCGTGCTCTCGGGCGTGTCCGTCGTCAGCTTCACCCACTTCCTGCAGGGCCCCTCGGCCACGCAGATCCTCGCCGACCTCGGCGCCGACGTGGTCAAGGTCGAGCCGGCCGGCGGCGCGTTCGAACGCAGCTGGTCGGGCCCGGACGCCTACCTCGACGGCGAGAGCGTCTTCTTCCTGCTGGGCAACCGCAACGCGCGCAGCCTCGCCATCGACCTGAAGGCGCCCGAGTCGATCGAGCTGCTGCGCAAGCTGCTCGCCGACGCCGACGTCCTGGTCGAGAGCTTCCGCCCGGGCACGATGGACCGCCTCGGCCTCGGCTACGAGTCGCTGAAGGAGATCAACCCGCGGCTCGTGTACTGCTCGCTCTCGGGCTACGGCTCCGACGGCCCGTACAGGGACCGCCCGGGCCAGGACGTGCTCATCCAGTCGCTGTCCGGGCTCGCGCACGCCACCGGCGGCGGCGACACCCCGCCCACGCCCGTCGGCGCCTCGGTCGTCGACCAGCACGCCGCCGTGCTCGGCGCGCTCGGCATCCTCGCAGCGCTGCACGGGCGGCAGCGGACCGGGCGCGGCTGCCTGGTGGAGAGCAACCTGCTCAGCGCCGCCCTCGACCTGCAGATCGAGCCGCTCGCCTACTTCCTCAACGGGTTCCGCGGTGAGCGCAGCCCGTCGCGGATCTCGTCGATGTACTACAAGGCGCCCTACGGGGTCTTCCCCACCGCTGACGGGCACATCTGCGTCTCCATCACGACCCCGCCCGTGCTCGCGGCGGTGCTCGACGACCCGTGGTTCGCGACCGTCGCCGACGACGAGGTGCTCGCTCGCCGTGAGGAGATCAACGAGCGGGTGGCGGGCCACCTCGCCCAGCGCACCACCAAGGAGTGGGAGGACCTGTTCACCGAGCGCAAGGTGTGGTTCGCGCCGGTGAACGACTACGCAGCGGTCGTCGACGACCCGCAGGTGTGCCACAACGGGTCGGTGCTGCGCTTCGAGCACCCCGCCGCGGGGGAGGTCGCCGTGCTCGGGCACCCCGTCCGCTACGACGGCGAGCGCCCCGGGCTGCGCTCCCTGCCGCCCGCGCTGGGCGAGCACACGCGTGAGGTCCTCGCCGGGCTGGACCTCACCCCCGAGCAGATCGACGCGCTGGTGGAGCGGGGAGTCGTCCGTGGCTGAGGAACCGGCCGTCTGCGCGGAGCGGCACGGCGCCGTCGAGATGCTCGTGCTCGACCGCCCGCGCAAGCTCAACGCCTTCGATCTCGCGATGCTCACCGAGCTCGACGCCCACCTGGCGCGGGTGGCCGCCGACCGGGACGTCCGCGCCGCCGTGCTGACGGGAGGTTCGCGGGCCTTCTCCGCGGGCGCGGACATCCGCGGCTACGTCGACGCGTCAGCCGTGGAGCTCCGCCGGATCGCCGAGACCGCCGGAGCCGTCTGCCACCGCCTTGCCGCCCTGCCGATGCCGACGATCGCGGCGGTGCGCGGGCTCGCGCTCGGCGGCGGGTTCGAGGTGGTGCTGGCCTGCGACCTGGTCGTCGCCGCCGAGGACGCTTCTTTCGGCCTCCCCGAGACCGAGCTGGGCCTGATCCCCGGCTGGGGCGGCACCCAGCGCCTCACGCGGTTGATCGGCGTGCACCGGGCGCTCGAGCTGATCCTGACGGCGGGCAGGCTGGACGCGGCGGAGGCGCACCGGCTCGGCGTGGTCAACCGGATCCGGCCGGCCGCCGACGTCGTGCCCGACGCGCTGGCCTGGGCCGAGGAGCTCACCCACCGCGCCCCGCACGCCCTGGCCGCGGCGAAGACCGCGGTGCGGGCCGCCGGCACCGAGTCGGGGTTCACGGTGGAGCGGGAGTTGCTGCTCGGCCTCTACGCCACGGCCGATGGTGCCGAAGGCGTGCGGGCGTTCGCGGAGAAGCGGAAAGCCGTGTTCGGCGGCCGGTGAGGTGGTCAGCTGCCGAGATACTGCGCCGGCATGTCGTCGCCCAGGGCGAGGGGAGGACCGAGGAGCGTCTGGCCGGTCGCGGCGGCGGCCTCGGCGAGCCGGGACATGTCCACCGCCCAGCCCTCGGGCTTCGGGTCGGCCAGGTCCCAGCCGGCGGCGCGGATGAACTCCTCGAACCCGGCCGGATTGCAGATCGTGAGGAGTTCGGCCTCGTCGGAGGTCAGCACGTAGGCGTGCGGGAGCCCGCGCGGCAGGAACGCCGTGTCACCGGACTTCAGGTCCCACCGCTGGTCACCGGCCCAGAACGTGCCGCTGCCGGACAGCAGCAGGATCGTCTCGTCCTCGTTCGCGTGCACGTGGACCGGCGACGCCGCGGCGCCCCGCATGGTCTGGCGGATCACGGCCAACCGCCCGCCGGTGGCATTCGCGTCGAGGGCGATGCGCTGGACGCCTCCGCCGATCCACTCGATCTGCTTCTCGGTACCGGCCCGGGTCACGTGCGCCAGCGTCATCCCGATCTCCTCCTGATGCGACTTCGTCTCATCAGCTTACGCTGACGAGACGCAGTCGCATCGCTGTGTAGGGTGGAGGCATGCCACGGTGGCAGCCGAACGCGCGGGAGCGGTTGGAGCGGGCCGCGCTCGAGCTATTCGCGGAGCAGGGGTACGACGACACGACGGCCGATCAGATCGCCGCGGCCGCCGGGCTGAACCGGAGCACGTTCTTCCGGCACTTCCGAGACAAGCGCGAGGTCCTCTTCGGTGGGCGGGACACCCTCGCCGCGCGGCTCGCGGAGAGCATCGAGAACGCGCCGGCGTCGCTCACCGTGCTGGAGGCCATCGAGGCGGCGTTCGCGCACGTCGCCACTGACACCTTCGCCGCGGAGCGCCGGGATCTTGCACCGCGGAGGTTGGCCATCGTCGCCTCGAACCCCGAGTTCCGGGAACGCGAACTGCTCAAGCGCCACGACATCACCACCGCTGTGGCCGCCGCGCTCCGAGCCCGCGGTGTCAACGAGCCCGCCGCGACGGTGGCGGCCGAACTCGCGACCCTCACGTTCTCCCGGGCCGTCGCCGAGTGGGCCGAGCCCGGTGGTGCCGAGGAGTTCCCGGCCATCGCCGGCCGGGTGTTGCGCGAGCTGCACGCCGCTGCGGCGACGCTCCGATAGCCAGGCGGTGAGCGGTGGAACCGTGGGTGGGCCGCCGTCGTCAGTGCAGGCCATGGACTTCTCGAACCCCGCAACGTGGCCCATCGACCCCGGCTACCGCCGCCTCCTGACCGACGCCGCCACCGGCCGCTGCCCGGTGTGGGTGTACGGCGACCGGACGGACCCGCCCGTCGTTCCCGCGGCGACCGTGGCCGAACTCGACACCCGCGGCGCGCTCGACGTGCTGTCCGAGAACTGGCCCGGGGGCGGTTGCGCGTGCTGCAACGAGCGCCTCGACCCCTTCCGCGACGGCTTCCCCGGCCTGCTGGAAAGGCCACCCGTCGACCCGGAGGAGGCGGTGGCGCACGCCGCGCGCGCCGTCGCGGGAACGCCCAACCCGGGCGTCCCGATCTCGTCGACGCCCGCCGCCCGGCTGACGTGCCGGCGCTCATCGGGTGCATGGGCTCGTGGCAGGACGACGTCGGCATGAGCGCGGTGCTGCGGAGCTGGGAGACCCGGTTCGGCGCCCTGCTCTACCGCCTCAACAGCTCGACGCTCGAACTCGCGGTGGCGGCACCGCCGGTGACGCAGGACGAGTGCCTGCACGTCGCGGCCGAGCACACCGCGTTCTGCTGGGATGCGTTCGAGACCTACACCGGGCAGATGAGCACCGACACCTTGCGGCGGTACGCCCAGCGGCTCCGGGGCGCATCCCGGTGGCGGTTCTGGTGGGACTGATCTGTGCCGGGTTCAGGGGATGTCGTCGAGCAAGCGCGGCAACACGGCCTCTTCGTGCACGGCCACGCCGTGGTGGCGCATCGCCGCTCCGAGCTCGGCGTCCCACACCGGGTCCACCGGCGCGCCGACGAGCGGGAGCGTGGCGCCCGCGAGCCCGCGCTCGTAGTCGGTGGCCCCCATGCGCCACGGCGTCACGCCGGCTGCGGCGATCAGGCGATGGGCGATCGCGACGCCCGGCCAGTCGAAGTCGCCGTGGTAGCGCAGCTCGGCACCCTGCAGCGCGGTGAGCACATCCAGGACGACGAGCGCGGGTTGCCCGCTCGTGCACACCACGGGTGTGTGCGACCCGCGCTCCGCGACGGCCTCGAGCACTCGCGGGTTCTCGCAGACCAGGACGGTGTCCGGGATGCGCAACGTGGAACGTCGCAGGTCCCACGGGGTGAGGTGTACGGGGTCACCGGCGTCTGCGGCGAGGTCGAGCCGAGCCGCGACGGGGCCGGCACGGCCACGCAGGCCGAGGGTGAGGCAGGTGGTGGAGACGAGGTCGACGCGCACCCCGGACCGCTCCCACAGGTCGCGCCGGCCGGACGCCGTGGTGGGCACGGGTTCCCCGGTCTGCGCTGCGAGGGCCCGCAGCACGAGCGCGGCGGCCGTCGAGCCGTCGTCCAGCGCGTGGGCGTGCCCGCCCGCGGCCACGGCGAGCTCCGTGCGCGACAGCTCTCGGCCGGGTAGGCGGGCCAGGGCCGCGGCCGCGGTGCGGACGGCGGCCGTCGCGTCGGTGGCCCGCGACAGCAACCCGGCCCGGCGCACGTCGTGGAGCCAGTCCTCCAGCCACGGCTCGCCCTCGAGCAGGGTGCGGGCGAGCTCCATGGGGGCGTCCCGTCGCGCCGCGTGCCGCGCGCGGTCGGAGGGCCGGTCGCGCAGGGGCGCACCGGTGGCGTGCTCGACCACCGCGAGGAGGCCCCCGATCCCGGATCGCGCCTCGAGGTCGGCGTCGAGGGCGGCCAGATCGACGCTGACCCGCTCCCGGATCACGCTGCGCCCGAGGAGCCCGGCGACGGCGTGGCGCTCCTCGCGGCCGAGGCCGTGGAGCACGACGCGTCCCTCCACGCGCAGTCCCCGGGCTTCGAGTCGTTCCCGCAGTACGTTCCAGACCCGCCCCAGGGCCGGGTCGTCGAGCCAGCTCGCAGTCATCCGACCGCGTGGAGTCGCTGGCCGTCCCAGGTGTGCCGGTACTGGGCGATCCCGCGCTCGTTCGGGTCGCGCAGCGCCTCGTAGATGGCGAGTGACGGCACGGTGGCGTGGTCGCCCCACAACCGCTCGCTCGTGACGACGAAGTCGAGGTCGAGCTGCACGAGGAGGCCGAACAGCAGCGGGTGGGTGCGGACATCGATCTTGGGGAAGGCGTCGTCGAGCAGGACGAACCGGGGCGAGTGCGGGGCGGCCCCGGCGAGCGAGCTGAAATGCGCAGCCGCCGCGGCGAACAGCGGCAGGTAACACACGACCTTCTGCTCGCCCTGCGACAGCGGTGAGCGCCGGTGCAGGTCGTGCCACGTGCCGGCGGTTTCGGGGCGGGTGTAGCGGATGCGGAAGGCGAACCAGCGGCGATAGTCGAGCGCGCGGGTGAGGTGCTCGGTGTAGGAGTCCTCCGGGGCGTCGGCGCGGGAGGCCTCGATCAACCGGTGCAGCGCGTCGCGCAGTTCGCGACGCTCGTCGGGCAGCAGCGCACCCACCGGACGGCCGAGCAGTTCGACGGCCCGGCGGGCGTCGCCGGACACGTCGTCGCGCAGGTGCCACCGCAGCTGGACGTGGATGCCCTGGCTCGTGCTGACGCCGCGCAGCTGGTTGTTCATCTCGGTGACCAGTTCCTCGGCCTCGAGCCTCCTCGCGCGCAGTGACTCGCCCAGGTCACCGAGGATGTGCTCCTCGAACAGGCGCCGCTCCCGTTCGGTGAGGAGGTCGGCGTCGCGCGTGACGGCTGCGGCCAGGCGCTGCGCCAGCACGTGGATCGGGTGCTCGCCCGCGTCGTCGCGGCCGATGACGGCGAGCGCCACTCCCTCGTCGACCACGCGCGGGTCGACGTCGCCTGCGGGTCCGCTGGCCGCCTCCTGCCAGGCCGCGAAGACCGCCGTGGTGGTGGCGGGCGCGGCGGGGGAGGGCAGGGCGGCGAAGCGGCGGGCCAGCGCGAGGACGGCTGCCGGGACCGGACCGCCCGCGGTGAACCCGCGGGCGAGGCCGAGCGCGGCGTCGGACTCGATGGCCTGGTCGTCGCCGGACCCGAGCAGGCCCGGTACGTCGCCCAGCCCGGCGAGTGCGGCGACCGCGGCGGCCAGCGCCGGTTCGTGCTCGGCGAGCCGGCCCTCGGCGTCGCGGGTCGCCTGCTCGGCCGCCCCGCCCGCGGCCAGCAGCTCCTCCACGCGCGTGCCGAGCTCGGCGTCCCGCCGGCGGAGTGCCGCGTCGCGCTCCTCGGCGGCCTCGACGCGGCGGCGGATCTCCCGGAGCGGGGCACCGACCGTGGCTTCCAGTTCGTCGGCGGCGGCCTGGGCTTCCACTGCGCGGCCGGCGGCGTCCGCGGCCTCCTGCGCCGCTTCTCCGGCCTCGGTGAGCAACGCCTCGTGGGCGGACGCGTCGTCGGCCCAGCGGCGCAGCCGCGCGGCCAGCCCACTTCCGCGCTCGAGGTGGGTGGCGAGCGCGGTGTCGAGCGACCGCAGGGCCTCCCGGCGCGCTCCGAGCGGACCGGCCTCGGTGGGGAGGTCGTGCACGGTGGCGAGTTCGTGCAGCTCCCGCCGGCGCGCGGCCTCCACCGACCGGGCGCGGGCCGCCGCCTCCTCAGCCTCCGCGACGAGCCGCTCGGCCCGTTCGGCGCTGCGCGTGCGCTCGTCCAACCGGGTCCACGCGGCGACCAGCTCGTCGGTGGCCGGCGTCGCGGCGAGCCAGTCCTCGACGGCGCGCGCGGCGTCGACGGCCGTCTGTTCGGCGGCCGCGGCGGTCTCCCGCGCCCTGGTGTGCTCGGCGATCAACGCGTCGAGCTCCGCGATCCGCCGCGCCCGCTCGGCTGCGCGGGCGGTGGCACCGATGTACTGCGCCGCCGGCTTGACGGCGCGGCCGGTGAGCGGGCCCAACCGCCAGCGGCCGTCGACCGCGACGGCAGCCCCGTCGTGCGGCTCGCCATCGGGCCCGAGGGCGACCCGGGCGAGGACGCCCGCGACGACGTCGCCGGTGACCGGGCTCGACTCCGGAGGGTCGGGCACGAGCAGCGCGGTGAGCGACGGTCCGGCGACCGCGGGCCCTGCCGGAAGCACGGTGTCGTGCCGGTCGGCGTCGAGCACGGCACCGTCGGGCCGCACCCAGGCGTCGAGCAGACCGGACGCCTCCAAGGCTGCTTCGATGTTGGCCCGCTCGGCGTGGTCGACACCATCGGCGAAGTCGATCAGACGCCACAGCGGCGCCCCGTGGGCACCCTCGCGCGGCGAACGCGTCCATGAGGGCTCCGCCGGCGCCGGGTCGGACTCGGCGACGACCGTGGCCCGCCTGCGCGCCGCATCGGCGAGGCTGCGCTCGGCCGCTGCGCGGTCGGCTGCCGCGGCGGCCTGCTCCGCACGCAGCCCGTCCAGCACGGGCGCGGCCGCGGCGCGGGCGTCGGCCGCCACGCGCGTGACGGCCTCGACGGTGAGCTGGAGGGGGAGCTCGAACGGGACGGCGTGCGGGGCGGCGCGCCAGCCGTCCAGGGCAGCGGAGTAGGCCGACTCCGCGCGTTCGGCGCTGGCGCGCGCGTCGGCGAGCAGCCCGCGTTCGGCCTCCGCCTGCTGCTCGACGCGGGCCGTGTGCTCCTCGGCGCGTTCCCGTTCGGTGGTGCAGCGGTCGAGTGCGGCGAGGGCCTCCTCGACGACCTGCACCGCGGCTCGCAGCTCACCGAGCACCGGACGTGCCACCTCGACCGAACTGTCGTGCCGGTGGAGGCCCTCGGCGAGCGGACGCACGTCGGCGGCCGCCGTGAGGTGCGGTTCGTGCAGGTGAGGGGCGATCGCCAGCGACGTGCGGGCACCCAGCCGGGTGAGCTCGGCAGCGTGGCGGCCCGCCGCCGACGCGTACGTCCGCACATCCTCGCCCAACTTCCCGGCGTCGGTGCGGACCCGGTCGCCCGACCGGTCGGCCCGCTGCTGTGCCGCCGCGGCGGCGTGCTCCGCGCGCCGGGCCGCCTGCCGCCGCTCGCCCGCAAGGTCGCGACGGCCGGCCAGCTCGCGTTCGGTGCGCAGGAGCGGATCGGCCCGCAGCTCGGCGAGCCGGGCGGCGAGCGTGGCGCGCTCGCGGCCGGCATCGGAACGTTCCCGCTGCGCCGATTCCCGCTCCTCGGCGATCGTCGCCAGGTGCGCCCTGCACCGGTCGACCTCCCGCGTGAGCCGGGTGCGCTCGGTGTGGGCGGCGACTACCTCGGCGCCACGAGCCCGCAGCACCTCACGCGCGTAGCCGGCGTAGACCCGGGCGAACGCTGCCACCCCGTCGGCGCTGCGCCGCTGCCGGTCGAGCTGCTCGCCGAAGGCCGCGAGCTCGTCGAACGTGTCGCCCGCGGAGCGGATGGCGTCGTCGTCGATCTGCGGCAGCGCCTGGACGAGTTGTTCGGCGAGGCGGGCCGGTTCGATGTCCTCGCCGACCTGGGGCTGCCGCAGCCAGTACAGCAATCGCAGCAGTTCGTCGTACTGCAGCGGCTCGAGCCCGAACAGGGTGCGACCGACGTGCTGCTTGTACGCCCGGGGCGAGTCGAAGAAGTGCCCGCCCCGCTCCTCGACAGCGCTGCGCAGCCGCTCACGGGCGAGTGGGCCGGCGTCGTCCTCGAGTTGCAGGTCGACGCCGATGCGTCCCGGAAGGGTGAAGTACCAGGCCGTGGCCTGTCGGGCCGACTGCGACGCCCGCACACCGACGCCGCAGGTGAACGACCCGGTCGCGGAAGCGAACTCGACCCACAGGTAGCCGGCCCGGTTCTGGCCGGTGTACCCGTCGAGCATGAGCCAGAGCAGGCTCGTGTGGTGGCGCCCGGACGCGGTCATGCGGGCCTTGTCGCCGTCGAGGACGAAGGGCAGCAGCATCTCGAGCGTCTTCGACTTGCCCGCGCCGTTGGAGCCGCGCAGCAGCAGCCGCCCGTCGGCGAACTCGAAGACCTGGTCGTCGTACTGCCAGACGTTGAGGACGCCCGCGCGGGCGAGCCGGAAGCGGTCGCTCACCTGTCCGCCTCCCCGTCCCTCGCGGCGTCGGTGAGCGTCGCCGTGACGGCGTAGCGAGCTGCGGCGGCGTGGAGCAGCCAGCCGCCGTCGGGTTCGACCCGCACCAGCCCGAAGTCGACGAGCACCTGACGGGCCTCGGCGACCGCGTGCTCGGTGTTCTCCCTGTGCTCCCGCTTGAGCCCGGCGCCCCACTGGGCGATGACCTCCGCGGACACCGCTTCGACGAGCTCCGGGCCGGCGCGCCGCCACACGCGCTCGGGAGCAGCGGCTTCGCGCGCGCCTGTCCGGAGCGTCGCGACGAGCGCCTCCAGCAGGAGGAGCGCCAGGTGCCGGCCGGACCCGCCCGCGGGGAACTCGACGTCGGTGAGCTCGCCGTCCGGGTCGATCGCGACCGCCCCCTCGGCGCGCAGCTCCACCTGCAGACCGAGGCGGTCGGCGAACCACTCGCGCTCTCGGTTGCGGCCGCGCCGCCACCACTCGGCCTGCTCCTCGGTGAGCGCGTCGATCGACAGGATCGGCGATTCGACGAGACGGCGTCGCACGGCGACGCGGGCGCCACCGGCGGCCGACGGGAGCGCGGCGCGGTTGATGAGGTCGTCCGGCCCCTCGGCGCCGGTCAGGACGGCCGAGACGAGCAGGCCCAGCCGGTCGCGGCGCACGTCGAGCAGCGAGGCCGTGCGTTGGTCGGCCCAGTGCTCGAGGTCGCCGTCGCGCTCGTGCAGCACGCCGAGGTCGACCAGCGCCGACAGCGCCGCGTGGAGGGCTCGGCGATCGGTGATCGAGTCGAGGTCGACGTCGAGGCCCGCGTCGACGGCGGCGGACCGGACCTGCGCCACCAGCTCGTCGACCAGCAGCTGCGACTTCGCGCGGCCGAGCGCGGCCACGGTGAGGCAGAGCAGCGCGTACATGCGCGGCGTGAACGCCTTGCCGGCGCGGCGGCGCAGCGGGCGGGTGGCGTCGCGGCCGAGGCCGGTCTTGAACAGCCGCGCGGCACCCGGGTCGACGACGAGGCGGTAGCCGAAGCCGTCGGCGAACAGCCGCTCCAGCTCTGTGCGGTGGCGCCGGACCAGGCGCAGGTCGTCCGCATCCTGACCATCGGCGTGCAGCAGCGGAGTGCGCAGCAGGGCGCGGGCGGCGCGCTGGCGCTCGGCGACCGCTTGGACGTCCTCGGCCGGTGCCGGCCGCTCGATGCGGCTCATCCCGTCTCCTGTTGCCGATACCCGGTCTCGTGGACGGCCAGCACGAGGTCGTGCAGCTCGAGGTGGCCGGCCGGGCTGACGATCGTGGTGCCCGCGCCGGGCGCCCGCCGGATGGTGAGCACCCAGCCGCCTGCGTCGACCTCCGCGACGTCGTCCGCGGTGAGCGGACGCCCCCGTTCGAGCAGCGCTCGAGAATAGAGGCCGAGAAGCGCGGTGCGCGCCTCGTCGGAGAGCCGGACCGTGCCGAGCCGCCCGGAGTGGCCCCGGATCTCGGCCAGTGCGGCGGCGCGCCGTTCCTCCGCGCGTTCTCGCTCGGCGATCCGGGCCGCTTTCGCCGCCGCGTAGTCCTCCCTTCGTCCGGCCCGCCCGCGGACCGTGCGCGCCCCGGTGCGGCGCAGGGCGAGGGGGACGTCGGCGACGGGGGTGCGCCACCACGACGCGGTGGGTGGGATCGGGTCACCGTCGTCGTCGGCCACGAAGGCGAGGTGGCGGCACGGGTACAGGCCGAAGGCGGCGGCCCAGAGGGCGTGCGCCGTGTCGTCGTCGGCCTCGGCGAACCAGCGGGCGAGGGTGAGGAGGTCGGAGTAGCGGCTCTGCTCGCGCCCGCCGGTGGCGATGCGGCGGAGGTTGACCAGGAGGGCCCGCATCGCGTCGGTGGCCAGGCGCCGCACGCCGGTGGCGTCGGAGTCGCGGCCCGGGCCACCGATGAACCACGCGTGCAAGCTCGGCCAGTCGGCCGGGTCCAGCCCGGCGCTGCGCCGCGCCACCTCGCCGTCGACGCCCCGGAGCCGCTGCCCGGCGTTGGCCCGAGCGCACAGGGCCGGGACGTTCGGCTCGACGCGCGCCAGCACGTCGGCGATCTGCGGCATGTGCCGGGCGATCTCGTCGACGAAGCGCTGCAGGTAATCGAGCAGCGCGGTCTTGAACACCGCGAACTCGGCCCGGTCGAGGTCGTAGCGCACCAGCACCTGCGACAGGTAGGTGTAGAAGTCGCGGGTGGACGAGACCAGCCGCTCGAACTGCGCGAACACCGTGCCGATGTCCCGGGCGAGCGCCTCCGGGCCGGCCGACTCGATCGCCTCCCCGTCGAGCGCGGCGAGGGCCGTGAGCCCGTGGAGGATGCCGCCGAGCATCTCGGTGGACACCTCGCGCGCCGACTCGGTGTGCCCGAGCAGCTCCTCGACGAACCGGTGGACCAGCTCACCGCGTTGGGTGAGCTGGTAGCGGGCCCGGTTCTGCAGGTACTCCCGCAGGCTGCGGGCCTCGGTCTCGCGAGGGCTGCGCGCGAGGTTGCCGTGCTCGACGAGGTAGGAGAGCCGGTCGTCGACGGTCTCCCGGTCGAGCTCGAATCCCTGTTCGGCCAGCCGCGCGGCGACCTCGGCCGCCGACTGGTCGGACAGCAGGCCCGCGATCTCCCCGGTGAACGTGCGCATGATCGCCACGTAGGTGGCGGACTCCTCGCCGGTGGCGTACCGGAGGGCCTCCAGCCGCACCCGCTCGGTGTGCGTGAGGGAGGCGGTGGTCATGGCGGGGAGAGTAGTGAGGGGTCCCGACAGGATGCGGGTCGCAGCCGATAACGTCCCGGCCATGACGGCGGAAGCGAGGGCCGCGAACGATCTCGAGGCCGAGGCGCGGGAGTACCCCGACCAGCGCGGGGAGATCCTCCTGGAGGCGGCCGGGCAGTGGAGCCGCGCCGGTGAGCCGGACCGGGCGATCGCGCTGCCCCGCCAGGTCATCGACGAGCCCGGTGAGAACGCCGCCTTCGCCCGCGTCGACCTCGCGGAGCTCCTGTTCGGCCTCGGCCGGGACGCCGAGGCGCGGGAGCAGCTCTCGGCGTTGGCCCGCGACCCCGCGCTCCACGAGGGCCACTGCGAGGTCGCGGCGGAGCTGCTCGCCGGGCGCGGTGAGCTGACCGAGGCGCTGGCCTGGTACGACCGGCTGGTGGCCCGTCTCGGGTCGGAGGAGATCGACGCCGTACGCAGCTCCGAGGGCCCGCCGGTGTACGCGGCGGTGTCGCTGCGCGGCCGGCGCCACGTCCGCGAGGAACTGGGACTGCCGCCGGACGCGATGGACGAGATCGTGCCGGTCTCCCCGCTCGAAGCGGCGGGAAGCCCGGAGAACCTCGCCGCACGGTTCGGCACCGGCCAGGCGCCGCCGAACGAGATCCGGATCCTCTCGTTCCGGCGTGCGGATCGCGCGGAGGCCACCCGGCGCTGGCCCGACATGTTCGAGGAGAGCGACGCGGAGTACTACCCGGCCGCCGAGCGGCGGCGGCGGGAGCTGGCGGACAGCGGTGTCCCAGCGATCAGGCTCGTCACCCCCGCCATCGCTGACCTGGAGGCGTTCGCCACCGACGCCGGCGGCTCGGTGACGGACACGGAGATCCGGACCCGGTACGCCGAACTGGCGCCGCCGGAGAAGACCGTGGCGTGGCCACCCGGGCGGAATGCTCCGTGTTGGTGCGGGTCGGGTGGCAAGTACAAGAAGTGCTGTGGGCGGGCGGGGGCGTAGAACGCTCCGGGCTCGGCGCCCTGGAGGCAGCGGAAGAAGCGGCGGAAGGCCGTGTTCGGTACTCCGAGTGCTCGGTTGCCGCATGCCAGCGAGGTCTGGTCGTGGATGAACACCTCGTGGAGGGCACGCTCGTCAGGTGGAGCCCTCCCTGGAAGAGCCTCGAGGACGCGGTGCCCCTGCGGCGGGACCATCCGGGCATGGTCATCTCCGTCGGCCCGCGTCACATCCTGGTCGACTGGGTGCGCCGCCGGCACACGATGGCGGAGAACAGCGTGTACGAGGCGGAGTGGCTCACGGTGATCGACCGCGCTGAATTCGACCGGTTGGCGCGGGAAGTGCACGAGCTGGACGTTGCCGAGGGTGGCGATCCCGCGTTCGACGATCGCTTCGAAGACCTGGGATGGTGACGCGCATGATCCGCGGTATCGGTTGCCCATGGTTGTGATGGCAGCCATGGACACCCGATACTCGCGATCTTCCGCGAGCGAGGTGCACTCATGATCACCTGCTACACGCTCGGATAGAAAGGGCGGTTCCATCTCCACCGTGAAGAGTCCGGTCCTGATCGAGCTCGTACGGCAGCTCGGCGACTCGGTGCACGAGCTCGACCTTATCGACGACGTCGAACTCTACGAGGAGATCGTCTTCGCCGTCGGCCACCAGCACTCCACACCGGACTTCCACGAACGTGCTGCGCCGCATCTCGACGATGCAGAGGCGCTCGTGCGGGAGCGCCTGGGAAAGGGGTGGTTCGCGGAGCGCTCCGTCCCGGCCCCGCAGGCGTGGTACTCGGCGACGGGCCGGATCGGCAAACTGGTTCTCCGCGAGGAGACCAACGATCTGCCGATCGGGGAGAAGCCGGCGGGGGCCCTCTGGACCTCTTCGTTCCTGCCGGACGGTCGCAGTGCGTGGGCTTTCGGCGAGGCGAGTGCGTATCCCGAGTTGTCGCGCAGCCTCTTCACGCTCCACTTCGATGTGCAGGACGTCCGGCGCTTCCAGATCGCGACCCCGGAGGACTACCGCGAGCTGGTCATGAGGTATCCGCGGCCCATGGCGAACGGGCGCGCCCTGGTCGACTGGCTCGCGGCTGCCGCCGATCTCGATGCGGTGCGGCTGACGGCTGCCGGTCTGGTCTTCGCGCAGGGTGTCCGGATGCAGACCACGCACGGCATGGCGCAGCTGAGGGGCTGGGACGCCGAGTCCACCGCGTGGTTGAACCGACCGCCCGGACTCCGGATCGGGATCCGCGAGGATTCGCGATAGTGAACGATCGGGCGGAAACGCCCACGCGCGTCGAATTGGTGTGATCGGATCGATCGTCACCACTCGACGGGAGCGACATGCGTCCAGGAATCTTGGGTTCTGTCATCGCAGCATGCATCGCGGCACTCGCCACGATCGTGATTCCCGGTCAGGCCAACGCCGGGGAGAGGATCGGCGACTGTGAGATCCTGCTCGACCATCCCCACAACTCCGGGCATCGGCCCGGAACCGTCGACGCCGACATGCGAATCAGGTGCAGGACGCCGCAGAAGTACCTTGGCGTGGAGTCCTTCCTGTACCGCGAATCCGTAAACCCAGGCCACCGCTGGATGGTCACCGGGAAGCCGAGCAAGGCGGAGAACGCCAAGTACGTCACGTCGGTCGCCTTCGAGGACTGCCAGAACGCCAAGTACCAGTCGAAGGCGAACTTCCTCATCATCGACAACGCCGGGGTCCGGCACGAGCGGTTCGACGTCTGGTCGCCAGTCGTCGACATCACCTGCAAGTAGGTCGACAGCGCGTTCGAGCGTTCGCAACGCGCTCAGCAGGGGTGCCACACCTTCCCGCCGGGTTCGTAGCAGCGGGGTCCGTTGTAACCCGGGTAAGGGCTCCCTCCCGGGGACGAATCCTTCTTCTTCGGGCGTGCCTCCGGCTTCGGCTCGGACTTGCGGGGAGCCGGCGCCGGGGCGGTCTGCTCGGCCCGACGTCGTTCCGCGGCGGCCTTCGCCTCCCGCGCGGCCTTCGCTTCCCGCGCTTCGCGTGCCTCGCGCTCCGTGCGTTCCCGCGCCTCGCGTTCCGCTCGCTCCCGCGCTTCTCGTGCCTGTCGCTCCCGCTCCTCGGCCTCGGCCTCGCGTTGCGCGGCAGCCTCGGCCTTCGACCGCAGCTCGGACTCCTTCTGCTCGGCGGTCGAGCGAGCTGACGTGACGGCTGCCGCGAGCCGGCTCCGTTCATCCTTGGAGAGAGCGGCCCAGACGAGCCCGCTCGGTTCGCCGGCGAAGGCCTTCTCGAGCTCGATCACGCGGCCGAGCACGGACGCGACCTCGCCCGCCGTCGCGTGGAGATCGCCGGATGGTGCGTCCGCCGGTTGGGCTGCCGCCGCCGGGGCGTTCTCGACGGCGGTGGTGACGGCCGCGACCCGTGCGGGGATGGTGCAGGCGACGTCGGCGGAGTAGAGGCCGCGCCCCTGGGAGATCGCCTCCTGCTGTGCCTCGAGCACCGGCGGGTAGAAGCGGTCGTTGGAGCCGAACACCACGGCGGTGGCGAGGCCCTGACGGGCGATCTCCGCGTTGACGAGGGTGCCGTCGCCGGTGCGCACGCCCGCGAGGGTGCGGTCGTACTGGTCGACCTGCTCGTCGTCGTACTCGAGGGAGACCGTCGATCCGACGGGGAGGAGGCTCTCGAGGAAGTCCGTCGCCTCGGGGCCGAGGCACTGGACCGCTTCGTCCGGGTGCTTCGTCTCCGGGGTGTCGACGTTGAGCAGCCGGATGCGTTCGGTCCGGCCGTCGACCTCGGCGTCGAAGGTGTCGCCGTCGATCACCCTCGTCACGATCGCCTGCTCGGCTGCGGTCGACTCCAGGGCGACCGAGACGACGACGGTTGTCGACACGCCGGCTGCCACGGCACCCACCACGAACTTGCCCAGGCCGATCACGAATCCTCCACGTCTGAATGACCGAGTGAGCGCTGACTCGCAGGCCCCGGTGCGGTTTTCAGGCCATGCTTCGGAGATCGGGTTCGCGGTGTTACGCGTGACCCGGCTCTCCAGCCGGGGACCGTCGTCCAGTCGCGGGTGGCTGGGGCAGTGCTACCGGCGTGGGCGCGCCGGAGTGTGGCGGGAAGGGCGGCGGTCAGCAGGTGACGGCCGCCCCGGACTGCGCGATTCTGAGCGATCAGGTGTAGCCGGTGGCGCGAAGCGAGGCGCGTACTAATTGTCTGCGACGATGGTGGCGACCGCTATTCTCTGATGATGGCTCTATCTTCCTGGAGAACCAGCGAGGCGCCGTACTTGTCACCGAGCCTTCGTGCGACTGTGTCAACCGCCAGAGATTCGGGCAGTGCCGCTGAGAACTTGAGCCCACGCAGTGCAAACGGATTCACCGGCGGATCGACGAGGTCGGCAGCCTTCGATTCTCGCAGCTGAGCGGCCGCTTCGTGGAGGTCGATCCCGTGTCGCAAGCGCAGCACTCGGTCCCCGAGGCGCTGCTTGGGATCAACGATGTCGAGTGACGCGTGGAGCGTACGGTTGGCCGCGGCGCCCGCCCAGGTCCACCAGTGCACGTCACCGTCAGCACTTTGATGAAGCACAGTTCCGTGACAGTTGATGGTGTTTCCGTCGTGCTCCCGGAGTTGACCGAGCATCGCGGTTGCTCGTTTCGACAAAATTACACCGGGTGGGTCGGTGCCAAGGAGGACCTCGCGCATGCCGCGGGTGATCTCGAAAGACAACCCGCCAGCCTGGCCGCTCCACTTCGCCTGCCCCGGTAGGTCTGTCGACTCGACGTAGCAGCGGCGTCTCTTCCAGTCGACATGCGTCACCAACCAGGCCCGGCCTGCGAGCAGTAGGACCCGAGGGGTACCAAGGGTGTCGGCGAGGAGGGTGTCGTCCCCCACTGACCCGATCTCTTCGCGGCCCGCGAACACGGTGAACTCGGGGGCGGCGGTGAATACTGCCATCAGCTCCATGAAGTGCCTGCGGCCGAAGTGACGCTCGGCCGCAGGACCGATGAAGGCGAGGCCTCCGTCCGTGTCGAGGAAGCCTTCCTCGATGAGGTGGTCGAGGATCTCGGCACCGTCGGCTGCCATGGGCGCGATGCCGTGCCACCAATCGGGCCAGGTCGTCGTGCCGAGCGTGTTCTCCTGGAGCGCGAGGGCGAGTAGCTGCTGAGCGACGACGTGACGCGGAGCGAATGGTGGCTCGATCGGCTCGACCCAGCCCTCCGCCCACTTCGCCAGCAACCCTGCCGCCTGCAAGGTCTGGTCTTCGTCGAGGGTGAGGAAGAGGCAGTTGCGGGAGGTCCCGGGCCGCCTCCCGGTGCGGCCCAGGCGTTGCAGGAAGGACGCAACGGTGCGTGCCGCGCCGATCTGGATCACGCGGTCGAGGTCGCCCACGTCGATGCCGAGCTCCAATGTGGATGTCGCCACTATGACGCAGTCCCGGGCCTCGGCGAACGCGCGCTCGGAGCGCCGCCGTTCGACGGCGGAGAGCGAGGAGTGGGAGAGATAGGTGTCGACGTCCCGCGCGCGGAGCGCGGCGCCGAGCTCCTCGGCCCGCCGCCGACTGTCCACGAAGACCAGCCGCTTCTCACCGCGATGCAGCTGGCTCACGACCGTCGCCGCGCCCTGGATCGAACCCACGTAATCGAGCTGCACGTCACCATCGAGGGCAGCCGCAGCGGGGGCGACGAGATGCCGTGGGGCCCCTTCCTTCGCGCCCTGCAACCAGGTCAGCAGCTCGTCGGGATTTCCGACCGTGGCCGAAAGCCCGATGCGCTGCAACGGTCTTCCGGCCAGCTCAGTAATTCGCTCGAGGACGTGGAGGAGATGCCACCCTCGGTCGTCACCCGCGAACGCATGGACCTCGTCGACCACGACGACACGGACGTCGGCGAAGAACCTCCGCGAGTCGACCGATCGCGAGACCAGCATCGACTCGAGTGACTCCGGGGTCGTCAGCAGGAAGTCGGGTCGCTGCAGCTGGGTCTGCCGTCTGGCTGCCTGTCCGGCGTCGCCGTGCCAGTACCGCGCCGACCGTCCGAGCCATCGCGCATAGTCGTCGATCCGGGGCTGCAGGTTGTTGAGGAGGGCCCGCAGCGGGCAGACGTAGAGGACGGACGTGCCGGTCCACCCCTCCCGCGCCATCCGGGTGAGCAACGGCAGCACCGCTGCCTCGGTCTTGCCACCGGCCGTCGGCGCAAGGAGGAGGCAGTCGACCCCGTCGAGAACGGGGCGGATGGCCTCCTCCTGCAGAGGCCGCAGCGCGGGCCACTGCAGCGTGTTCACGACATGGTGCTGCACGACAGGATGCAGCTGCTCGAACGTGCTCATACCTCGAGGTCGATGTCGTCCGGTGATGCCGCCTGCCGTTCGCTCTTCGTGAGCTCTCCGTCGGTGATCGTGAGCTTGTAGTCCCGGCGCGGGTCGAAGTCGGCGTGCAGCTCGACCCGGTCCAGCACGTCACCGACGAGCTTCCGCAGGAACACTCGCGGCGCGACACCGACCTTACCGCCGAGGCCGCCGGCCACCGCTCGTGCGAGCACGCCCAGGTAGTCGGCGTCGACGACCGAGCGGATGCGCTCGGGTTCCGTGGCGCCGGCTGCGTGGAGATCGCGCACCCGTTCGCCGACCTCGACGAGCCGGGGCAGGTCGAATCCCAGCAGTCGGACCTGCGGGGCCCGGGGGTTGTCGAACCGCGGGTCGGTCGAGAAGTCGGTGTGCAGCCGCTGCGCCAGCGGCGGAAGCAGCGAGATGCCCTGGCGTCCGTCGAAGAACGCCGGGGTTCCGGTGATCACCAGATACAGCCCCGGGAACCGCCCGCCATCGAGCTCGTCGAGCAGCTGCCGCAGCGCGTTCAGCGCCTTCGCTCGTGCATCGCTGCGCACGCGCTGCAGTGTCTCGACCTCGTCCAGCACGAGCACCAGGCCGGGGTGGCCGGAGTCGCGGAGCACCGTGAGGAGCCCTTGCAGGAAGCCCAGCGCGAGGAAATGGTCGATGTCCCCACGCACGCCGGCCGACCGCTTCGCGGCGGCGGCGACATGCGGCTGTCCTGCGAGCCAGGCCGCGACCCCATCCGCCATCTCGATCTGCCCATCGGCCACGGCGCGCCGGTATCCGCGAAGGCCGGCGGCGTAGCCGGGGGCGGTGCGCCCGACCGCGGCAAGGCGCTGTTCGAGCAACCGGTCGACCGCTGCGCCGAGCTGGTCGGCGTCGTCGGCGTCGACGCTGCCGTCGGCCAGCACGTCCTCCTCGAGCGCGTACAGCCACGCGTCGAGGACCGGCCGGAACGCGCTGGGCGCGTCGCTGGCCGTGGAGAGCCGCTCGCAGAGCCTCCTGTACACCGTCTCAAGCCGGTGTAGCGGCGTCTCGGTCTCCGAGATCTGGACCTCGGCGAAGGCCATGCCGCTCGCCTTTGCCCGCTCACCGAGCCACCGCGAGACGAACGTCTTGCCGGAGCCGTACTCGCCGCGGATGGCCGTGAACGCGGCAGCCCCGCTGCGGCAGGCCGTCAGCTCGGCGTCGACGGTCGGTTCGAGTCGTTCCATCCCGACGGCGAAGAGGTCGAGCCCGCTGTCGGGCACGGTGCCGCGGCGCAGGGCGGCAAGGATCGTCCGGCGGCGTGCCGGGCTGACCGGGGACGTCATGAAACCCCGTCCGAGGGGAACTGCTCGTCGAGCAGCTCGAGGTTCAGGGCGACGGCCTGCCCGTTGTCGACGAGCGTCAGCACCGGGTAGCTGTCCCGGTTGAGGACCCGCCCCATGACGCTGACCAGGCCTCTCGGGTTGCGACCGCTCGCGCCGGCAGCGGTGGCGACTGCACGCAGCGGGAGGCGTCCGCCTGCCGTGACCAGCGCATCCACCACCGCCTGGAAGACCGCCGGCTCGGGTGCGCGGTTGCGCGGGATCTCGGCGTGCGCCTCCCGGAACGTCGCGGACGCGACCAGGCTGGCGCCGCGGGTGGCGGGGCCGGTGCTCGGGAGCTCGAAGAGGCCGTCGCCGTTCTGAGTGGGAGCCTTCTTCGACGAGCGTCGCTTCGGTGCCGCAACCGGCGTCACAACCGGAGTCGCGCCGTCCCACCAGGAGGGCGGGCCGATCGTGTGGGTGGTCCACCCCTCGGGCATGGCGACGCCGGGCGGAAGCAGGCCGATCAGGGGGATCGCGACCTCGGCGAGGGTCGCGCCGCCGTGGTAGCCATGGGCGCGAGGGCCGTAGCGGACGTCCTCGGTGGCCGCGAGGATCACGCGTTCGTCTAGGGTGAGCACGCGCGCGCCGCCCACACTCACCTCGTCGGCCCGAGGCACACCGTCGTCCGGTCGCCAGCGGGCACCGCCACCGACTTGGTGTCGGGGCGCAGCCCCGTGCTCCAGGACGTGGCCATGGTCGCTCGTCAACAGCACGACACGGCCTGCGGTGACAGCCCGGTCGAGTAGCTGGGGCAGCCCGGGAATATCCTCGGGGCGCCACGCCGGGTCGAGCGACTGCCGCCCCTTGGACAGGGAGTCGTCGACTGCATTGAGCACAACCGCGACGACTCGTGGCCCGTCGACCTCGACGGCCTGCTCCAGCTCTAGGCCGAGGTCCGACCCGTCCCGGCCGGCGACGCCGGACTTGTGGACCAGGACGGCCCCGCCACGCGGCCAGAACGGGTGCGCGGCGAACGCGGACCGCTCGGCGGCCTGGTCGCCAGTGGTGAGCCGGGCGGCGAAAAGGCTGGCGCGGCTGTAGCGGGTCTCGGTGGGCAAAGCGGCGAGCACGGCCTCCCGCCCGCCGTCGTCGGAACGCACGATCTCGGTCCAGCCGTCCCGGCGGTCGGCGAGCCGGGCGGTGAGGTCACCGGCGACGGCACCCGACATGCCGTCGACGACGACGAGCAGCACGGGCGCGTGCTCGGCGAGCGGTGCGACGGCGCGCGGGAGGAGCGTCTCCACCGCGAGCAGCTCGCGAGGCGTGGCGTCCATCCGCGCCAGCTGCTGAGCGAAGGTGACGTCGACGGCGGCACGGGCGGCGGAGGCCCGTTCGGCGAGGCGGCGGAGCACGGCGGCGACGCGAGGTTCGGCGTCTCCGGCCCGGATCTGGGTGAGGGCGCGGTCGAGCCAGGCGAGGTCGCGCGAGTGACGGGCGAGGCCCTCGGTGACCGAGGCGCAGGAACGCTGCGGGTTGCTGTCCAACCAGCGTTGTACGCGTCGGGCGGCGCGAACCCGTTCGACGCGGTGGGCGTCGACGCGGGCCTGTGCGTGGTCGTCTAGCTCGGCGAAGGCCGCATCGTCCAGGCGCTCGGCCGCTGCGGCCAGCCGCTCGACGAAGCTTCGGGAGAGGATCGGGCTGAACGCCGCCAGTTCGAGCGCGGAAAGCTCGTCCAGCGCCGCTTCGGCGTGCCGGATCTGCTGGTTCAGCCGCACCGTCGGTGCCTCCCGAGCGTGCACGACGGCGGCGCCGGCCGCGGCCGCCAGGTCGGCGCGGGTCGGGCGCGGCAGCGAGAACCGCGACTGGGTGAAGCCGCCGAAAGCCCGGGCGGCTCGCGTGTCCGGCTCGGGAGCCGCGGTGATCACCTGTGCGACGAGCAGCTCGGCGAGGACGTTGTCGTGCCGCTCGGACAGGGCGGCAACGACGGCGACACCGGGGCCGTGCCGCCTGCCAAGGTGCTCGACCAGCCCGGACCGTTCGGCGTCGGAGAGCATGCGCCAGTCGGCGCGCACCCGGGTGTCGTCGAAGGCCGCGACGAGCGCGGGTAGATCGGCCTGTTCCGGATCGACGCCGAGCCGGGCCCCTGCGACGAGCGCGATGGCCCGTTGCAGGCTGAGCACCTCGCCCGTGGTCGACGGGAGCCGGCCCGCGCCCGCGAGGCCGACCAGGGCGTCGACCAGCCAGGTCTCCCGGCGGATTCGCGGGTCGACGCTTCGTGCGTCGAGGAGGTCTTCGAGCTCGGTGTAGCGGTCGGCCTCGAGGAGCTTCCCGCGATGCAGACGGGCCAGCACGGCGTCCCCGAGCTCGCTCTCGGGGAGGTCGGTCAGCAGCACCAGGACCTCGTGGTCGTCGGCATCGGCGAGCGCGTCGAGCACGGCGAGGACGGACCGGCACGGCGCGATGCGCACCCGCGTGCCGTCGAGCTCCACCTGGTGCGGGCCGTGCCACTGCGGCACGTCGGGCGAGCGGATGCCGATCACCCGGTAGCCGCCGTGCTTGCCGAGCTGACCCCGCACCCGGCCGAGGACGGCTCGCTCCCGGGCGGAGCTGATCTCAGCGGTGGCCATTGCCCAGTACCCGCAGGGTCACCTCGATCTCGACGTCTTCCGGGACCGCCGCGGTGATCTCGGAGACGACCTTGCTGCGGCGGCCGACGTACGTCCGTGTCCCGATCGCTGGCCGGTCCCCCTCGCGGTCGCCCACGTCGACGGCAGCCTGGCCGGATCGCTGGCCGGGCACCTCGGTGGTGCGCGGCTGCTGTTCCCGAGTGGTGTCCGCGATCACCGCCAGGACACCGTCCCGGGCCGTGCGCAGCACCCTGGCGAGCGGCGAGGCGTCCTCGTTCGCGGCCGCACCGAGCCGGAGCGTGCGGCGCACCTCCTCGGCCGCCTCGCCCGGTAGTGACGTGAGCCGGTCGAGCAACGGCCAGTCGGCGTCCCGCAGGGCCTGGGCGACGTGCGCCGCGGAGGTCAGCGACTTGCCTACGGTGACGAGCGGAACGTCGATCTCCTGGCGCGCCAGGGCGGAGACGAGCGCCACCGGCCCGTCCGCGTGCCGCAGCGCCGCCAGCAGCCGCTGCGCGACATCGGCGGTGTGGATCCGGGCCGGACGCTCCTCGAGGTTCACGCCGAGCCGGGGCAGCATCTCCTCGAGCACCGCCGCCAGGTCGGCGGCAGGTGCCCGGAGCTGGTCGGCGCGCGCGGCCACCCGGCCGAAACGGGCGAGCGAGCGCGGCGAGATGACCCGGGCATCGACGTTCTCGCCAAACAGTGCTCCCGCCCGTTCGACAGCGACCTCCCAGTCCTGCGAGGACGGCATGGGCTGACGGCGCAGGAGCATGTCGTCGCGGATCTCGTCCGCCGTGGCGGGTGGGTCGACGACCTGGTTCGCCCGCACCCACGCCCGCTTGCTCAGCTCGGCGTAGGTGGCGATCACCAGGTTCTCGATGCGGGTCTCCAGGCCGAGGTCCGCGAGCCACGCGCGGACCGAGCGGACCGGGACGTCGCCACCCGGAAGCCGGGCGGCGTGGCGCTCGAACTCTGTCTCCCAGTGGCGGCCGAGCACGAAGGGGCCTCCGTGCTCCTCGCCGAGCTTCAGCGGGTGGGCGAGTCGCTGCAGCGCGGGGCGCTCCGGCTTGTCGGTCTCGGTCCGGCCGCCCTCCTCGTCGATCGCGCGACGGACGACGCCGAGGACCGTCCGCACCTCGGCGGGCGAGACCGGCTGACCCTTGCGGTGGGGGTCGAGGTTGGGGTGGTCGGGGTAGGTCGCCGCGTAGCACTGCTCCACGAGCGAGGTCAGCGCGTCGGGGAAGGACCGGCCGACGTCCAGCTTCGGGTTGAGCGCGGGGTCGAGGCTGATCAGGTGGTCGGACCAGTCGAGGACGTTCTGCTCCTCCGGCTTGGCCAGCCCGTAGGCCTGCTTCAGGATGCCCCGAAGCTCTGCGCGGAGGCTCTCACCCTGGTTACGCAGGAGGTCGCGGGCGCGCTGCCGGTCATCGGCCCCGAGCCGGGTGGCGTTCTCGTCGAGGCGGCTCCCGGTGAGCAGGAAGTCGATCCGGACGAGCGTGCCGACCTTCGTGAGCACGTCCCGCGTGACGAACGCCGGCAGCCAGGCGAGGCAGCGCCGCGGGCCGCCGGCCTTCAGCCCTTGGAGCCGGTTGCGGTCCTCGGCGGCGGAGAAGTTGGTCGAGTCGAACGGATAGTCGATGACGAGCCGCCAGCGTCCTTCCTGCGCCGGCTCGAAGACCTCGTCGCGAAGCTCGTCACGGTCGCGGATGTTGCCGTAGACGATCTCGATGGTCCGCCTGCTGCCTCGCCAGACGATCGAGTGCTCCAGCTCGAACGCTCCGTCGTCGCGGACGCCGAGCTCGCCGAGCAGCAGCTCACGGAACAGCTTGCGGTGTGCCGCGTCGTTGTCGACGTGCGCGACGAGCTCGAGGATCTGACCGGTATCGACGCCGACGAGCTGCAGCCGCACGCTCGGGTCGTCCTCCTGCCCGACCTTCAGCTCCGGCACCCGGGTTGCCCAGCTGCGCAGGCGCCGGGTCACCTCGGCCACCTCCTGGCCGGGGATCATCGAGCGCACCAAGCCATGGTTGAGCGCTGCGATCTTGCGGGCGGTCAGGCCGCGCAGCGCAGGCACCTCGGGAGCGAGGGCCGAGAGCAGCAGGGTCTTGGCGATGCGGTCATCGGCGCGGAACGCGGCCAGCACCGCGAGTGGCGCCTCCGCCCGGCCCGCCGCCTGGTCCTCGGTCAGCTTCCGCTGCTCCAGCAGTAGCGGGCGCAGTGTGCGGCGGTAGAGCGTGCGGGCGCGGTCGAACTCGTGCTTCAGCTTCTCGGTGAACGGCTGGTCGTTGCCGTCGGCGATCGCGTCGAACAGATCCCCCAGCGGCACTAGCTGGCCTAGCCGCAGGTCGTCCCGGCGCTCGACCAAGATCTGCTGCATCAGCTTCAACGCGGTCCGTTCGCGCTGCAGCGCGGACGACACGTGCACGAGTGTCTGCATGAACGCTGGGCTGAACGGATAGGTGCGCCGGAACCCGTCGCCGTCACCGTCGGTCAGCAGGATGTCCCGGGTGGCCCCGGGCAGGGCGTCGGTCCGCCGGAACGCCTCGTCGATCCGGCGCGCGGCGGCGTCGTCGACGGGTTTGAGGATCCGCTTCTCGGCGATCATCTCGAGGTTGCGGTCCTCGAGGGTGACCGTGAAGAAGCGGCCGTCCCAGTAGGACAGCTGGTCTTGGAAGGACAGGCTCTCCGCGCCGGTGCGGTTGGTGCCGATCAGCTCACGCAGGTCGCGCTGCCGCGCGATGAAGCTGACGATCGGCACAGCCCGCGAGGCGTCGGAGGACTCGACGAGCTTGGCCACCTTCTCCGTCTCGCGCGCGACGAAGGAAGGGTCACCGATCTTGCCGGCGAGCCATAGCACCAACTCGTCGAGGAAGAGCACGATGCCGTCGTAGCCGAGGGACTTCGCGTGCGAGCTCATCGCTGCGAGGCCCTGATCGAGCGGGACGAACGCGTTGGTTGCTCCCACGACCGAGTCGACATAGCTGGGCATGAAGGCCTTCACGACGTCGCTGATCAGCCGCTGCGCCTTCGGGGAGCTCGGGGCGGCCGCGAACGCCTCCTCGATGGCGTCCTCGGTCCACGAGCTCTCGACCTCGCCCCACTCGCTCTGCGTTCCGGGCAGCCCTGCCCGGAACGCCTCCGCGCCCATCCGCTTGCGGATCTCCCGCGCGTCGTCCAGCAGCCCCTGGGCTCGGTAGACCGCAGGAAGCGGCGCCTCGGGGCGTGCCTCGCGAACATGGGAGACGTAGCCGGAGAGGATCGCCGCCTCGAGGCTCTCCGCGCCGATGAGGTGGTAGGGCACCAGCAGGAAGCTCTTCTCACCCAGCCAGGTGTGCCGGGCCAGCGCGTCGGCGAGCTCCGTACGCGAGCGAGCATCGAGCTCGCCCCGCAGCAGCGCGTGCAGGACCGCCATGAAGTGGCTCTTGCCGGAGCCGAACGATCCGTGTAGGTAGCTGGCCCGCGAGCGGCCGTCGGCGAGCGCCGCACCGATCAGCCCGAGGGCCTCGTCGAACGCGACGCGAAGCTGCGGCGTGATGACGTAGGTGTCGAGCGTGGCCTTCGTCTGCTGCACGCCCTCGGTGAGCCGTAGGACGAAGTCGCCCTGATGGATCCGCTCCGGGATGTCGATGAGCTCGCGGAGCAGCGGCTGCTCCGCCTGCGCGGGCGTCGTCACGACGTAGAGTTCCCTCCTCGCAATGTTGCGCCAGGGTAGTTCCTCGGCGCATGCACCTACGACGGCCAGCGCTTCCGCTGGTAGTCGTGAGCCTCCTGCCCCAGAAGCTCGCGTGTGGAGCTGTTGATCCGGACCAGGAAGACCGGCTTGCGCTCACCCTTGGTCGCAGTCGCGAACACCGGTTGAGCGGCCGGGCCGACGACGATCTTCGCGACGGTGCGGTCGTCAATTGTCGCGTAGCTCATGGAGACGTCAGTGGCCGCAGCCTTGCCCAGTGACGCGGCGAGCATGTCTGTAAGCCACAGGTCCCAGCCGTCGACGTTCCGCTTGTTCCCCTGGAAGGGGAAGTCCTCCTCGATCCCGACGATCGCGCCGTCGTCTGCGACGCCGACGAGGAGCGTCCCACCGTGGGTGTTCATGAAACCGGCGACCGACTTCAGGACGGCGTACTCCATCGCCGGGTCCTTCTCACCCGTGCGGAGATTCTTGCGGCCGGTGGACTTGAACTCGACGACCTTGCTCTCGCCCGCGGCGATGACTCGCCTGATCTCATCGGTGACGTTCTTCGACGCGTTCTCCGCAGCGGCGAACGGGTTGTCGGACCCGTCGGCCGAGCGGTTCACGGGTTTGCCGGTGGCTTCCTCGATCTGCTTCAGCAGGCGCTCGAAGCGGGCCGTGAAGAACGCGGCGAAGTCGTCGGCGCGCAGTGCGAGCGGGTCGATGTCATGGGACCGCAGGATGGTGTCGAGGTCCTCCGGGCTGGTGCCTTCGCTCGACTCGATCCGCGCGAGGTACCGGCTCGGCGATGCGCCGCCGATGCGGCGGTTCGTCCGCGCGTCGATGGTCGTCTTGTTGACGATGCTGTTGGCGATCGACTCGGAAATGCCGTTTTGGGCCGCCCAGGACCTCGGGAAGATGTGGTGGATGTCGACCGCGTCGTCGACGTAGGTGTGCAGGTCGATCGTGGATCCGGTGCGGAAGTCCCGCCCACCCCGCTTCATCTGCTGGGCATAGAGGCCCTTGTACGCCGCGCTGTTGCGGGTACGCAGGGTCATCAGCCGGTCCGCCTGGAACTGCGACTCCTTCACCGTCCGCGGCTCGTCGCCGCCGTCGATCCACGCCACGACGTCCTGCAGGTCGTAGGCGAAGCGCGTTTCCGTGGAGCCGCCGTACATCTCGCCGAACACACCGCACCAGAACCACTGCCGGAGCCGCTGGACGACGCCGTGGCTCTCGGCACGGTCCCCCAGCGCGGTCATGATCGCTGTCAGCGGGACGAGCTGACTGGCGTAAGGGAGGTCGCGCGCGGTGAAGATCCGCTCGCCGTGCAGGAAGCGGACCACCCGGGACAACACCGGGGTCGCCTCCTCCGCCCACCGGAGGTAGTCACTGAGTTCGAGCTTCAGGACGTCCCGGCGTTTACACGACACTGCTGGCGCACGGTCGTCGGAGGCATGCTCGGCGACGTACCGCGCCCGGCGGTCCCTCGTGGCGAGGAGGGTGACGACCTGCAGGAAGTCGGTCTCGGGGAACTCGTCGAGCAGGCTGAAGGCACCGAAGGCCGCCTTGCGCTTCTCCCAGTCGTCGCGGAGGTTGAAGTTGTCGGCCGCGTAGGTCGCCGTCAGCAGCTCGAAGACGGTCAGCGAGACACCACCGGTGTTGACCTTCTCGAAGACCTGGCAGACCGCTTCCTTGGGCGTCTCGCGCGTGAGCTCGATGGTGGGGACCCGGTACTGCAGGAACGGCGCGATAACGGCTTCGTGGAACGCGGCCCACGTCTGGAACCGCTCCCCCGGGTCCGGCGCGAGGAAGTCCTGCTGCCACCTCATCGTGGCGGTGGGATCGAGGACGATGTCGAGTGGGAACATCTGCGCCGCGACCTGGGCCTCCCGAGTCGAGAGGTCGAGCTCGGTCTCACCGCGGAAGTTCCGAACCAGCCCGTCGGCGGGGATCGAGCGGATGGCCTCCTCGCGATCCTTGAAGGGATCGATGCAGGCGCGGATGTCGGCGAAGTAGCGGCGCGTCATCGAATTCTTGCGCGCATCGCGGGTCGGGACCGCCTCACCGGAGCGCAGCGCCAGGTAGAGAGAGGTCGTGCGCTGCTGCCCGTCCAGGAGCAGGAACTCCGGCTCGTCGAGGGTCGCCCTGGCGACGCCTTCCAGGAGCCTCGGCTTGAACTTCACCTCGGGATTTCCGGTCCGCAGCGTCATCACCGCACCGATCGGGTAGGAGAGCGACACGGAGGCCAGGAGGCTCGAGATGTGGTTGTCGTCCCAGACCCAGCCGCGCTGGAAGTCAGGCAGCTGGAGGGCGCCGCTGTGCGCCCGGTTGAGCAGGTCGCTCAGCGGCATGTCATTGCTGGTGAACTTCTTGTCCACGCTCTCTCCTCGAAATCACATCGCGTCTTGCCGCCGGTACCAGCTCTGATCATCCCCGTCCGGGGGCGGGCGGGCCCGCTTCCTGTCGGCGTCAGATCACTACTCCTGAGCGAGACCAGTCCGCACACTCCCAGTCCCAACGCCGGCACACACGCTCGAAGGGGAGATCGGCTGTTCCTGCCCGAATCATGTAGAGCAGGGTCCCGCGCCCCTGCCCCACAACCATTGCGAACCAGTAAGAGTCCGGTCGCGACTGCAGGAACGACATCTCGTTGCTGGTCACCGCGAATCGCGAGTCGGGGCTGTCCACCTTCTTGACCTCGACGAACGCCGGGTGCCCGTCCGGGTCGCGACCGGTCAGGTCGTAGCCGAGGTTCTGCTGGCTCACATCGTCGAGGTCCCACCCGCGATCGTTGAGGTACGTCATCGTCGATTTCTCAGCAGCCCGCCACATGTGCATGTGATCCGCCATCGTGGATGACGGTGAGCCGGCTCTCGACGCGACAGGGACCGGTTCGGGAGAAGCGATCTCGGCCTCAGGCTCGACCTGTTCGACGAGGTGGCGCTCGGCCGGGGTCAAGGATCGACCGAAGGCGTCGGCAGTCGACCGGATGTGCTCGGCCGCCCGCTTTCGGGTGTCCGGCGACAGCCGGCTGAAGTTTCGACCGGCGTCGGCCGCGACGTCGGCCGACGCCAACCCGAACACGGCCTTGAGTGCTCGGGCCGCACCGCGATGCTGCTCGGCATACAGAGCGCGGGGGGCGCCATGGGGCCGCACGAGATCGGCTTCCGCGTTCGTGTAGCCGACCGGGGAGTACCGAATCGTCAGCGGGTCGGTGTTGGCTGCATCGCGCAGCCTGGACCAGAAACGGTGGCTCACGGATGTTGCTGGCGCGCTCAGGGTCGCGCGCGGGTCCTCGGCCGTCAGGCAGAGCTCCCACATCCGGTCGAACAACGGGTCAGCCGAATCACCGAGGATGCCGAACACGGCGCGGGCGGCTGCCTCGACCACTGTGATCGTTGCGGGGTCTCCGACGACCGCGTGGGTGCGCGAGGGATCGGTCACGACCATGCCGGAGGCGACGCACGGAACCCCGAGGGCATCGGCAAGCGGAAGGAAACAGCTCAGCCGTCCGCCTGCTCCGGCCAGGGTGAGTGCTGCCGCGTCGAGGGGCAC
Organism: Pseudonocardia zijingensis; assembly: GCF_042657305.1. NCBI lineage: Bacteria > Bacillati > Actinomycetota > Actinomycetes > Pseudonocardiales > Pseudonocardiaceae > Pseudonocardia > Pseudonocardia zijingensis. Next base: position 388,302 of record NZ_JBHSKO010000004.1, on the reverse strand, counting down.
GGCTAGCTGCGCACCGGCGCCGATGTCGCGAACCTCGAAGGCCGCGTCGGGGTGGCCGTCTCGATACAGCGTGACGCGGTTGTTGTCGCGGCGCGTGCCGATCACGGCCTGCCGGCCTGCAACATCCACGAGGGTGAGCTGTCGGACGTTGCGGAGGAACAGCAACGCGAGCGGATCAATGCTGTCGACGTCGACATGAGCGTCGGGCCGCAGGGCGAGCGTGAAGCGAGCACCTCGCGTCACGTCGCTTCCTGCTATGTCGACCGGTATCCTGATCAGCGGCATGGTGCTCGTACCGCCCACCAGATGGGAGGATCGGCGCCGGTCGAAGTGGAAGCGCACTCCGCTGGATGCGACTTCGATCGAGTCCGCGACCGCTGCGAGCGACTTGAACCCGATCCCTCGATAGCCGATGGTGCCGCCGCCGCGCTCCTTGGTGGACCGCGCGCTGCGACACAGCGACTCGATATCAGCCGAGGTGAAGGGACGGCCGTCGTTCTCCCAGGTGAGCGAGGTGGCGGACGAGTGGTCGACTCGGACTTCCGTGGAACCTGCGTCGTCTGAGTTCTGCAAGAGCTCGTAGAGAAATCGATCCCGGTAGGTTTCGGCCAGGAGAGCCTCAATCCGCGCGATCTCTTCGAAGAGATCGGGTGAGGTGTGGAACTCTGCGACCAACTTGGACTGAAGCTCGCGAACTGCACCCATCACCATCAGTCGTGGTCACCACCGCGAAAGCGGACGATCACTCGGGCCGGCGGCGCCGAGAAGCGGTCCAGATCCCAACGCTCGGTTGAAATCCACCGGGGCTGCCGCATCGGCGGCCCGTCGGCTCGATCGATCTGCGCCTCGAGATCGATGACGTCATCATCCTCCTCGAGCAGAAATCCGGTCTCGTCGAGGACTTCGATGCCGAGGCGCGGGAGCCGGTGCTCCTCGTAGTAGCGATAGGAACGGTCCCGCTGATATCTCAGCCCGTCTTGATACTCTTGTCGCGCCTTCCTCATTTCACACAGCTCCATCGATCCCGACAGGAACAACTGCAGAAACGGATCCTTCCTATCAGGCTCATTACCGATCGATGCGTGGGCCTGGTTCACCCGGGGTTGACATCCGCAGCTCGACGGCTCGACCACCGTCTCGATGGAGACCGCCCTTGAGCCAAGAACGAGTGGCACGAGATCATAGTCCACATTAGCTACGTCGTAAGCGGTGAGGGTCGCAGTGACACCGCCGGGATCGATCCACTTCTTCCTCACGCAGAGTCTGTGACGATCCGAGATCTTGACGACCTTGTCGGATCGATTGAGTTTGCCGATGTAGTAGACGACATCCGCCGATCCCAGTTCGGGTACTCTTAGGATCGGGGCCAGTCGGGGAGCCCAGTCGCGCGAGAAGCGGTCCCGCCACTCCTCCGGGTCGTATCGGCCTCGGATCGACCAGTGGATCTCGTACTCGTACTCTTTGCCCCACTTGTCGTACTCGTAGACAAGTCTCGCCTGCGCATCGACTATGTCGTAACCCAGCAGCGAGAGGTTCACCTCGTCCAGGCGAACGTCGATCCGGTCGAACGACTTCTCGGCCACGGTCAAACCTTTCGTGACAGGTCAGGGCAAGAGGTAGCGCATGCCGCGCCGCTGGCCGGTGGTGACGAGCCGGCCTTCGGCGACGAGGTGCTGGGCGACGGCACGGGATCCGGCGGCGTCGAGGCCGGTCAGGTCGCGGATCTGCTCGTTCGACAGCGGTCCGCTCGCCGCCGCGGTGACCACGGCATCAAGGTGAGCCGGATCGGGAGCGGATCGTGGACGGCGCGGCCTCGCTGCGGCGCCATCACCGTTGCGTTGGCGAGGTGCCGACCGCCGGGGCAGGGGGGCGACGTCGACGCGACCGCTGGGGCGCCATTCCGCGAGCTGCTGGCGGCTGAGGTGCAGTTCTCCGAGCTGGGAGTCGAGGAATCCGTCATAGGCGTCGCCGGGGGCGGTGCCGTAGACGGTGTCGATCTCGGAGTGCCACTGGTGCACCCACGGCAGCACCTCCAGCAGGCCGGCCAGCAGGGGTTGCACTCGCTCGCCAGGCCACCCGTCCTCGCCGCGGCGCTGCCCGATGAGCACCGCGAGGGCCTGGGCCTTCTCGCGGTGGTCCCAGCCGGCCCAGCCGAGCAGCAGGCTGCCGTCGCCGTCCCGGCTCGCGGCAGGGTAGGAGATGAACCGCTCCTTGGGGACGTCGAGCTTGCCGCGCTGGGACCAGTAGCTGCCGCGGAGGAAGTCGCCGGAGCCGTACTTGGGCGGGACCGGGACGACGCCGATCTCCGTCGCAATCGCCTTGCGGACCTCGGGATGAGTGACGTCGTCGTGGCCCATCCGGTCGGCGATCGTGTCCTCCTGCCGCTCCAGCGACCAGGTGTGCTCCCACTGCGCGCGCTTCGCCAGGCCCGCCGGCTTGTAGCGGTAGGCGGCGAGGAACGGGACGTGCTCGTCGTCGACGAGGGCGCCGACGACCTCGGCCAGTTCCGCATCCGGGCGCCCGAGCGCGTCCCCGGCCCACAGCGAGGCGACGGCGACGAAGTCCGTGTCGCCGCGGACCCGGTCGGCGAGCGACCGCACGGTCTGCGGTGCGGGTTGCTCCTGGCCGTTCATGTCGATGGCGAACCAGAGGTCGCGGGCTTCCAGGCGGTCGAGCAGCCAGGTGCGCAGCGCGTGCTCCTGCTGCTTCTCCCAGCTCTCGGTGGCCCAACGCCGCTTGCACTCCGGCCGCTCGATCAGCGCGAGATCGCGGCGCTTCTCGATCAGCGCGATCCGCGCCTCGACGCAGCGGCGGTAGTCGTCGGGCCAGTGCGCGGGCAACTCGGTGATCGGGGTGGAGCCGTGGCGGGAGAACCACTGGATCTCAGCCTCGTCGACTGTCCCTTTCCGGGCTATGAGGATTTCGAACGCCCGCTCGCCCAGTCGAATCGGAACTGGGTCGCCGGACCACACGGCCTCGGCTCCCTCGGAATCGGAGAGCAAGCCGTAGCGGTGGTAGACGTCCCAGTCCAGGTCCTCCTGAGTAGAGATCATCTCGGCGCGGATACGGTCGTAGTCGTCCTGGGCGGTGGCCAGGCGATCGCGGGTCGGGGAGGCGTTATCGGCGATCGCGGCCGGAGTCGTGGCAGCGAGTTGCTGGGCGAGGGAATCCAGGTGGGTTCCGGCCGCGAGCGGGAGGTCGACAGGAAGTGGGAATTGCTCTAGCTTCGTACCGGTGAACTCGTAGTAGCTCTCCCAGGCGTATCGCCCAGTCGAGCGTTCTCCGCCGCGGTTTCCCTTGTCTTGGCTAACTTGCTTCAGCCAGAAGCACGCCGTCGAGGAGTTCAGTACCCCGAGGAGTGCCAGGTGGTCGTCCTCACTCGCCTCTTCCGGCAATTTGATCACGGGGGCAGACTGCTTGAACACCTTACCGCCCCGGTCCAGTACGAAGTGGTTATGCGTCGCTACGAACGCGAACGCAATCGACAGCGATGTTCTCAGTTTCGCGCTATAGCTCTCCAGGTGCACCCACCACGGCAGGCCGCGATCAGTAAATGTCTTGCCGAAGACGATTCGACCTCGTAGCAGGGTCCGCAATGGGTAAAGTCGGCGAACAATTGGGTCATTTTGCGGGACCGGAACGCTGTTGACGTCATCGAGGTAGGGATTCAAGACGACGTCTTTGTTCCATATCGAGAAGTCCCGTACTGCGTCACCTATCACGAACCGCCGAACACGGCAGTGAGCATCGCCTCGGTGCGCGGCTGAAGCTGAGGAGTAGTACCAAGCGTCATCTTCGCCAACGACCGTGGTTCGACCAATTGAATTGACGATCTGCGCGAGTTGCCGGGGGCAATCATTGATCGCCTCAAGGACCGTATCGGTGCCGCCCCCCGACAGTGACCACGGGTGCCGGGCGAGCCGCGACCGCCGCATGTCCACCACACTCACCCAGTCCGATTCGCTCGCCGGATGGTCGACCTGAGCTTCGATCGCGCTCCACACCAGCCCCTTCTCAGGGTCGGCGGGCTGGTCAGGCTCCCCTCGCACCCCGAGCACCGCACGCACGGCGTTCCGCCGGCTGGGTGCGGCCCGTCGGCCGATGAGGATCACAGTCGGCGTGCCGTGGCCGGGGATGTAGGCGCCGGAGGTGTCGACCACATAGTTGAGTTCGACTCTCGGGAAGAACTCCTCGACCAGCTTCGTGCCGAACTCGCGCTTCATGAACGCGTTCGAGGTGATCTGCCCGGTGTAGCCGGCGCCGAGGCCGTCCTCGCCAGCGCGGCGGGCCAGGTCGAAGATGCGCTGCGCGAACGGGACTGTCAGCTGGAACTGGCGATGGCACGCCGACCACTGCCTGCGATAGGAGGCGTTCTGGGTCTGGTCCTTCACCGTGATGTACGGGGGGTTGGTCACCACCGCGTGATAGCTACCGGACACGAGTAGGCGCGCGTCCGCGAAGTCGTCGACGTCCTCCCAGCGGGCGCGACCGACCTGGATGTCGATCTCGGCGAAGGACTGCTCGCGCTCGGGGACATGCAACGAGTCGGTGCAGCCCACGATCGGGCGCCAGCTCTGGCCGGACGCCTGCGCGAGAGTGCTCACCCCTGCCGCTTTCAGCGCGGCGACGAGCAGCCGGAACCGGGCGATCGCGACCGCGAACGGGTTCATGTCAGTCCCGTGCACCGAGTCCAGCGCCCGACGCACGACCTCGTAGGCGTCGAGTCCCAGCTTCTCCTCCCGCCACGCCTCGACCAGCCGCTCGAACGCACCGAGCAGGAAGTGGCCGCTGCCGCAGGCGGGGTCGATCAGGCGCAGGCCGTCGAGGCCGAACTCGTCGATCGCGGGGGTGAGGGTGCGGTCGAGGATGAAGCGCTCGACGAACCGCGGGGTCTGCAGGAGGGCGTAGCGCTTTTTCGCGTCCTCGGAGAGGTCCTGGTAGAGGTCGCCGAGGAAGCGTGTGTCCCAGTCCGGGTCGGTGAAGTCGTGCTGCAACCGGTGCCCGTCGGTGCTGCGCCAGAACGCGACGAGCTCCTTCGCTGCGTCGTGCGAGATCGGCACCCAGTACATCGGGTTGTGCTCCTCGTGGAAGAGGAGCTTTCCGGCGTCGGTGTTCTTGAGTACCTCGAACTGCTCGGCCAGCCAGTCGCCGTCGTTGTGCTCGGGGTGGCGGCGGTAGTGCTCGACCTGCGCGTCCTCGGCGGCGGCGAGGCGGTCGCCGGGGCCGGAGAGCACGGGGTCGATCAGGCGGTTGTCCTCCGACCACCGCAGGAACACCGTGCCTAGCACCCACGCGACGGCGATCTGGGTGACTTGGGCGTCGCGCCATTCGGGCCACTCGGCCGCTGTGCGGCGGGCCTTGCGCTCGTCCCTGTGCTCCTCCTTGAGGATCCCCTCGGCGCCGGGCAGGGCCTTGAGCTGCTCGGCAATATCGGCCTCCAGCAGCCGCACCTGCTTCTGCAGGTTCGCCAGCAGGCCCTTCGAGTCGATCATCGTGCTCCCCTCGCGTTCACCGCCCCGTTCGTGGTGAAGCGGGCCGATCGTTACAGGTTGCTCACTGTGCGCAGCACCGGCCTGCCCTCGGTACCGGAGTCACGCGACGGTCGTCGTGGCCCGCGACCAGCTCGATGGCGCGATGACCCATTCCTCGGACGTCTCGAGCCCCACAGCCTGCGTTCCGATGCGGGGCGCCTCGTGCTCGTCCTGCGCGGCGCAGAGCAGGATCACCGTCCGCGGGCCGCGGTTGCGTCCGCCGCGGCGGGCGGCGTCGAGCCCGCGGTCGAGCAGCGCCATTCCGCCCGGGTATCGGCCGAACGGCGTCAGTGCGTCGAGCACGAGGACGTCGGCGCCCGACCACGCGTCATCCAGGCGTGCCCATGCCTCGCCGACCACCAGCTGGAGGTTGGTGCGGGCCCGGGAGTCGGCGTCCGGAGCGTCGGCGCGCAGGACGACGTCGAAGCTCGCGATCTTCCGCTCCCGTGCGACCGCGCGCAGCGCCTCGACGAACGCGGCCGAGGCGTCGACGGCGTCCACTTCGGCCAGCGCACTGACGTGCGCGCGGGTCGCCGGCCAGCGTGACCGCCGGAAGGTGACCACCCGGACACCGCCGTGGCGGAGCGCGTACGCCAGGCGCGCATCGGGCCCTTCGGCGGCCGGCTGCGCCTGCGCCTGCATGCCGCCCGCGGACGTGTGCGACAACGACGTGCTCGACGCAGCCGCGGTCGTCATCGGCCGGAGCCGGTGGCCGTCCCAGCGCAGGTCGAAGCTGGCGTCGCGGAGCATCCTGGCGAGGTCGGGCCCGTCGGGGAAGCCGTTCAGTCCCGGGAAGCGCGCCGTGACTCGCCGGACGAGTGCCTCCGGGGCCAGACCCTCCGGCGGGACTCCAGCGCCCGCCTGCGAGAGCCGCAACGCCCGGATCGGATCGAGGTCGCGGGGGTACAGCTCGAGCCGCGCGTTGGCGAGCACGGTGCCGGTCGCGGCGGCGGCGAGCTGGACGAGCCGCTGCTCACCCGGCACCAGGTCGTGTCGCCTGGCGATGGCCTCCAGCGCCCGCACGACGGCGACCGGGGTCGGGAGCGGGTCGCTCCCTGCGAGCCGGACGGCCTCGTCGGCGAGCGCGACCGTCATATCGAGGAGCTCGGCGTCGTTCGGGGTGTCGTACGACTCGTCGTCGCCGACCTGCAGGGCGACGAGAACCCGGTCGTGATGCCGGCGTGTGGCGAACAGCGGCTCCTCTAGGTTGCTGTCCGCCTCGACGACGGCGCGGAGCACCGCGTAGGCGCATGCGCGTCGTCGCTCCGGGTCCTCCTCCCGATCACAGCCCCGGGAGATGAGGAGCTGCTCGACGAGCTCGCTCGCGGCCGCCACCCGGTTGAGACCGCGCAGCGTCCCCGCGATCTCGTCCCGGATCTCGCCCAGCGTCGCGTCGGAGGACCACTCCAGCCGCCGCTTCTGGGTCAGCTGGCTGATCCGGGCGCGGGTGAGCCCGTGCGCGGCTCCCAGCTCGGTGAGGCTCGGCCAGCGGGTGCTGGGTAGTGCGCCGTTCTCGTCGGGCAGCCCGAGCAGCGAGCGCGTGATCGTCCGTTGGTCGGCGCCTCGCCTCGTGGCAGGCGGAAGCAGGCGCGCTGCGAGAGTGTCCAGGCCGGACTGCGCGCTCGCGTCGACCGAGGGCGCCGGTGGCGCGGACTCGGACACCGGCAACGTCCGGCGCCACTCGCTCGCCCGCTTGACCAGCTCCAGGCGGGTGGCACGGGAGAGCCCCCGGGCCCGCCACAGCGCTCGCGTCGGGATCGCCACCAACTCGCCGACCGTGTCGGCGCCGAGCCGCTGCGCGACGGCCACCGCGCGCAGGGAGAGACCGGCCGCGTCGAGTGCAGTGCTCGCGGTTGCCGCGGCTGCGGCCTCGTCGCGCTGCTCCTCCGGGTCGTCGGTGGGCGTGTGTGACGTGCGGGCCGGCCCCTGCTCGTCCATCGCGGTGAAGACGCGGTTCCAGGCCTGCCGCATCGCACCTGCGGTAGGGAAGCGGGAGTCCGCGTCGCGATGCAGGGCCGTGCGGAAGAAGGCAGTGAGCGGTTCGCGCAGGCCGGCGTCGAAGATCTCCGAGGAGATCGTCACCTCGTCGACGAACTGCGGGTCGGTGCCGTCGACGCCCCAGGTCGGTAGCTCCAGGCTGGCCATCTCGTGCAGCGTGACCGCGACCGCGTACAGCTCGGCAGCCCTGTCGTACGTCGGCCGGCGGGCTGTGCCGAGGAAGGGGTCGCGGTAGCCGCGCGTCCCGGCCGCGATGTCGGTCGTCGCCGCACCCGCGAGCGAGAAGTCGAACAGGACGAGTGCGGGGCCGCGCTTGGGATGACGGCGGACACCGAGGTTGTCCGGCTTGATGTCGCGGTGGAACACCTCGTGCGCCTCGAGGTAGCCGACGGCGTCGAGGAGCTGGTCGCCGAAGCGCTGCAGCTGATCCGGGAGCTGGGCGCCCTCGTCGCGCAGCAGGCGGGCGAGGGTCTGCTCGCCCGCGTAGTCGATCTCGATCGCGTGCCGGGAGCCCAACGCGAAGACACCGCGTTTGAGAACGACGAGGTGGTCGTGGCGCAGGCCTTCGAGGACCACGGCCTCGTCGCCCAGGCGCTCCTCGGCCTCCGCCGTCCGTCCGACCTTGAGGACGGAGTGGTGGCCGTCCCGCTCGACGAGAAACGCCCGTGCCGTCGCACCGGTGCCCAGCACCCGCTTGACCTTGTAGCCGTCGGGCAGCTCGGTGCCGGCCTGGGCGTCCCACGGGTCGACGACGGTCTCGTCGGGCTGAGCGGATGCCCCGAGTGCGTCATCGAGAAGACCGAGGAAGAACTCGACGTCCGGGATCCGCTCGGTGACGCGGGGGCGGGTGGCCTCGAAGACGAGATCGTCGATGTCGGACGGGATCGACTCGACCACCTCGGCGGGATGGAGCCCGTCAACCGTCGTGAGCCGTTCGGCCAGCTCCACGCGGCTGCTCGCGGGTGCCTTCCCGGTGAGGATGAGGTAGGCGGTGCTCCCGAGCCCGAAGACGTCGATGGCGACCGTGCCGTCCGCGTCTTGGGTGAACTCGGGCGCGAGGTACGCCGCTGCGGCCGCTTCCACGTGCCGCCCGGCGTGGGTCGTGACCTCCACCCGGTGGGTCGTGTGCGTCGACGACAGCCCGCGCGCCGCGGACTGCCACTCGCCGACCCGCAGCCGGGGCTCGGCCCAGCCGCCAGGGCCCGGCTCGACGATCACGGCCCGCGGGGACAGGGCCCGGTGCACGAGCCGCCGATCGTGGGCGTAGCCGACGGCCTCGGCGAGCTGACGGACGAGGCCGAGCCGCTGCGGCAGGTCGAGCGCGGCGCCGTCGTCGGCCATGAAGTGGTCGAGGCGCTTCGCGTTCCTGTGCTGCTCGATGACGAGGGCCGGGCCCAGCTCGTGCTGGAGGAGCTCTCGTGGCACGAGGAGGCCGGGATGCTCGATGCCTTGCGTCGCGAGGAACTCGCGTTGCGCGGCGTGGCGGACCGACTCGCGCGACTCCTCGTCGGCCTGGCGTTCGTAGTGGTAGACGCGGATGCGCCGGTAGGCGCCCGGCAGATCCTCGCGGGTCGCGTGATGGTCCTGCCAGGTCGGGCCGCTGTCGTACGGGCTGGGCTCGATCTGCCACGGCCCGACCATCACGCTCCGGCGGGTCCGATGGATGCCGACCTTCTGTAGTAGTCGGGGCAGCGCACGCAGGAATTCGGGCTGCGGTGGCGCATGTCTGACCGGGCCGAGGAGGAGGTCGGCGCCGAGCCTTCGCAGCTTGTCGGCCGACCGCGCATCATCGGGAACGTAGAGGTGGGCACGCTGGCCCTCATCCAAGTCGCACTGCATCTGCGGCTCGGCCAGGAAGATGCACCCGCGCAGGAACGGGATCTTGATGCCTCGGTCCTTGGACGCTGCCCGGCCAAGAAGCGTTTTGAGTTCCTTCGCCTTCAAGTCGGCGAGCGGGAGCGGGTTGTCGAAAGTGCGATTCTTATGGGTCCACAGCGCACCGTCGTTGCTCAGCCGCCCCCTGAAGTTCTTGATCTCGATGAGGAAGAGCCCAGTCGGCGCCGCGACCAGAAGGTCGACCTCGCGGACGTGCCCCTGGTCCGAGATGAAGTAGAAGTTCGACCAGGCCTGATAGGGGGTGCGGTCGGGGAGGAGGTCGCGGACGTAGCGCAGTGCTGCTTGCTCGTGCGCAAACGACGAAGGGGTGATCTCGTGCCAACGACTCGAGCTCGCGTCCACTCACCGCTCCCTGGTCATCGCCGTCGCGTCCTTAGCTGACCGTAGAGGACGATCGGCCGCGCTTGCTGCCTTCGTCAAGATGCTGCGCTCGGCAAGATCACAGGTAGTACCCGGGGCCGGGCGGCGGGTACTGCGGCGTGTACTGGGTCACGAGCAGCCACGTCGCTTGCACCCGATCATTCGTTAACGATCTCCTGGTGATCCCCGACCTTCTTGCGGATCAACGGGACGGAGCGATGGAGCAACGGGACGCCGTGCGCGGCAAGGTCGGTTCGGCGGCCAGGGCGACGATCGCTGCCGCCCGTGACTTCGGAGAGCGGGCCGCGGCCTTGCTGGCGGCGCCGCAGGTGCTCCGCGACAGCGCTCGGCACCAGGTCGAGATCCTCAACGGTGACCGGGTCGCGGGCCGGTTGCGGGAGCTGCCGCTCGACGCGCTCAAGCAGGTGGCCGGGCGCGGCGTCCGGTACGGAGCGCTCGAGCAGGCCGGCTACCGGACCGTCGCCGACATCCTGAACGCCCCCGACCACCGGCTCCAGCAGGTGCCCGGGGTCGGGCAGGCCACGGTGCAGGAGGTGCGGCGGGCCGCGCGCACGGTGGCGGCGAGCGTCCACCAGGACATCCGGTTCCGCTTCGACCCGGATCGTCGCGACCCCACCGAGACCCAGCTGCTCGCCACCCTCGCCGCGGTTCGCGCGGCCGACGCCGCCGCGAACGCGTTGCACGTTCCGCTGCAGGCGTTCCGGACGCAGGTCGCGCCGCTGCTCGCCGACGCGGAGCGCGCCGGGAGCCGGTGGCGGATGGCCGTCACCTGGGGCGCGAAGAAGAACGCGGCGCTCGACGCGCTCGCCCAGCTCGACGCGATCCTCGCCGACCCGCGCGTCCGCGCGCTGCAGGAGACGGTGCGGACGCGCGAGCAGGCCGTCGACCCGCGCAACTACGCACCGGACCAGCTGTGGCGCGACTACCTGTCCGACGCCGCGTCCGCGAACGCGGTGCTCTCGACCGTCGGGGGAGGCGTCGAGGACGAGGAGGCAGCCCGCGGCTTCGTTCCGGAGGAGCTGCGGCAGAAGATCAGCGCGGTGCCGCTGGACACGTCGCGGCTGACCTCGACGCTGCGCGGCTACCAGGTCTTCGGTGCGCAGTACGCGATCCACCAGGAGCGGTCGATCCTCGGCGACGAGATGGGGCTCGGGAAGACGATCCAGGCGCTCGCCGTGTTCGCCCACCTCGCCGCGAAGGGGCAGCGGCGCTTCCTCGTCATCTGCCCGGCGAGCGTGCAGATCAACTGGCTGAACGAGACGGCGAAGCACACCGACCTCGCCGCGCACAGCCTCCACGGCGCCGACCGTGACGCGGCGGGGCGACGCTGGCTGCGGGAGGGTGGGGTGGCCGTCACGACGTTCGGGACGCTCGCGCGGCTGCCCGACGACGTGCGCGAGGCCGACGTGGCGATGCTCGTCGTCGACGAGGCGCACTACGTCAAGAACCCGGACACCGCGCGATCCCGGGCGGTGCAGGCGGCGGTGGGACGGTCGCAGCGGACGTTCTTCCTCACCGGCACCCCGATGGAGAACCGGGTGGAGGAGTTCCGCACGCTCGTCGGGTACCTGCAGCCGAGGGTCGCGCGCAGCGTGAACGCGACGGACGCGGTCGCCGGCGCGAAGGCGTTCCGCCGGGCTGTCGCGCCCGTCTACCTGCGGCGCAACCAGGAGGACGTGCTCACCGAGCTGCCGGACAAGATCGAGGTCGAGTCGTGGGTGCAGCTCAGCGACACCGATCAGGCGCGCTACGAGGCGGCCGTGTCGGAGCGGAACCTGATGGCGATGCGCCGGGCACCGTTCGTCACGCCGAGCTCGGCGAAGCTCGAACGGCTGCGCGACCTCGTGGAGGAAGCCGAGCAGGACGGCATGAAGGTGCTCGTCTTCTCCTACTTCCTCGACACGTTGGGGCTGGTGCACGAGACGCTCGGCGACGCCGTGGTCGGGACGATCACGGGCTCCGTGTCCCCGGCGGCCCGGCAGCAGATCGTCGACGAGTTCACGAGGCGACCCGGGCACGCCGTGCTGCTCAGCCAGATCGAGGCCGGCGGGGTGGGGATCAACATGCAGGCGGCGTCCGTCGTGATCATCACCGAGCCGCAGTGGAAGCCGAGCACCGAGGAGCAGGCCATCGCCCGTGCACACCGGATGGGACAGGTGCGCACGGTGCAGGTGCACCGGCTCCTGGCCAAGGACTGCATCGACGAGCGGATCCGGGAGATCCAGCAGGGGAAGCGGCTGCTGTTCGACGAGTTCGCGCGCAAGAGCGAGGCCAAGGAAGCCGACCGCAGGGCCGTGGACACCGCCGACCACCGGCCCGAGGTGCTCGACGACGAGTCGGTGCCGGTGGCGCAGCGGGTGTTGGCGGCGGAGCGGTACCGGCTGGGGCTTGACGGATGACCGGCGCTGACGACTTCGATGCCGCTCTCCGGCAAGAGGCCCAGCGCTGGCTCACCGTGCGCACGAACGACGGGCAGACACCGATCTCCTCGGACGAGCTGCTCGACTTCTCGATCGACGGCAACCCGTTCCGCCTCATGGACGCCCAACGCGGCATCCGCAAGCCTCGTCAGCTGACCTCGGCGCTGTCCATCCGCACCGTGTATTCGGCGGACGCCGACAGTCGGCCGTACGCCGACGAGGTGGGCAGCGACGGCCTGCTCCGCTACAAGTGGCGCGGCGACGACCCGAACCACGCGGAGAACCGCGCGCTGCGCGAGGCGATGCGCCAGGGCGTCCCGCTGATCTGGTTCTTCGGCATCGCGCAGGGGGTGTACAAGCCGATCTACCCGATCTACCTGCTGTGGGAGGAACCCGAGCACCAGCAGTTCGTCATCGATCCCGACGTCGCACGGGGGATCGTCTCTCCCGGCGACACGGTCGAGGAGCACGTGCGGCGCTACATCCTGCGCGAGACCAGGCACCGGCTGCACCAGCCGGTGTTCCGCGCCACCGTGCTGCGGGCCTACGAGAAGCGCTGCGCGGTGTGCGCGCTGCGTCACGAGCAACTCCTCGACGCCGCGCACATCATCCCGGACCGCGAGGAAGCGGGGATCGCGGCAGTCCGCAACGGGCTCGCCCTGTGCAAGATCCACCACGCCGCGTACGACTGCCTCGTGCTCGGCATCCGCCCGGATCTCGTCGTCGAGATCCGGGCCGACCTGCTGGAGGAGATCGACGGGCCGATGCTCGAGCACGGTCTCAAGGGCAGGCACGGTCAGGCGCTGATGGCGCTCCCTCGGATTCGTGCCGAGCGACCGGACCGCGATCTGCTGGAGGAGCGGTACGCCGCCTTCCGTGCGGCGGGTTGACGTCAGGAGCCGACGCGTTCCTCCCGGGACCGGAAGGTCCGGCGGTAGGTGCTGGGCGCGACGCCGAGCGCGGAGCTCAGGTGGAGCCGGAGCGATGAGGCGCTGCCGATGCCCACCCGGGCCGCCACCTGGTCGATCAGGAGGTCGGTGGTCTCGAGAAGTCGTCGTGCCAGGTCGATGCGCTGCTGGGTGAGCCAGCGGTTGGGGCTCATCCCCACCTCGTCGCGGAAGTGGCGGGTGAACGTACGCCTGCTCATCGAGGCGTGGCGGGCGAGGTCGGCGAGGGTCAGCGGGCGGTCGATGTTTTCCAGCGCCCAGGCCCGGGTGGCGGCGGTCGACGCCGTGGTCTCCACGGGTACCGGGTGCTCGATGAACTGCGCCTGACCGCCGTCGCGGTGGGGCGGGACGACGCACACCCGCGCCGCCCGGTTGGCGACCTCGGCGCCATGGTCGCGGCGGATGATGTGCAGGCAGAGGTCGATGCCCGACGCCGCGCCCGCCGAGGTGAGGATCGTGCCCTCGTCGACGAAGAGGACGTCCGGGTCGAGCTGGACCGACGGGTGGTCGCGGCGGAAGTCGGCGGTGTGCTTCCAGTGCGTCGTGGCGCGGCGGCCGTCGAGCAGGCCGGCCGCGGCGAGGACGTCGGCGCCGGTGCAGATCGACGCGATCCGCGGCCGGCCGCCCGTGTCGCGAAGTGCGGCCGCGGCGACGGTGAGCGCGTGCTCGTCCGCGTCGGCGATCTCGACGGGCGCGACGATCACGGTGTCGGCCTCGCGGAGCGCGTCGAGGCCGTGCCGGACGACCACGGCGAAGTCCTCGGCGCTGGGCACCGGGGCGCCGTCGATCGAGCAGGTGACCACGTCGTAGAGCGGCTCTCCCGAGCGAGTGGTCGCCGCCCCGAACACCCGTCCCGGGATGCTCAGCTCGAACGGGAGCACGGCGGGCAGCGCGAGGACGGCGATGCGGTGCGGTCGCGCGGTCGGCATGGCCCAATCTTCGCGCATTGTGGCACTCGGGCCACTCGAACCCCCGCTCGAGCGGCGCCAAGGTGATCGTCATGACCTCGCAGAACCGCCCCGCCACGATCGGCATCGGCTTCTTCCTGAACGACGCTCCCGCTGCGCTCGACCTCGTCGAGCGGGCCGAACGCGCCGGCGTGGACACGGCGTGGCTCGTGATGCCACCGCTCGGGCAGGACACGACGACGATCGCCGCGGCCGCGCTCGCCCGCACCGCGCGGATCAGGGTCGGGACGTCGATCGTCCCCGCGTTCACCCGCCACCCGCTCAACCTGGCCACCCAGGCGATCGCCCTCGACGAGCTGGCGCCCGGCAGGTTCCGCCTCGGGATCGGCACCGGCAACCTCGGGGTGATGGCGAACGGCTTCGGCACACCCGTCAGCCGCCCCGCCGCACGCGTGCGCGAGTACGTCGACATCGTCCGCACGGCGGTCGCCGACGGTGAGGTCCGGCGGGCGGGGGAGTTCCACACCGTCGACGCGACACTGCCGCACCCGGCGCAGGTCGAGATCTCCCTGGCTGCGCTCGGACCGCGGATGTTCGAGGCCGCGGGTGCGGTGGCCGACGCCGCCATGTCCTGGAACGTGCCGGTCGAACACCTGGACGCGGTCGCTCGGGCTGCCATGGCCCGCGGCGCAGCGACCGTGGACCGTCCGACGCCGAAGGTCATCACCCACCTGAACGCGCTGGTGGCCACCGATCGGATGGAGCACCTCGCTGCGGGCCGCGCCGCCCTGCTGCCGTTCACCGCGAACCCCCAGTACACCGCGATGTTCGCCGCGGCAGGGCTCCCCGTGGGCGGGGACAACGAGCCGACGCCCGCGCTGATCGACGCACTCGTCGTCGCTGGCGACGAGACAGGGCTCACCGACCGGCTCGGCGAGCTCGCCGAGACGCAAGACGAGCTGCTGGTCACGCTCCCGTGGCCGGCCGGGGTGCGGCGGGAGCAGGAGGACGCGGTGCTGCGCGTCCTCGGCACGCTCAGCCGCGCGCTCGTCACGAGCTGAGCCGCCGTCGGCGCGTCAGCCGCCGACCGGCGTCGTGGCCGCGTTCAGCTGAACGCGGCGCTGCGGTCATGCCGTGGTGCGCAGCGCCTCTCGGGCGAACTCGATCCCACCCGGCCACGGCCGGACGTCGCCTCGGTAGAACTCGCCGGTCAGGGCACCCAGCCGCCGGAGCACCGCTTCGGTGGGCTGCGCGATGCGGCCGGCGAGCCCGCTGTCGATCGGTTCGCCGTCGGTGCAGACCCAGCCGATCGCGTGCAAGGTCCACGCGACGATGGCGTCGAGGTCGCCGGTCTTGCCGGCGGCCACCGCGAGCAGCAGGGTCAGACCGGCCTGGATCTCACCGGGGTCGGAGGACTTCGGCGGTACCCGCGCCGCGATGTGCCGCCAGAGCGCGACCGGGTCGGTGCGCAGCTTGTGCCCCGTCGCCGTGACCAGCAGCCTCCCGCGGTTCTTGCGGAGCAGCCCCATCTTCTGCGCGGTCTCGCGCAGCTCCAGCACCGGGATGGTCTGGGCCTCGCGGTTGTGCTTGCCGATCCACTCGTCCGCCATGCCGAGTTCGGTCATCGCGGCCTCCACGTGAACCGGCGGCAGGAAGCCGGCGCCGGTGAGCGTGATGCCGTCCTCGCCGACCCGGTCCAGCAGCCACGTGAACGGGCGGACCATCCACGCCGCGGTCTCCGCGTCGATCGCCGTCGGCTGGTCGATCGAGGCCGCGTCGACGAGCGCACGCACGCGCGCTTGCTCCTCGGGATCGAGCACGGCGCGCACGAGACTCGCGAGCGGCTCGGGCAGGGGCCCCGGGAGTGCTGCCAGGGCCACGTTGATCTCGTCGATGACGAACGGTGTGGGCGCGAGGCCTCCGTCCAGCACGTCGAGGCCGTACACGCGGTCGAACTCGGCACGCGCAGCCGTGTGGTCAGGATGAGCCGGGTCGGTGCCCGCGACGAGCAGCTCGTAGCCACCGACACCGCCGCAGTCCTCCGGCGGACCCGGGCGGCGCCCGGTGGTGCAGACCGCGCGTGGCGCACCCTCGTCGCGGGGCAGCACGGCTTCGAGCCGGACCTCGTGCTGCCAGTCGTCGCCGAAGTCGTAGATGTAGAGGAGGGTGTCGCCGGGCTCGACCAGCACCTCGTCGAGCCGGACCTCGTGCTCAGGCGTCCCCACCTCACGCTCCTCCATCTCGAACGGGCAGAGGAACTGCTCGACGCCATCGGTGAACCGGTGCAGGTGGCTGTCGGTCCACCCGAACGCCGCCTGCAGGACCTCGTGCAGCTCGTCGAGGAACATGTCCGACGTGATTTCGAGGCGACGCCACAGCGGCGGCTGGGTCTCCAGGAGATCGACCCGCACGCGGTAGGTCACCACGTCCGCACGGCGTTCGCGCCGCTGCGACGGCGCAGGGGCGTTCAGCAGCTGCTGCAGGATCTCCTGCTCGTCGCCCGGATCCATGCCGGCGAGCACGGCTTGGAACTGCCTCAGCAGCTCGGCGTCGTCGGGCTGACCGTTCGGGGTACCAGGGCGTTGCACGCGCCCACCGTAGGACCTCTGCCAAAGCGGTGACCGGTGGGTGATCGTGCGGCTACGGTTCTCCTCGTGCGACGGGTGGTGGGGGCGGCGCTGGCGGTGATGCTGGTGTCGGCGTGCACCATCCAGGGCATGGCCGGGCCGGTGGCCACCGGAACCGCTCCCCACACGGCTGCAGTAGGTGCGGCTCGATGGGAGTAGCGGCCGCGGACCACGCTGCTGGGCGCAGTTCGCATTGGTGCGGCCCTACTCGCAGGACTAGCTCGCGGCCAGGGGCCAGGGTGCGCGGTCGACGAAATCGAAGAGCGTCGCCCGTACCTGGTCGGCAGTCTGCTCCCGTAGGTGTGGATGGTCCTCGTAACGCTCGGCGAGTTCCGTCATCGGCGCGATGAGTCCGAACGGGTCGTCGGGTTCGTGGAACGCCTCGTTCGCGATGTGCCGGGCGGCGCGGTACGGCGTCTCGACCCCTTCTGCGAGCGCATTCGCCGTGTTCCAGCACACCAGGTGGAAGGGCCAGCCGGGGCCTGCTTCGCCGAGGATCGTCATCGGCGGGATCCACAGCAGCGGGTCGCGGGCACGCTCCTCTTCCTCGAAGGTGGCATCCCGCTCGGCGAGCTCCCCGATGAGGGGACGGAGCTGCTCGATGCACGTGAGGGAGCGGGTCTCGAAGTCGCTTCCGGTGCGGATCTGCCGGGGGTCGTCGAGGAATGTCACGACCTCGCGGTAGCGGCGCAGCACGGTGGTCATCGGGTGGTCGTGGTGGTACTGGCGGGCGCACAGGTTCACGAAGCTCGTGAGGTGCACCCGCAGAGCGCGGTCCAGCCACGAGTGCACCAGGTCCCACTCCCGGTCCTGGAGTTCCCGCACGCGCTGTCGTATACCCGCCGGTCGCACACCAGAACTATAGGGCGTTCGCACATCCGGTCCAGTCGTTGCTCACGGAGGTGTAGATCGTGACTATGTGCCCAGTCGCGTCGTTGACCACGACTTCAGCTCGGCGACTCGTCCCGTTGTACTGGTAGATGAGACGAGTGTTTCCCGGATCTCCTTTCCGGGGGAACCCGTAGCTCACAACCTTGTCGACGCAGCGCATGAAGTCCGGGATGTTCTCGTACGGATCATGCGCGGGTCGGCCCTCATCATCGAGGAGCATGTGCCGCAGCGAGCTGCACCGCCACTGACGTTGATCACCGGTGCGGATGTTTAGCCATCCCATGAGAACCTCGCTCGGTCCCACTCGGTACTCCATGCATGAACTCATGCGGACCTCGAGCTTCGCGGGATCGAACGAGAATCCAGGGATCGGGTCGGCGGTCGCACGCGGGGCGGCGGCTATCGCGCCAAGAATGACGAAACCGGCGAGCAGGATGAGCGGGCCGGGCAGGCGCATCGTTCAGGGCTCCTTGAGCGAGGGCGCTTCGCGCCGGTTACGCACGCACCGTGGGCATCATGCGGAAGGAGGCCCCGACGGAGGGCCGTTCTGCCTCGAATCGTGTGCACCTGTGAACGCAGGTCGCGGGTGGACGGGCCCAGCGTCAAAGGTGACCGACGAATGAGGGTGCGGCTACGGTGCTCTTCGTGCGACGGGTGGTGGGGGCGGCACTGGCGGTGATGCTGGTGTCGGCGTGCACCGTCCAGGGTGTGGCCGGACCGGCGGCGCCGGAACCGCTGCCGCCGCGGCCGCGGGAGGTGCGGCTCGACGGCGTGGACCCGTGCTCCCTGCTGACCGAGGCCCAGCGGGCGGAGCTGGGGTTGGACGGGCGGCCGGTCTTCTCCCAGGCGGCGGTGGCGCTGTACCCCGGGGCGGACGTGCCGGCGTGTGACATCCGGGGATTCGAGCCTCGGGCGGTGACGACCGGCATCAGCCTCGTGACGACCACCGGAATCGAGCGGTACACGTCAGCCGAGCTAGCGGCAGAGCTGCGTCCGACGAATGTGCAGGGTTTCCCCGCCCTGGTAGCGGTCCCGACACGGTTCACGGATTACTGCACCGTGGTCGTCGACGTCGCACCGGGGCAGCTGTTGGACGTGCAGTTCGCGACCGGCGGGCGGCAGCCCTCCATCCCGCAGCCGCAGCTGTGCCGCGACGCTGAAGCTGTCGCCGACGCGGTGATGACGACCTTGCTCGGGGACTGAGGCGGCCGGGAGCGTTCGCGATCGCACACGATCGCCGCTGACACGCCGCCGATTCCGGGGCGCAGCTCTACCGTTCGATGTCGCGCCATCGAACCGAGGGAGTGCGTATGCCAGGCCAGTTCTCACCCGCCGCGCTGAGAATCGAACCTTCCGCCATCCCCGCGGTCCGCGCCGCTTTCGACGAGGGCCTCCAGGAGCTCACCGCACATCTCCGTCGGCTTCGCCAACGGGCCTACATCCCCGAACCCTGGATGGGCGACCCCGTGAGCGCCGGGACCGCGAGCGCCTACAACCGCCAGGTGATGGACGCCGCCGACGGCTCGTACGCCGCGATGGTGGCGTTCGAGGCCGAGCTGCTCCGGATCCGCGACTCCCTGCAGGCGATGGAGGAGCACTACCGCCAGGTCGAGGGCGCGAACGCGGAGCTGTGGGGCCGGCTCTGACGGAGGGGCGGGCTACTGTCGGCGCTCGTGGAGTGGACCTTCGGTGCGGACGTCTTCGCCTGGGAGAACGACGGGCCGTCATGGCGTTTCCTGCGGCTGCCGGTGGAGGTGGCCGACGAGGTCCGGGAGATCGCTGCCGGCGGCGGCCCGGGGTTCGGGTCGGTGCGGGTGCACGTGCGCATCGGCGACACGGTGTGGGCCACGTCGGTGTTCCCGGAGAAGTCGAGCGGCAGCTACGTCCTGCCCGTCAAGAAGTCGGTGCGGGACGAGGAGCCCATCGACGACGGTGACCGGGTGACGGTCCGGCTCGGCCTGGCGGACGCGCCATAGGCGTCAGCCCGCGTTCACCTCCCCGACCTCCGCGATCTCTACGGTTCCGGGTCGTGGGAGAACGTGGAGATCCGGTGGCCGGGTTGTCGCGGCGACGGTTGCTGGGGGCGGCGCTGCTCGCCGGAGCGGTGAGCGCGTGCGGCGCACCGCCGACGGCGCCGACTGAGCGGGCGCTGCGGGTGCTGATCGCCACCAACGAGCCGTGGGGCACCTACCACGCCGAGCCGTTGCCGGCCGAGGCGCAGCGCCGGGGGTGGACGCTCACCCAGCTCGTGCCCGACCGCACCGAGATCGACGCGGACGAGCCGGTGCCGGTCGCGGTGGCAGGGGAGTTCCCCGAGGCGGACCTGCTCGTCGTGACCGGGGCGGGTGACTGGCCGGCCGACTGCCTCGCGCAGCTGCCCGACCTGCCGGTCGTCGCCTCGTCGCTGGCGTACCTGGCGCCACAGGAGGCGCCGCGGGCCGCGGAGGTGCGTGCGCGGGTGGGGGCGGCCACCGCGTCCTCGCAGGCGGAGGCCACGTCGTTCCGGGCGCACCTCGGGTTGGACGGCGACATCGCCGTGGTCGGTTCGGCCCAGACCGACGACCTGCCGGCCCGCTCGCCCGAGCCCGGCACGGTGCTGGTCCTGACCAGCGTCACGCGTGCCGACGCGACCAGCGCCGCCGCTCCGGGCGCGCAGCTGCTCCTCGACTCCGCGCGCCGGCTGGCCGAGGCGGGCCGACGGGTGGTGGTCGGCCTGCACCCGCGGGAGGACCGGGCGCTGTGGTCCGAGTACGAGATCAGCCCGGTGCCCTCGGTGCGGGCTTCCGCCGCGGCCGAGGTCGCAATCGGGATCCCGGGCACGGTCTTCCCGCTGGTCGCGGCCGTCGGAACGTCGCTGGTCGGGTGCGTCGACCCGGCGTTGGACATCCCCGGCTACCTGCGCGACGTCTGCTCCGCGGTGATCGACGACCCGGCCGCCGCGGTGCCCGCCGTCGACGGCGCCCGCCCGCTCGCGCCGGACGCGCTGACCGCGGCCGTCGGGCCCGTCGGCGGGTCCGCGGCCCGGTTGCTCGACGCGTGGCGCGACGCGGTGGTGGCCGCCCGCAGATGACGTGTGGACAACCGGCGGGCGGGCCGCGACGGCCCTCGCACACCGGTTGTCGCGCCAGCACACCGACTGCAGTCGGTGCGTGAGCGTGCGAAGTGGTGTGTGAGGGGGCGGCGGTCGGCGTGCCGGGTCCACTTGTGGATAACTCCCACCGCGTGACCCGTCGCCGTCGGCGTCCCCGGGCATCGTCGACGCCATGGACAAGCCATTCGACGACCCGTTCGACGACGTCTACGAGGACGACTACGACGACGAGGCGGCCTACCCGAGGCGCGCCCTGCCCCGGCTGAGCCTGACGCCGGAGCAGCAGGTGGAGCTGGCCCGCGTGATCGAGGAACGGAACACCTGCGACGGCACGCTGCGCGGCGTGGAGGAGTGGGCGCGGGCCACCGCGGGCGTCCGCTGGTCGCGGTTACGCCGTGAGCTGCAGGCGCGGGGCGGCTTCTGCGACTGCGAGGTGGTGCTGAACGTCTACGACGCCGAGCCGGGCTGACGCGGCCGTGCGGGTGGCCGGCCCGCGCAGGCCGGCCACCCTCACGCGGCGCTACCCGCCGCCGATCAACGCGAGGGAGATCGCGGGGACGTAGGTCACCAGGAACAGCGCGGCCAGCAGCACCACGGCCGTCGGGATCGCCGCCCGCGCCACCTGCAGCACCGACATCCCCGACATGCCGCTGGCCACGAACAGGTTCAGTCCCAGCGGCGGGGTCACCATGCCGATCTCCAGGTTCATCACCATGATGATCCCGAGGTGGATCGGGTTGACGCCCAGCTCCAGCGCGATCGGCAGCAGGATCGGCGCGATGATCAGGATGGCGCTCGAGGTCTCCATGAAGCAGCCGGCCACGAGCAGGATGATGTTGACGAGCAGGAGGAACGTGAAGGTGTTCAGCTCGTAGCTCAGGAGCAGCTCGGTGATCTCGCCGGGGATCCGCTCCGACGTCAGCACGAACGAGAACAGGATCCCGTTGGCGATGATGAACATGATCATCGCCGAGGTGCGGGCGGAGCTCAGCAGGATGCCGCCCAGGTCCGCGAACGTCAGCTCCTTGTAGACGAACACGGACACGATCACCGCGTAGAACACGGCCATCGCGGCCGCCTCCGTGGGCGTGAACACCCCGCCGTAGATGCCGCCGAGCACGAGGGCGGGCAGGGCGAGGCTCAGCACCGCGTCCCGCATGGCGCGCACCTTCTCGGCCCCCGTCATCGTGATGGCGTCCTCGCCGGTGCCGTAGCCGCGGCGGTAGGAGGTCACGAACACGAGGGCGAGCAGCATGAAGCCGGCGAGGAGGCCCGGGAGGATGCCGGCGAGGAACAGGTCGCCGATCGACTCCTCGGTCGCGATGCCGTAGACGATCAGCGGGATCGACGGGGGGATGAGAATGCCGAGCGAGCCCGACGTCGCGATCAGGCCGGTGGAGAAGCGGCGGGGGTAACCGCTCGCGATCATCGCCGGGATGATCAGCGTGCCGACGGCGACGACGGTGGCCGGGCTGGACCCGGAGATCGCGGCGAAGAACATGCAGGCGAGCACGCCGGTCATCGCCAGCCCGCCCCGGAACTGACCGACCACGGCGTTGCAGGCGGCGATGAGCCGTCTGCTGATCCCGCCGCGGCTCATGATGCTCGCCGCGAGCACGAAGAACGGGATCGCCATCAGCGGGAACGTGTTCAGCGAGTTGAACAGCCGTTCCGGCACCTGGGTGAGGGGGATCGTGGTGAAGTAGAAGAAGTAGAGGAACGACGTCAGGCCCAGCGCCACCGCGATCGGTGCGGAGGAGAACAGCAGCGCGAACAGGGTGACGACGAGAACGATCGAGGCCTCGGTCACCGGTCCTTCTCCTCGTCGTCGTCGGGCCGGCTCGTCTGCTCGACGTCACGCAGGTCGAGGCCCGTCGCCTCCGCCTCGATCTCGAGGATCGAGCGGTCGCCCTCGGCGAAGGCCTCCACGCCCCGCGCGTTGCGCACGAGGATTTCCAGCGCGCGCAGCAGCATGAGGGTCAGGCCGATCGGCACCGCCAGCTCGACGACCCACAGCGGCAGCTTGAGCGCCGGCGTGATCGTCGACGTGGAGAACGGTTCGAACAGCAGCAGCCACGCGAAGAAGCCGATGCACACGAGGTACACCACGGTGACCGCGGCGGCGATGACGGCGAGCACGCGCTTCCCGCGCGGCCTCAGGAAGGGCCCGAAGACGTCGACGTTGACGTGCTCGTTGTGCCGCAGCGTGATGACCGCACCGAGGAAGGTGGAATAGATGATCAAGTAGATGATCGCTTCCTCGGACCAGAACAGGAAGATCCCGAACACGTAGCGCAGCAGCACGGCGCCGATCGCGATGATCGCTGCCAGGCCGAGCGCCGACGCGGCGAGGACGTTCTCGATCCGCGTCAGCACCCGGTCGAAGCGCTGAACGAAGGTGGCCAACGGGTCCTACTGGGAGTTCTGCTGGGCGAGCAGATCGTTGACGAGCTCCGGCCCGATGATGTCGGCGTACTGCTCCCAGACCGAGGGCACCACGCGGTCCTTGAACGCCTGGCGCTCCTCGGGGGTCAGGTCCGTGATCGTCGTGGTGCCCGCCTGCTCGATCGTGGTGCGCGCGTCCGCGTTGAGCTTGGCGGCCACCTCGCGGTTGTAGGCGCTGGCCTCGTCGGCGGACTCCTGCACCACGGTCTGCAGGTCGGGCGGGAGGCTCTGGAAGAACTCGTTGTTGATCACGAGCACGTACCCGACGTAGCCGTGGTTCGACTCGGTGATGTGGCTCTGCACCGTGTGCATGTTCTGCGACTCGATGTTCGAGTACGGGTTCTCCTGGCCGCTGACCACGCCCTGCTGGAGCGCGTTGTAGACCTCGGAGAACGCCATCGGGGTGGCGCTGGCGCCCCACTTCTCGAACTGGGTGCGCAGCACGTCGGACGGCTGGATGCGGAAGCTGAGGCCGGCCAGCGACTCCGGCGTGCGCATCTCGGTGTTCGACGAGAGCTGCTTGAGGCCGTTGTCCCAGAGGCCCATCACCTTGATGTTGTTGGCCGCGAGGGCCTCGTTCTCGTAGATCGCCTTGCCCACCGCGGAGTCGGGGGAGGCGACCTTCGGGATGTCCTCGACGCTGTTGAACAGGAACGGCAGGTCGAGCACCTGCAGCGCCGGCGCGATCGTCGTGAACTTGGCGCTGGCGGGTGCGAGCACCTGCACGCTGTTGGACTGCAGCGCCTGCAGCTCGTCCTTGTCGCCGTAGAGTTCGGAGTTCGGGTAGACCTCCACGGTGATGCGGCCGCCCGAGCGCTGCTCGACGAGCTCCTTGAACTTCTCCGCGGCCTGGCCCTTCGGCGTGGCGGGCGCGACGACGTGCGAGAACTTGATGGTGAAGTTCTCGCCGCCCGCTGCGTCGCCGCCACCGCCTGCGCCCGCTCCGCGCATGCCGCACGCGGCGAGTGCCAACGCTCCGATCACCAGCAGCACTGCGAGCTGAGCACGACGTCCTCGTCGTCCCATGATGTCGTCCTTCCCCACGTCGGGCGGGTCGCACGGGATCATCGTGCAGGAGGCTCGGATTGGGAAGGTCTGCTCGTTAACGGTCTGGTCCCAGCTCGTCCCACGCGTATCCGGCTGCCCGACGCGCCCCTCGATTGCCCCCTGTCACGAGGCATTCGCTGGTTCAATCCTCCGGGTGACCACGAACGGGGGGTCGGATGGCTGCGCGGTGGTCGGCGGGGGCCGTTGCCGGCGTCGAGCGCTGGGCCGCCGCGGAGGACGGCCCCGACGGCGCGTCGACGTGGGTCGACCTGGGCACGGCGGTGCCGCGCGACGACGGCCGGCTCGTGGTGGACGCCCGCGACCGGCGCGTCGCGTTCCTCGACGTCTGCCTCGCGGGTGAGCGGGGGCCCGACCACGAGCCGGGTCACCCGGTCGAGGAGCTGCGCGACGAGGCCGGGGTGCTCGTCGTCCGGCCGCAGGCGGGATGGCCGCCGGAGTGCCGGCACCTGTGGGGGCGCGTCGGGCCCGTGGTCGGGCCGCTCCTGGAGGGCCTGCGCGCCCCGGGCGCGGCGCCGCTGGCGAAGGCGCTCGCCCGGAAGCGGCTCGCCGGGAGCCCGACGGCCGCGACGCAGGCCGACGGCCTCGCCGAGGAGCAGCTCGAGGCGTTCCGGGCTTGCCTGAGCGCCGGGTTGCGGCTGGTCTGGGCACCGCCGGGCACCGGAAAGGTCCAGGTGCTGGCCTGCGCGGTCGAGGCGCTGGTGCGGGCGGGGAGGCGGGTGCTGCTCGTGGCGGCCCGCGACGAGGCGGTCGACGAGGTGCTGGAGGCCGCGGTCGCGCGGATGTCGCCGGAGCCGGGGGTCGTGGTGCGCATCGGCGCGGGGCGCGACCCCGCCGTGGCGGCCGCGTCGGAGGAGGTGGACGGGGAGTGCGCCGCGGTGGCGGCCCGGCTCCGGGAGATCGCGGCGCTCGCGCCCGAGGTGGAGCACCTGCGCGCCGAGCTGGACGGTTTCGACGAGCCGGCGTACCGGATCGCCGCCGCCCGGGTGACGGCCGGGCACACCCTGGACGAGCTGCGCCCGCGGCTGCGGGAGGCCGAGGCGGCTGCCGAGACCGCGCGGCGGGCGTTCGTCGCCGCCGCCACCGAGCTGGGGGAAGCGCTGGAGGCGCAGCGGGTGCTCGGCCTCGTGCGCGACGCGTTCGAGCACCAGCGCCTCGCCGTGGAGGGGCTCGCCGCGCTCGAGGCGCGGCAGCGCGCCCTGCAGGAGGAGCGCGACGCGCTCGCCGGCCAGGAGCCGGAGGGCATGCGTGCGCGGCGGCAGCACCGCCGCCTGCTCGACGAGGCCGGTGCGGAGCTGCGCCGGTTCGCGGCCGCGGCGGCGGCCGGCCGGCGGCGCTGGCTGGACGTGCAGTTGCACGCCCGGGCCGTGATCGGTGAGCACACCCGGTCGGAGATCGCCGACGCCGACCGGCGCGCCGCCGAGGCCGAGGAGGCGGTGGCCGCAGCCGACGAGCGGTACCGCAGCGCGCGCGAGGTGATGATCCGGCTGCGCGGGGAGGTCGACGCGGCCGAGACGCGCGGAGCGGCCACCGACGAGGACCGGCGGCTCGTCACCGACAGCGTGCTGCGCGGGCTCCCCGAGCGCCACGCCCGCCTGTACGGGCTGCTCCACCGCCGCAAGGACGCGGCGGCGCTGGAGGAGCGGCACCGCGAGCTGACCGACCGGGCCCGGACGTTGCGCGCGGAGGCGGAGGAGCGGCTGGTCCGCGACGCCCGCGTGGTGGCCACCACGCTCCTGCGCTCGCGCGTGCACCCCGCGCTCACCGCCGCCACGTTCGACGTCGTGCTCGTCGACGACGCGGGCGCGGTGCCGCTGGCCGAGGTGCTGCTCGCGCTCCGGCGGGCCGGCACCACGGCCGTGGTGTTCGGCGATTTCCGGCAGCTCGGGCCCGCGGTGCCGGACGACCCGGCCCGGGAGGTGCAGCGCTGGGTGCGGGCCACCTGCTTCTCGCACCTGGGGATCGCCGATCCGGCCGACGTCGACGCGCGCGAGGGGTGCCTCGCACTCACCGGCCGCTCCGGGCTCGGCACGGGCTACGAGCAGCTGCGCGAGGCCGCTGAGGCGGGCACCGAGATCGTGCTGGTCGACGTCTCCACGGTGCCCGGCCTCGCCGCGGCCCGTCCGGGGTCCGTCGCAGGCAAATGGTCCGCCGCAGGTGCCGTGCTGGCCTGCGCGCTGGCCGAACGGCACCGGCGCGACGGGACGGTCGGCGTCGTCGCCCCGGACGTCGTGCAGGCCGACGTCACGCTCGCCGCGTTCCGCGACCGCGGCCTCGTCGCCGCCACCGCGGTGGGCCCGGTGCGTGCGCTGCAGGGCCGCGAGTTCGCGACGGTGGTGGCCGATCTCGTCGCGGGCGACGGTGGGCCGCAGGCGCTCGGGGCCGGGATCGCCCCGGCCCGCGATCGGCTCTACCTCATCGCCGACGGCGTGGCGGACGGGCCGCTGCGCGAGGCGGTGGAGCGCGGTGACATCCGGACGTGGAGCGCCGCCGCCCTGCTCGGGGCGGCCGAACCGCCCGCGGACGACGCGACGTTCGGCGAGGTGGCCGAGCTGCTGCGGGCCGGCGTCCACGGAGAAGAGGCGTTCGAGGGGCACGCCGCCGACGCGCGGCGCTCGGTGTGGGTGTGGACGCCCTGGCCCGGCGACGCCGATGCGGCCCTCGAGGCCGCCGCCCGCCGCGGGGTGCGGGTGCGGGTGTTCGCCGCCCCCGGCGAGGAGGTGCGGGCGGGCACGGTCATCAGGTCCGATCACGGCCACGGCGGGCTCGTGGTGGTCGACGAGCAGGTCGCGCTGCTCGGCGCGGGGGAGCGGGTGGTGGCCGTGCCGGGCGCGGCGTTCGCCCACCGGCTGCTCGCGGAGCTGCAGGCCGAGTGGACCGGGGAGCCGCGGCCGTGCGACCGGTGCGGCGAGCCGATGGAGGTCCGGCGCGGGGACGCCGCGGACGCGCGGTGGCACTGCCCGGGCTGCGACCTCGCCATCCCCGAGCAGCGCCACGCGCCCGCCGAGACCCCGGTGGTCGGGTGAGGGCGGCGCGGGATCAGGCGACAACCGTCCGCGACCGGGTCCACGGCCACGTCAGCAGGGCCCAGGCGGCCAGCCCGACGACGAGCTCGACGCCGAGGTACCAGGGCCATTCCCCCATCAGGTCCAAGAGCGACGGGTTGTCCGGCCGCCTGCTGACGAACAGGTAGTTCGTGCCGGCCACGGCGTTGAACGCCAGCATCGCGAGCCCCCAGGTCACCGTCACCACGGCGGCGAACGCGAAGTCCCGCCACGTCGGGCGCAGGCCGACCCACCAGGTGAGGAAGACCGCCGCCCACAGCACCAGGAGGTGCTGGCCCCAGAAGCTGATGAAGTCGATGCTCGGCGCCTCCGGGCCGTCGAGGGCGGGCGTGAGCAGCGCCTGGGGCACCAGCGTGAGGCCCCAGTAGTAGGTGAGGGCGTAGGCCCACCGCTGCTGGGTCCACAACGCCCAGGCGGCCGCCATCCACGAGAGGTCCGAGATCTGGAACGGGAGCGAGTGCTCGACGTCGAACCGGGCCGGCGTGAGGTCGTAGACCAGGATCGGCAGGTGGAAGGCCACCAGGACGGCGGCGAACACCCGGCCCGCCGTCCGGACGGTGCTCGTGCCCCGGTAGTGGCCGCCGAACCGGGCGAGCGCCAGCACGCCCGCGGCCAGCACGCCGAGCACGAGCCAGTGGGAGGCGCCGTACGCGGCGAAGGAGCGCTCGACGGAGAGCGGGCTCACCGTCTCAGGGTAGGCCCACCGGCGGATGAGAAGTTAGCCTGGCGAAGTGACCCTCACCCGTCGGCGCCACGTCGACCACTGCACGCAGCGCGCGGCCGCCTGTCGTCCCTGACGACCGCCGCCCGCCCACCTGCGTCCCCGAGGTTCCGTCGTGACGACCACCGCACCCGCCCGTTCCCTCTTCGCACCCGCCCCCACGTGCGCCGCGCCGCCCGTGCCCGACCCGGCCGCTCCACCGCAGTGGCGCGCGCTCGCCTCGATCGGCGTGCTCGGCGCCGCCCTCGTCACCTACGTCGGGCTCGCCCACGGCGCCCGCCAGGCCGTGCTGCTCGCGCTGGGCGTCGGGCTCGGCGTGGCCCTGTTCCACTCCCGCTTCGGCTTCACCTCCGCGTGGCGGCAGCTCGTGGCCGTCGGCAACGGCGCGGGCCTGCGCGCACACGCCCTGCTGCTCGGCACGACGGCCACCTTGTTCGCGCTGGTGATCGGCACGGGCACGGGCCTGTTCGGCTCGCAACCGGCACCGTCGGCCGGGCCGCTCGGCGTGGGGCTGCTGCTCGGCGCGTTCCTGTTCGGGCTCGGGATGCAGCTGGGTGGGGCCTGCGCCTCCGGCACCCTGTTCGCGGTGGGCTCGGGCCAGAGCACGATCGTGCTCACGCTCTTCGGGTTCATCGCGGGCTCGGTGCTCTACACGTGGGCGTTCCCGCTGGTGTCCGACCTCCCGGCGCTGCCGCCGATCGTCCTGTCCGAGCACATCGGCTGGTTCGGCTCGTGGGCGGTGACGATCCTCGCGCTGCTGGCCGTCGTCGCGATCAGCCGGGTGGTGCAGGCCCGCCGCAACCCGCCGCCCACCGGCGTGCCACCCACGGCGCGTGGTGCGGCCCGGGTGCTGCGCGGGTCGTGGCCGCTGTGGGTCGGCGCGGTGGCGCTGGCCGTGCTCGGCGCCGGCGTTCTCGTCGTGTCGGGTGGCGCATGGGGCGTCACGAGCGCGTTCGCGCTGTGGGGCGCCAAGGCGCTGCAGGCGGTGGGCCTGCACCCGGAGACGTGGGCCTACTGGCAGCAGCCGTCGCAGGCCAAGGCCCTCGCCGGCCCCGTGCTCGCCGACAAGACGTCGCTCACGAACATCGGGATCATGATCGGGGCGGCCCTCGCCGCCACCGCGGGCGGGGCCTGGGTGATGCACCGCTCCATCCCGTGGCGCACGGCGCTGGCCGCGGTGCTCGGCGGGATCATCCTGGGGATCGGCGCACGGCTGGCGAGCGGCTGCAACATCGGCGCCTACCTGGCCGGCATCGCGTCGGGCAGCCTGTCCGGCTGGATCTGGGGCCTCGCGGCCCTCGCGGGCACCTGGGTGGGCCTGCGGGCCCGGGCGCTGTTCGGCCTGGCCAACCCGAAGCCGTCCGACTCGGTCTGCTGAGGTCCCGACCCGTGGTTCAGTGGGCCATCGGCTTCTCCGCGCCCGCGGCGGGCTTGCCGGAGCGCAGGAACAGGGCGAGGACCACGCCGATCAGCGTGAGCGAGCCCGCGATGAAGAACCCGCTGCTGTAGGCGGCGGCCTGCACCTGGCCGGACACCTCCTGGAAGAGCGGGAGCATGCCCTCGGTGCCCTGCTGCTGCATCTGCGTGAGCTCGGTGTTGGCGCCGGGCTCCATCAGGCTGGACCGGTCGGCCATGAACTGCGCGCTGTTCTCCTGGACCAGCGCGGTCATCATGGCCAGCCCCAGCGCCGAGCTCACGCGCTGCATGAGCGTGTTGACCGCGCTGCCGCTGTCGGTGATCGCGGGCGGGAGGACCGACAGCCCGCCCGTCATGATCGGCATCATGCCCAGGGCCATCCCGGTGGCCATGACGACCATGCCGAGGATCAGCTCCCCGCGCGTGATGTCGACGTTGATCCGGGACAGCAACAGGATGCCCGAGCCGACCAGCGCCAACCCGATCGCCGCGGGCCAGCGGGCGCCGACCTTGTCGTAGAGCACGCCGGCGAACGGCATGAGCAGCGCCATCGCGAGGGCCTGCGGCAGCAGGGTGATGCCGGTGTTCAGGGGTGTCCAGCCCTGGGCGTCCTGCAGGAACGACGGGACGTAGAACAGCACCGCGAACAGACCGATCGACATCGTGCTGATCAGCAGGAGCGAGTTGACGAACGGCCAGTGCCTGAAGACGCGGATGTCGAGGACCGGGTGCTCGACGTGCAGCTCGACCACGATGAACAGCGCCATGAACACGGCCGCGCCGAGGAACAGCATCACGGTGCGGTAGTCGCCCCAGCCCCAGTTGTCGCCCTCCTCCAGTGCGAGGAGCAGGGAGAACAGGCTGGCGGCGATGAAGCCGAAGCCGATGAAGTCGAAGGGCCGGCCCGGCTCGGCCGGGAATTTGGTGAGCCAGATGGCGGCGGCGATCGCGCCGAGGATGCCGACCGGCACGTTGATCAGGAAGATCACCTGCCAGCTCGTGTGCTCCACGAGGTAGCCGCCGAGGGTGGGGCCGATGCCGGGCGCGACGACGATGCCGAGCCCGTACATGCCCATGGCGGCGCCCAGCTTCTCCTTGGGCACGATCCGGAACAGGATCGTCATGCAGGTGACGGGGAGGACCCCACCGGGGATCGCCTGCAGGATCCGGAACCCGATCAGCGCGGTGAGGCCGGTGGACAGCGCGCAGAGCAGGGACGCGATCGTGAACAGCACGATCAGCGCCACGTAGAGGCGCTTGAGCCCGAACCGCGCGCCCAGCCACGCGCTGGCCGGCACCATGACACCCTCGGTGAGGCTGTAGGCCGTGCTGATCCACTGGACGCTCTCGATGCTGGCGCCCAGGTCGCGGCGGATCGACGGGATCGCGACGTTGACGATGCTCAGGTCGAGGACGGACATGAACATGCCCGTGATCAGCACGGCGAGCGGCACGCCCCACCCGGTGGCCGGGGGAGCCGCAGGTGACTCGGGTGCCGGCGGGGGCGGCGGAGCGCTGCGCGGCGGGGCCGGCCGGGCGTCGCCCGGGCCCCGATCGTCCACGGCGGTGTCCGGGCGCGCGAGCTCGCCGTCCAGCGACTTGGTCATGAACGTGCCCCTCGAGACCAATGGAGGTGGTGCCGCG
The DNA here is from genome assembly GCF_042657305.1 of Pseudonocardia zijingensis. Lineage (NCBI taxonomy): Bacteria > Bacillati > Actinomycetota > Actinomycetes > Pseudonocardiales > Pseudonocardiaceae > Pseudonocardia > Pseudonocardia zijingensis. The sequence continues at coordinate 357,256 of NZ_JBHSKO010000004.1, read as the reverse complement.
CGACGCTGCGCCGACGGAAGCGGGGATCCTTCCCCGGATAAACTGCGGACAGCGTACCGCCGGAAGCGGGGGGCCGTCCACGTTTTGTCGATACAATAACCGGCCATGGGCGTGGCTCCCGACGTGAGGCCGTCGCTGCGCAGCGATGCGCGGCGCAACCGGCAGCGGCTGCTCGACGCGGCCAAGCTCGTCATGCGCGAGCAGGGGCTGGACGCCTCGCTGGGGGAGATCGCCCGCCGCGCCGGTGTGGGCAACGCCACCCTCTACCGCCACTTCCCCACCCGGGAGGCGCTCTGGGAGGCGGTCTTCGCCGACTACGGCACCGAGCTGCAGCAGCTCGGGGACGAGGTGCTGCAGATCCCGGACGCGTGGGAGGCGTTGGTGCGCTTCTTCACCGAGATCTGCTCCACATTCGCCGCTGACCAGGCGTTCGCCGACCTCGTGGCCCGCGGGAAGCCGCGCTCTCCCGCGCTCGACGAGATCGGCGAACAGGGCCTGCGGCTGGTCGGCACCCTCCTCGAGCGCGCCCAGCGCCAGGGCGTGGTGCGCGCCGACGTCGAGATGGCCGACGTCGTGCTCCTGATGTTCTCGTTCCAGCAGGTGGTGCCTGCCGCCGCGCAGATCGCCCCCGACGGCTGGCGGCGCCACCTCGCGCTCGTCCTCGACGGCCTGCGGCCGCACCCGGGCTCCGCGCTCCCGCCCGCCACCGTGACGTTCGACGCGCTCGTCGAGTTCGGGGGGTGCGCCCCCGCCGGGCCCGGGCCGACGCTCCACACCACAGCGAGCTGTCTCTCAAATACGCGGGGTCACCCCGCGGAGGCGATCAGCGACGAGCTCTGGCAGCTCATCGAGCCGGAGCTCCCGTCGAGCGAGGGGCGCCGGGGCCGCCCGTGGCGCGACCACCGGCAGACCCTCGAGGCCATCCTCTGGCGGTACCGCACCGGGTGTTCGTGGCGCGACCTGCCCGCCGAGTTCGGCCCGTGGCAGACCGTGTGGAAGCGGCACCGGCTCTGGGCGGCGGACGGCCTCTACCAGCGGATCGTGGAGCGGCTGGCCCGCAGTTGACGCCGGCCCGGCGCTGATCGTCCAGCGGTCCGCGTCAGGTCATCGGGCCGGCTTGCGGGCGAGCAGCACGCCCCGGTCGCCGGCCGTCGGCCGGTGCTCGACGTCGACGAACCCGGCGCGCCCGGCCATCTCGGCCAGCTCGCGCACCGACCAGCACTTCCCGGGGGTCGAGTGCATCAGCAGCACCGAGTACTCCGCCACGGGCAGGGGTCCGCGCTTGCCGGCGTCGACGTGGGTGTCGTGGTCGAGCAGGAGGCCGCCGGGAGGTAGCGCCGCGAACGACGAGTCGAGGAGTTGCTGCACGCGCGGGGCGTCCCAGTCGTGCAGGACGTGGGAGTACAGGTGCGCGTCGAACCCGGTGGGGAACGGGTCGGAGAACATGTCGCCGGTGATCACCTCGACGTGGTCGGCGAGGCCACGATCCCGCACGAGCGTCCGCGCCGCCATGTCCACCGGCGCCCGTTCGAACACCGCAGCCCGCGCCTGCGGCCGCCCGGCCAGCACGGCGCCCGCGTAGATCCCCGAGCTGCCTGCGACGTCGAGCAGCGCGGTGATCGGCACGTCGGCGATCGCCCTGGCGAGCGCCGGAGCGAGGAACGCGCCGCGGGCGTCCATGGCGGCCGTGATCCGGCCGGCGAAGGACGGGTCGGCGAGCCGCCCGGACCAGTCCGGGTCGTGCTCGCCGCCCGGGCGGGCGCTCGCCCACGCCGCCGGGGTGCCGGTGCGCAGCACGCCGGCCAGCTCGCGCACCGCGGGCCGTTCGGCCAGGGAGCCGTAGTAGGCGCGCAGGTCGTGGGGCGTGCCTGCGACGAGGTGGCGGCCCAGCGGGGCGAGCGCCACCCGGTCGCCGGCGTCGAGGTCGCGGTCGACGAGCCCGAGGGCCGCGCAGTAGGTCAGCAGGACGTCGGCCGGACGCTCCGCCATGCCGAGCGCGGCGCACAGCTCGGCGGCGGGCACCGGGCCGTGGGCCGCCAGCCACGTGAACAGGTCGAACTCCGCGACGGCCGCGATGAGCAGGTCGGCGGCGTAGGCGCCGTCGCGCACGCGGTAGAGGACGGTCGGATCGCAGGTGTCGTCGGCCATCCGCCGATTCTGGAGGTCAGCTCGCGGCGCGCAGCTCCGCGTAGCGCCGCTTGAGGCCGGTGTCCTTGTTGACCGGGTTCTGCGCCTCGTCCGGCTCCACGCCCGCCTCGACGGCGATCCGGTTCATCCGGCCGAGCATGCGCACCAGGTGGGCGATCCGCGCCTCGTCGGCGTCGACGGGCCGGGCGGCGCCCGCGGCCAGCGCCAGCGTGCGGTCGACCCAGAGCACCTCGGCGTGCAGCCCCGCCTCCTGCAGCACCTGCCTCAGCCGCCGGGCCAGCTCCCGCGGCGGCAGGCCCTGCCAGCTCGCGAGCGTGCGGGCGTCCACCGGGAACAGGTGCCCGCGGTCGCGCAGGTAGATCAGCTCCAGGGCGAACGCGTGGCCGTAGGCGCAGTAGGTGCAGCCGTTGTGGAGGGAGACGGCCACCGCGGCCAGGTGGGTGCGCACCGGGCCGAACACGTGCATCGTCCACAGCAGGCGCGGCATGTTGACGCCGAACCACAGCACGGAGCGGCCCGGCCCCAGCCGCCGGACGATGTGCGGGATCATCCGCGGGGCGAACCCCCACATCACCCGGCACATCCGTTCCAGCAGCCGGACGACGAGCCGTTCGAGCTCCTCGGACGACATCCAGCGCTCCTCACTCAAGGTGATCGGAACATTACCCGCGGAGATCGGGCTGGGGTAGGTCGTGGTCCATGGTCGTTTTCGCAGGTCGCCCGGCGCGCCGGACGACCTGCCACGTCCGCCGGCGCACCTGTCGCTATCGTCGGCCCGGCCGTCCGAACTTTGGAGGAGCCCTGTCCGACGCATCCGCCTCCGCCGTCGGCCGCGTGGTCGGCACGGAGGACTCCACGCCGCTGCAGTTCAGCGTGGCGCTCGCGCCCGAGCAGTACCTGCAGCTGGACGACGTCGTGGTCACCCGGCGCCCGGTGCCCGGCATCGGCGACGTGGTGACGGCGGGTGTCGTCACCGAGGTGCGGGCCCGCCACGAGGGTGCGACGTTCGGGTCGGACGTGTTCCTGATCGCCGACGGCGTGCTGCCCGCCCAGGTGCAGGAGATCGCCGAGGTGACCACCACGCGGGTCGAGCCGGAGTGCTACGTGCCGCCCACACCCGGCTCCCTCGCCTCCCGCGCCACCGGCGAGGAACGGGCGCAGGCGCTGTACTTCGACAAGATGGACCTCAAGGTGCCGGTCGGGCTCGGCCGCGACGGCGACCCGATCTACGTGAACCTGGAGTTCCTCGACGGCACGCGCGGCGGGCACGTCTCGATCAGCGGCATCTCCGGCGTGGCGACGAAGACCAGCTTCGCGCTCTTCCTGCTCTACTCGATCTTCCGCAGCGGGGTGCTCGGGCGCCGGTCGGTGAACGCGAAGGCCCTGGTTTTCAGCGTCAAGGGCGAGGACCTGCTGTTCCTCGACCACACCAACACCAAGCTGGACGAGGACCTGGTGGCGGCCTACGCCACGGTCGGGCTGCCCGCGGGACCGTTCACGTCCGCCGGGTTCTTCGCCCCGCCCACGCCCGACGACCTGTCCGGCCGGCCGTTCGTGAGCGGCCGCACCAGCGGCGTGAGCGCATTCTGGTGGACCCTCGCCGAGTTCTGCGCCGAGGAGCTGCTGCCCTACGTCTTCGCCGACGCCGAGGACGAGCGCAACCAGTACACGATGGTGATCCACCAGGTGGCCGCGCGCCTCAAGCGGGAGGCCACGCCGGTCGGGGACGGGGCGGTGGTCGTCGCGGGCAAGGTGCTGCGCACCTACGACGACCTGATCGAGTTCGTCTCCGATCGCCTCACCGACGAGGACGAGCGGCGCGACTGGGCCGGCCCGGTCACCGGCACCGGCACGATCAACGCGTTCCTGCGGCGGCTGCGCTCCAGCCTGCGGCCGCTGCGCTCGATCGTGCGCGGCGACCTCACCGACTCGCCGGGGCGCCGGGTGAGCACCGACGCCCACCAGGTCACGGTCGTCGACCTGCACAACCTCCCCGAGCGCGCGCAGCGGTTCGTCGTGGGCGTGGTGCTGGCCGCCGAGACCCGCAAGAAGGAAGCCGCCGGTCCGGGCGGGCTGCTCTTCACCATGATCGACGAGCTGAACAAGTACGCCCCCCGCGAGGGCTCCAGCCCGATCAAGGAGGTGCTGCTCGACATCGCCGAACGCGGCCGGTCGCTGGGCATCATCCTCATCGGGGCCCAGCAGACGGCCAGCGAGGTCGAGCGGCGGATCGTCTCCAACTCGTCGGTCAAGGTCGTCGGGAGGCTCGACCCCGCGGAGGCCGGACGGCCGGAGTACGGCTTCCTCCCGCCCTCGCAGCGCCAGCGGGCCACGCTCGCCAAGCCCGGCACGATGTTCGTCTCGCAGCCGGAGATCCCGGTGCCGCTCGCCGTCGAGTTCCCGTTCCCGGCGTGGGCCACCCGGCTGTCGGAGTCGGCCGGACCGCCGACGACTCCGAACGGGAGCGCGAACGGCACGAACGGCAGCACAGGCGCGGCCAACGGCCACGCGCCGCGCGACCCGTTCGCCCGGCTCCCGGCCGCCCCGCCCGACGAGGACGACGACGCCCCCTTCTGACCGGCCGACCCAGCCCTTGGATCAGGCGTTCTCCCACAGCCCCAGCGTGTTGCCCTCCGGGTCGGTGAAGTAGGCGAACGCACCCATGCCCGGGATCTCGGTGCGCGGGCGCACCACCCGCCCGCCCGCGGCCTCCACCTGGGCGAGCGCCTCGTCGATCGACTCGACGTCGATCGTGAGGACCGGGGCCGGGGTCTCCGCGGTGCGGCGCATGAGCCCGCCGTTGATCGCGCCCGGCGCGGTGGGCATCTGGGTCTGCTCGTCGACGTCGGCCGTGTGGACGATCGTGTAGTCCATCTCGGGCATGTCCTGCAGCTGCCAGCCGAAGACCGAGCCGTAGAACTCCTTCGCCCGGGGGACGTCGTCCGCGGGGATCTCGAAGTGCACGACGCCATGCATCCCGCTCTCCTTCCGTGGGGTGGGTCGCTTCTACTCCTGCTGTGCCACCTTGACCAGCCCCGTGCCCCGGGTGGCGGACTCGCGCTGCATCGGCCGTCGGGGGGATAGGCTCCGCGGATGGTGAAGGGCACTGCGGTTCCGCAAGAGCGGATGCGTCGCATCGAGGCGATCACCGATTCCAGCCTCAGCCACCTCAGCGTCGAAGAGCTGCTGTTGGAACTGCTCGACCGCGTGATCGGACTGCTCGACGTCGACACGGCCGCCGTGCTCCTGCTGGACCCGTCCGGGCAGTACCTCGTCGCGACGGCCGCCCGCGGCATCGAGGAGGAGGTGCGCCAGGGCGTCCGGATCCCGCTCGGCAAGGGCTTCGCGGGCCGGATCGCCGCGGAGAAGGCGCCCGTGACGCTGGAGAGCGTCGACCACACCAACGTCCTCAACCCGATCCTGCGTGAGAAGGGCATCCGCTCGATGCTCGGCGTGCCGCTGCTGTCGGCGGGCGAGGTGATCGGCGTGATGCACGTCGGCAGCCTCAGCACCCGCCGGTTCACGCAGGAGGAGGTCGACCTGCTCGTGCTCGCCGGCGACCGGGTGGCCATCGCCACCCAGAGTCGGCAGACGTACGTCTCGCGCACCGCCGCGGCAGTGCTGCAGCGCAGCCTCCTGCCCGCGGGCCTGCCCACCGTGCCCGGGATGGAGTTCGCCGCCCGCTACGTGCCCGGGGGCGGCGGCGAGGTCGGCGGAGACTGGTACGACGTCTTCGAGGTGCCGTCCGGGAGCATCTTCGTGGTGGTCGGCGACGTGGCGGGGCGCGGAATAGGCGCCGCCGTGTCGATGGGCAGGCTCCGTACGGCGCTGCGCGCGTTCGCCCTGCAGACCGACGACCCCTCCGACCTGCTCGACCGCCTCGACGAGCACGTCCGGCACTTCGAGCCCGGGGTGATGGCCACGGTCCTGTGCGCCGTCGTGTCCCCGCGGCGCGACGAGGTCGTGATGTCCTGCGCCGGCCACCCTCCGCCCGTCACGGTGGCGCCCGACCGGCCGGCCGAGCTGGTCGACCTCCCGCCCGACCTGCCGGTGGGCGTCGGGCCCGCACGCCGCCGGCGCACCACGAAACTCGCGCTGGCGCCCGGGCAGGGCCTGCTGCTCTACACCGACGGCCTCGTCGAGCGCCGGGGTGTGTCGCTCGACGAGGGGTTCGACAGGCTGTGCGACGCCGTGCGGGCGGGGTCGGCCGAGCTCGTGTGCGGCGAGGTGATGTTCCAGCTCCTCGGGCCCGACCGGGCGGCCGACGACGTCGCCATGCTCATGCTCGCCCGGCTGGCCGAGTAGAGCCGTGAGTGGATACGAGTGCTCCAGCACTCGTATCCACTCACGACGGCAGAAGAGCTGCGGTAACGGCGAACCGGCCGCAGGCGAGTTGCCCGCCGACACCCCGCGGCGGGAGGAATCGCCATGAAGTCGGTCTACCGCGTGCTCGCCTACCTCGTCGCGCTCGAGGTCGTCGTCCAGGCCGCCGCGATCGCGTTCGCCGTCGCCGGGCTCGGCGCCTGGATCAGCCAGGGCGGGGTGCTCGACGCCGCCGCGATGGAGAGCGAGTCGACGGAGTTCACCGGCGTGGCCGGCTTCATGGTCCACGGCATCAACGGCCAGATGATCCTCCCGCTGATCGCGCTGCTCCTGCTGCTCAGCTCGTTCTTCGCCGGGATCCCCGGCGGCGTCCTCTGGGCCGGGCTGGTACTGCTGACCGTCGTCGTCCAGGTGCTGCTGGGGATCTTCGGTCACGGCGCTCCCGTGCTCGGGCTGCTGCACGGTGCCGTGGCGCTCGTGCTGTTCTCGCTCGCGGTGGTCGCCGCCCGCCGGTCCGAGACCGCTCTGCGCGCAGCGGACGACGTCGTGGCGCCCGGCACCGCGGGCGTCGCGTAGGTGCCCGCGCGGCGTCTGCTCGCCGCCCTCCTCGCCACCGGCGTCGTGCTCGTGCCGCTCGCCTGGCTCTGGCAGGCGAGCCTGCTGCCCGCCACCTACGCGGTGACGGACATGGGGATCCCCGACGACGGGCGCGGTTCCACCGGGCACGCCGGGCACGGCGTCCACGCGGGCGGGCGCAGCGTGGAGACGCTCACCGGGCCGGTCGGGGAGCCCGCCGACGTCGACGTGGAGCTGGTGGTGCGCGAGGGCCCCGCGGGCTACACGCTCAACGGCACGTCGCCGGGACCGGTGATCCGCGCCGAGCTCGGGCAGCTCGTGCAGGTGCGCCTGGTCAACGAGTCGGTGGCGGACGGCACCACGCTGCACTGGCACGGCGTCGACGTCCCGAACGCCGAGGACGGCGTCGCCGGGGTGACCCAGGACGCGGTGCCGGTCGGGGGCTCCCACACCTACCGGTTCCGGGTGAACCGGGCGGGCACGTTCTGGTACCACTCCCACCAGGTCTCCCACGAGCAGGTGCGGCGGGGTCTGCTCGGCGCTCTCGTCGTGACGCCACCGGGCGGGGTGGGCACGCGGGACGAGCTCGCCCTCGTGCACCTCTACGACGGCACCCGCACCGTGAACGGGCGCGGCGGCGAGACCCACGTGGACGCGGTGGACGGCGAGCGGGTACGCGTCCGCGTGATCAACACCGACAACGCGCCGATGTCGGCGTGGGTGCCCGGCTCGCCGGTGCGGGTGGTGGCCGTGGACGGTACCGACGTGCACGAGCCCGGCGAGCTCCGCGACGTCGCCGTCGAGATCACCGGTGGCGCCCGTGCCGACCTGGAGGTCGTGGCACCCGCGCGCGTCGAGCTGGGCGGGGCGGCCGTGCTGGTGGGCGAGCGGGTCCCGGCCCCGGCGCCGCGCCCGGTCGCCGAGCTGGACCTGCTCACCTACGGCACCCCGGCCCCGCTGGGCGTCGATCCGGCCGCCGCCTCCCGGTCGTTCCGGTACGTGATCGGGCGCAGCCCCGGCTTCCTCGACGGCGTGCCGGGGATGTGGTGGACGATCAACGGCCACACCTACCCGGACGTCCCGATGTTCACGGTCGCCGAGGGCGACGTCGTGCGGATGCGGCTGGAGAACCGCAGCGGCGACGGCCACCCCATGCACCTGCACGGCCACCACGCCGTGGTGCTCTCGCGCGACGGCGTGCCCGCCACCGGCAGCCCGTGGTGGGTCGACACCCTGCAGGTCGGCGACGGCGAGACCTACGAGATCGCGTTCGTGGCCGACAACCCCGGGGTCTGGACCGACCACTGCCACAACCTGCCGCACGCCGTGGAGGGGCTGCTGGCGCACCTGATGTACGAGGGCGTCAGCACGCCGTACCGCGTCGGCGGGCCCAACACGCCGGAGTAGCCGAGCCTCTCGGCGCACGCGAACGTCTGTTCGGCCGACGCACCGGCGCGCGTCCCCGGACCCGTCGGGTGCCACCCTTACGATCCGCTCGATGCGACTGCTGCACACGTCCGACTGGCACGTCGGCAAGACGCTCAAGGGCCGCTCCCGGCTCGAGGAGCAGGAGCAGGTGCTCCGCGAGATCGTGGGCATCGCGCGGGAGCACGAGGTCGACGCGGTGCTCGTGGCCGGCGATCTCTACGACACCGCGGCGCCCTCCGCGCAGGCCCAGCAGCTCGTGGTCCGCACCCTGATGGGGCTCGCCCGCGACGGCGCCGCGGTCATCGCGATCGCGGGCAACCACGACCACCCCGCCGCCATCGACGCCTACCGGCCGCTCGCGGGCGCCGCGGGTATCACGCTGGTCGGCACCGTGCGCACGGCGGCGCGCGGCGGCGTCGTGGAGTTCACCGCGCGGTCCACGGGGGAGCGGGCCACGGTGGCCGTGCTGCCGTTCCTCTCGCAGCGCTACGCGGTGCGCGCCGCCGAGCTGGTGGCCAACACGCCCGCCGAGAACACCAACGAGTACGACCAGCACCTGCGCGACATCCTCGGCGCCCTCACCGCCGGGTTCCGCGACGACGCGGTCAACCTCGTGATGGCCCACCTCACCGTGCTCAACGGCGTGTTCGGCGGTGGCGAGCGCGCCGCGCAGTCGATCTTCGAGTACGCGGTGCCCGCCACGATCTTCCCCGTCGAGTCCCACTACGTGGCCCTCGGGCACCTGCACCGCCGCCAGCGCATCGACGCGCCCTGCCCGGTGCACTACTGCGGGGCGCCGCTCGCCATCGACTTCGGCGAGCAGGACAACACCCCGGTCGTCTGCCTCGTCGAGGCCTCGCCCGGCACGCCCGCGAAGGTCACCGACATCCCGATCACGTCCGGGCGCAGGCTGCGCACCGTCCGCGGCACGGTCGCCGAGCTGGCCGCGCTCGCCGAGCAGGCGGGGGACGACTACCTGCGCGTCTGGGTGCGCGAGCCCGCGCGCGCCGGGCTGCGCGAGGAGGTGGTGGCGCTGCTCCCGGGCGCCCTCGAGGTGCGGATCGACCCGGAGTTCGCCGCTCCCGTGGCCACCGCCCGGCCCGCCACCGGCCCGGAGCGCTCCCCGTCGGAGCTGTTCCGCGAGTACCTCGGCACCCGGGGGGTGGCCGACCCACGGGTCGAGCAGCTGTTCGCCCGCCTGCACGACCGCGTCACGGGAGCGAGCTGATGCGTCCGGTCCTGCTGGAGATGGCCGGGTTCGGCTCGTTCCGCGAACCCACCACCGTCGACTTCACCGGCGCCGACTACTTCGCCTTCGTCGGACCCACCGGCGCGGGCAAGTCCACCGTGATCGACGCCCTCACGTTCGCGCTCTACGGGTCGGTGCCGCGCTGGGACAACAGCCGCACCGTGGCGCTCGCGCTCGCGCCCACCGTCAACCGCGGCACCGTCCGCCTCGTGTTCGACGTCGGCGGCGCCCGCTACGTCGTGGCGCGGGAGCTGCGGCGGGCGGCGAGCGGGAGCGTGTCCGTGCGCGGCGCGCGGCTGGAGCGGCTGCGCGACCCGTCGGGCACGGGGGGTGTCGACGAGGAGAGCGAGCCGCTCGCCGACGGCGCCGGCCCCGTCACCAAGGCCGTGGAGGAGCTGCTCGGGCTGCCCTTCGGCGACTTCTGCACGTGCGTGGTGCTGCCGCAGGGCGAGTTCGCCGAGTTCCTGCACACCGAGCCCCGCAAGCGCCAGGAGAAGCTGGTGCGCATCCTCGGGCTCGGCGTCTACGACGTGATCGCCCGCGAGGCCAACAGCGAGGCGGCGGCCCAGCGCCAGCGCGCCGAGGTGCTGGCCGAGCAGCTGTCCGCCTACGCCGACTCCACCGAGGAGGCCGAGGAGGAGGCAGCAGCCCGGGTGGCCGAGCTCGCGGAGCTGGCCGACCGCGTCGGCGCGGCCGTGCCGGAGCTCGCCGCGGCGTCGGCGGCGCTCGAGTCGGCCGAGGCGGGGGCCGGGCAACTGCGCGCGGAGCAGGCCCGGCTCGCCGCCCTCGCGGTGCCGGACGGCCTCGAGGACCTCGACGCCCGCCGTCGCACCGCCGTCGAGCAGCGGGCGGTCGCCGCCGAGCGGGCCGCCGCGGCCGAGGCCGCCGACACCGCCGCCCGGGAGCGGCTCGCCGCCGCGCCCGCCCGCGGACCCCTCGAACAGGCGCGCCGCGACCACGCCGAACTCGCCACGATCACCGCGGAGCTGCCCGGGGCGCGGGAGCGCCACGAGAAGGCCGCCGCGGCGTACACCACGGCCGCGGGCGACGCCGCCGACGCACGTGCGGGGATGGAGGAGGCCCGCACCGCGCGCGACGCCGCCTCCGCGCTGCTCGCCGAGCGACAGGAGGCGGTGCGCAGGCTGGTGGCCGAGCGCGACGCGCTCGCCGCGCTGGCCGTGCCTGCCGGGCTGGACGCGCTCCAGGAGCGCCGGGCCGCCGCCGACACCGCGCTGGCCGCGGCCACGGCCGCACTGGAACGCTCGGAGAGCGCCGACGCCGCCGCGCGCACCGCACTCGCCGCCGCCCCCGCCCGTGGCCCGCTCGAGCAGGCCGTGCGCGACCGGCGCGAGCTCGACCGGATCGAGGTCGAGCGCGGCACGGCTGCCACGCAGGTCACCCGGGCCGAGGAGGCGGTGCAGGCGGCAGCCGCGGCCGTCGCGGAGGCGCGGCACCGGCTCGACCACGCCCAGGAACGCCACCGGCTGGCCCTGCGCGCCGACCTCGCGGCCACGCTGCGGCCCGCCCTCGACGTGGGCGACGCGTGCCCCGTGTGCGCGCAGACCGTGGCCACCCTGCCGCCGCCCGCCGCGCCGGGCGGCGATCTCGCCGCCGCCGAGGAGGCCGTGGCCGAGGCCGGGCGCATCCACGACGAGGCGCGCCGGGAGGAGGCCACCGCGATCTCCGTGCGGGAACGCGCCCGCGGCGAGCTGGAGCGGCTCGACGCGGCGCGCGACCGGCTCCGCGCGGCGCTCACCGAGGCCCTGCCCGCTCCCAGCCGTGAGTGGATACGAGTGCTCCAGCACTCGTATCCACTCACGGGGGGTGGGGAGGCGGCGGAGCTCGACGCGGCGCTCGCCGAGCTCGACCGCCTGGGCGCCGAGGCCGAGGCCGCCGCCGAGGCCGTGCGCACCGCGCGTCGCCACCGGGACGCCGCCGCGGCAGCGGTCGAGGAGTTGCGCGCCGAGGTCGACGCGGCCGCGGCCGGGCTGCGCGCCGCGCGCGACCCGCTCGTGCCCTTCGGCGCCCCCGCGCCCGCCGGCAGCGACGTGCTCGCGGGTTGGACCGCGTTAGTCGGGTGGGCCCGGGCCGAAGCGGCCACGCGGGAGAGCACCCTGCCCGCCGCCCGGGCGGCCGTCGCCGCGGCCGAGCGTGAGCGCCACACCGCCGAGCAGGCGTGGCGGGCCGCCGAACGCGCCGCCGCCGAACGGCACCGCGACGAGACCGCGGCCGCCCGTGCCGAGCAGGAGGCCCGCAGCGCCGTCGACGCGGCCGAGCGGCGGGCCGCCCAGCTGCACGAGGCACTGCGCGGGGCGCCGTCCGACCAGGACGCCGCCGCGGAGCTGGAACGGCTCGACGCGCTCGAGGCCGCCGTCCGGCAGGCCGACGCGCAGCTGCGCACGGCCCGCACGGAGGCGCGTTCCGCGGAACGCACGGCCGACGAGGTGGCCCGCGAGGTCACCGCCGCGTGGGACGGGCTGCGCGCCGCCCGCGACCCGCTGGTGCCGCTCGGCGCCCCCGCCGTCGGCGGCGACGAGCTGCTCACGGCCTGGCAGGAGCTCACCGGCTGGGCCCACCGGGAGGCCGAGGCCCGCGCCGGGCGCCTCGCGGACGCGGCCACCGCCGCACGGGACGCGCGCGCGGCCCGTGCCGCCGTCGAGCGCCGCATCGCCGACGACCTGGACGCCCATCGGGTGCCCGCCGCCGACCCGCTCGGCGAGACGGCCCCGGCAGCGGTGGCTGCGGCGCTGGAACGGGCGCGGGCGGCCCGGGAGCGGGTGGCCGAGCGGCGGGCCGCCGCGGCGCGGATCCGGGCCGACCGCGACGAGGCCGAGTCGGCCCAGCAGGTCGCCAAGCTCCTCGGCCAGCTGCTGCGCTCCGACGGCTTCCCGCGCTGGCTCGTCGCCTCCGCGCTGGACGCGCTGGTGGCCGATGCCTCGGAGAGCCTCGCGGAGCTGTCGGGCGGGCAGTTCGCGCTCACCCACGAGGGCGGCGAGTTCCTCGTGATCGACCACGCCGACGCCGACGCGCGCCGGCCGGTCAAGACCCTGTCCGGCGGCGAGACGTTCCAGGCGAGCCTTGCGCTCGCCCTGGCGCTGTCGGCGCAGATGGCGGGCCTGGCCGCGGAGGGCGCCGCCCACCTGGAGTCGATCTTCCTGGACGAGGGCTTCGGCACCCTCGACGAGGCCAACCTCGACGTCGTCGCGAGCACCCTGGAGAACCTCGCCACCCGCGGCGACCGCATGGTCGGCGTGGTCACGCACGTGCCGGCGCTCGCCGAGCGCGTGCCGGTGCGCTTCGCCGTCACCCGCGACCAGCGCACCTCGCGCGTCACCCGGGAGGCGCCGTGAAGTTCGCCGTCGACCCGTGGGACCCCTCCTACGGCACCAGCCTGGACGCCGAGCGCGGTGAGTCGGCCGCCCAGGTGGCGCTGGACGTCGAGCTGCCCTCGGCCGAATGGCAGCCGATCGACGCCGATCCCGCCGCCGTCGCGCCGGAGGCCGTGCTGTTCGTCGACGGCGTGCGCCGGGTCGACGCGCAACTGTGGCTGGAGGACGGCACACCCGACGCCGCGCCTGCCCTCTGCGCGTCGTACGCGGCCGGCGTGATCTGCTGCTGCCGCGACGGCGGAGCGCACCTGGTGGCGGCCGACGTCCGGCGGGGCATGTTCACCACCGCCGACGCCGCCGAGGACGTGCGCACCACCGCGGGCACCTACCGGGCCACCCGCACCGCGCCGCACCCTGACGTCGCCCCGGCCCAGCTGCTCAGCCTCGCCCTGCAGCGCGAGCTCGCCGACACCGAACTCGCCGCGGCGGCCGCCGCCCGCGGCGAGCACGGCGTGGCCGACGACCTCCTCGTCGTCGACGGCCCCCTGCGCGGGCGCCAGCACCTGCCCCGGGCCGTCGGCTTCGTGAAGACCCACCGCAGCGACTACCTGCCCCCGCAGCTCGGCGGCGTCGTGTCGGCGCTGCGCACGGGGCAACGCACCCCGGTGTTCCGGCTCGGCAGCTCGTGGGAGCGCCACACCTGGTACCTGCGCCTGCCGTGCCGGCCGGGCGCGCCGTGGGCCGGCATCGTGCGGGTCGAGTGCAGCGCCGACCTCCCACCCGCCGAGGCTGTGGCGCAGGCCGCGCGCAGCCAGGCCACCCTGCCGCGCTTCGCCTCCACCGAGTACAAGGACTCCCGCGCCCCGCAGAACCTCTACCCCATCGCCGGGCTGGAGCGCGAGCTGCGCAGGCGGCTGGGGGAGCCGAAGATGCTCTACCGCGCCCTGCGCCGCGCCGCGGCTGCCGCGTGAGCGGCTACTCGTCCTTCTGACGGAGTTCGCGCAGCTGCGCCTGCACCTCGGACCAGCGGAACCGGTAGCGCCCGCCCGGAGTCGTCACTGCGGGCGTGAGCATGCCGCGGGCGACCCACCGCCCGACGGCGCGCGTGGTCACGCCCAGTCGGCGCGCCACGTCCCCGGAGCTGATCAGCGGCTCCTCGTTGCCCACACCCGCACGCTAGGTCGGGTGGTCGTCGGATCGGGCCCGTATGTCGCATCGGTCGCATCGTTCGCGATAGGCTGGTGTCGCCTCCGAATCGGCGAGCGAGGAGTGGACTGTGCAACCGATCAGCACCGAGACCCACCGGCGGTACGAGCGGATGGCCGAGCAGCTGGCCCTGATGCCGGACGTGATCGCCCGCCTGCTGGTCGCGCACGGGGCGGACGCGAGTGGCCGCTGCCGCGGGTGCACCCGCGGTGGTACCGGCTACCCGGCGGCCAAGCACCCGTGTGCGTTGCACCGGCTCGCGCTGATGGCGCTCGCGGTCCGGAAACAGCGGGCGCTGGATTCGCGGCCTGTCGTGGCTCGCTGAGATGCGGCGGATACCCCCGACTCGGTTGACGGAGCGTGCCCGGCGCGGAACCGTGGGAGCGGGAGCCGGAAGGGGGTCGCCGTGCAGGAGATGCGGGTGGTCGCGCTCGGCAGGGACCCGATGGCGGTGCAGCCGGTGCTGCTGCTGCAGGAGGCGGGCGGGCGTCGCCGCGTGCTGCCGGTGTGGGTGGGCGTGCCGGAGGCCACGGCGATCGAGCTCGCACGCCGCCGCGTGGAGCTGCCCCGGCCGCAGACCCACCAGCTGATCCTCGACGTCGTGCGCGCGTTCAACCGCACGTTGCAGCTCGTGCGCATCACGATGCTGCGCGACAGCGTGTTCCACGCCGAGCTCGTGTTCGACGACGACGTGCGGGTGTCGGCCCGCGTGAGCGACGCGGTGGCGATGGCGCTGCAGGTCGACGCGCGGATCGAGGCCGAGGACGCCGTGCTCGACGAGGCGGCGGTGGCCGAGGTCGGCATGGTGGGGGCGGACGACGAGGACGACGATGCGGGGGACACGTCCTCGGAGCACGAGGAGCTGGAGCAGTTCCGCCGCTTCCTCGACAACGCCTCGCCCGAGGATTTCGGCAACCCCGGCTGATCCGCACGTCAGGTGCCGCCGATGCGCGCCTGCGGTGGGACGTCCCCGGCGTCGAGCGCGAACACCGCGAGCACGTACTCGTCCGGTCCGCAGTCCGGGCGCCTGCCTTCGGTCGGCTCGGCGGCCAGCCGTTCGGGTTCCACGACGAGCGCCACGGCCTCCTCCTCGGGGCAGCCGGGCAGCACGAACGCGAAGAGCCTTCCCTCGTACGGCCGTTCCCACCCGCTGCGGTGCGAGGGGAGCTGGTCGGGGAACTGCGCGAGGAACCGCTGCGCCTGGTCGGGTTGGCTGACCTCGGCCGCGAGCACCTCCGGCGCGGGGGAGCGGGTGCCGAGCGGCACGAACTCGACGAGCCTGCCCGCCCCGGGCGGGCGCGGCGGGTAGCCGCCGAGCGTGACGTCCGGGGGCACGTCCTCCTTCGGGAGCGCGAACACCACGAGGGACCCCTTGGGCTCGGTGCAGTTGTCGTACTCGGTCACGTCCCGGAACCGGAACGTGAAGTCGGAGCCGCCACGGGCCCGGGTCAACTGGGCGTCCTGCGGGACGTCGCACCCCACGCCCGAGAGGAACGCCAGCAGCGTGGTCGCGCCGAAGTCGTGGGTGTCGGCCTGTTCGCGCAGGGTGCCGGCGGCCTCGGGGTCGTAGGTGACGAGCCGCCCGGCGAAGGCGATGACGTCGTGCCGGTCGCCCAGCACCGCGTCCGCGTGCGTCGTCCGCATGTCGAGGAGCTCGAGCACCACGACGCCGGCCGGGACGGCGTCGTAGGGCGGCGCGGGCGTCCGGCTGACCGGATCGGCGCACCCGGCGAGCACGGCGAGCAGTCCCAGCGCGGCGCACCACCGGCGAATCCCCATGTCAGGGGAGACGGGATCGGGTGGGCCCCGCGTTGGGCCAGGGCGGGGGTCTGTGCCGGCCGTCACATCCGCCGTGGTGCGTCCCGCGCGTGGTCGACGATCAGCTCATGCACATCGCTGTCACCGGGAGCACTGGCAAGATCGGGCGCGCCGTCACCGCACGGCTGGAGGCCGACGGGCACGACGTGGTCGGGTTCGACGTCGACGGACCGCGCGGCCCCGCGTTCACCCGGGTCGACCTGAGCGACTACGGGCAGGCGCTCGATGCGCTCCTCGGCGTCACCTTCCGCCACGACGGCGTCGACGCGCTCGTCCACCTCGCCGCGATCCCCGTCAACGGGCTCGTCCCCGACGCCGCCACGTTCCAGCACAACACGGCCGTCACCTTCAACGTCCTCCACGGCGCCCACCGGGCCGGTATCAAGAAGATCGTCTACGCCTCGAGCATCAACGCGATGGGGTTCCCGTTCGACGAGCCGCCGCCGTACCTGCCGGTCGACGAGGGCTACACGGCCGCGAACAACACGTACGGGCTGGGGAAGGTCGTGGAGGAGACGATCGCGGGCCAGCTCGTGCGCTGGGACCCGGAGCTGTCGATCAGCGCGCTGCGCTTCACCAACGTCGTGGCCGAGGACGGGTACGGCTCGTTCGAGCGGGCCGGGGAGCTGGACTACCGCCGCGACCTGATCGGCTCCTACGTCGACGCGCGCGACGCCGCGCTCGCGGTGGCGCTCGCGCTGGAGAAGGGCGCTCCGGGCTTCGAGGTCTACGCGGTCTCGGCCGCGGACACCGGGCTGACCATTCCGTCCGCGGAGCTCGCGGCGGCCTGGTTCCCGGGTGTGCCGCTGCGCAAGGAGCTGGGGGAGTTCGAGACGTTGCTGTCGATCGACAAGGCCGCCGAGCAGCTCGGATACGTGCCCCGGTACTCGTGGCGCGACCGGTGACGCCTTGACCGGTCACCGGGCCGCGGTTATCTTACGAGTGTAAGAAAACCACGGAAGGGGAGTCCGTGACCAGCGACGGCGACACGGTCCTCTCGCTCGGGATGCACCCGAGCGCGATCGACTTCAGCCGCTACCCGGGCATCACCGAGCAGATGCTCGCGGAGCGCATCGAGGCGGGCGAGCAGGCCCTGCGCGACGCCGGGTTCGACATCGTGCCGTGCCGGCTGATGTCGGCCGACCCCGACGACGGCGAGCAGCGCATCCGCGCCTGCCTCGCCGAGCACGACGTGACCGTCGTGGTGATCGGCGCGGGCCTGCGGATGGCGGAGGAGCACACACTGCTCTTCGAGCGGGCCGTGAACCTGCTCGTCGAGCGCGTGCCCGGCATCCGGTTCTGCTTCAACACCTCACCCGACACCACGATCGACGCGCTGCGCCGCTGGGCGCGCCCCCGCAGCGGCGCCGCGACCTGATCCGACCTGGTGGCGAGTTTCGGTCGTCCATGGCTGCGGCAACAGCAATGGACAACCGATAGTCCCGATCATGTCGGCCGCGGACTCCGGGGCATGTCGCCGTCCGCGGCGAACGCTGCCACGATCCCGGTGGAGCAGGCACTGCGAACGGAGGCGCATGACGACGGACCGGGCAGCGACGCAGATCGGGGTGGAGCCGGTCGCCGGGCACATCGGTGCCGAGATCACGGGGGTCGACCTCGCGGAGGAGCTGCACGACGACCAGGTCGCGGCGATCCGGGCGGCGGTGCTGCGCTGGAAGGTGGTGTTCTTCCGCGGGCAGCGGCTGGAGCACGCGGGGCAGGTGGCGTTCGCGCGGCGGTTCGGGCAGCCGGTGGTGCTGCCCCGGCGCGGCAGCGCGTCCCCGGCCGGCTTCCCGGAGATCGAGACCACCGCCGACCGGTTGGAGCTGGGCGGGCGGTACGGGATGGAGCACGACGAGTGGCTGCAGCGGCGCCGCTCCTCCCTGCTGCGCGGCTGGCACTGCGACCACGGCGCCCGGGTCGACCCGCCCGCCGCGAGCATCCTGCGCGCCGAGGCCGTGCCGCCCTACGGCGGCGACACCACCTGGGCCAACCTCGCCGCCGCCTACGCGGGGCTGTCCGAGCCCGTGCGGGAGTTCGTGTCCGGGCTGCGGGCCGAGCACCGGCTCGGCGTCGGCTACCAGCCCCGGCCCGGCGACGACGCCTACGTCCGCCACCTGCTCGACCACCAGGTGGCCTCGGTGCACCCGCTCGTGCGCGTCCACCCCGAGACCGGGGAGCGGGTGCTGTACGTCAACGGCTACTACGTCGAGCAGATCGTCGGCGTCTCCCGCGCGGAGAGCCGGGCCATCCTCGAGATGCTGCTCGAGCAGGCCGTGCGACCCGAGTACACGGTGCGGTTCCGCTGGGAGCCGGGCAGCGTGGCCTTCTGGGACAACCGGGCCACCATCCACCTCGCCCCCAGCGACCACGCCCACCTCGGCGCGCCGCGGATCATGCACCGGGTGATGCTCGCCGGGGACGTGCCCGTCGGCGTCGACGGCAGGCCCTCCGAGGCGATCACCGGGAGCG
Organism: Pseudonocardia zijingensis; assembly: GCF_042657305.1. Lineage (NCBI taxonomy): Bacteria > Bacillati > Actinomycetota > Actinomycetes > Pseudonocardiales > Pseudonocardiaceae > Pseudonocardia > Pseudonocardia zijingensis. The sequence goes on along the minus strand of NZ_JBHSKO010000004.1, from coordinate 338,707 downwards.
CACCCGGGCGGTGGTGAACCCGCTCAGCCGCGCCCCAGCCGGTGGCGCAGCCCGCTCGCCCGGCTGACCGGGCGGGCCACCGCGGCGCGCACCGCCTCCTCCGTGCCCACGACCCGCACGAACTCCGCGGCCCGCGTGACCGCGGTGTACAGCAGCTCCCGCGTGAGCAGCGGCGACTCCGCGGGCGGCAGCACCACCGTGACGCGGCGGAACTGGCTGCCCTGGCCGCGGTGGACGGTCATGGCGTGCACGGTGGCCACCTCGGACAGCCGGGCGGGCGGGTGCAGGGTGGGCACCCCGCCCCGCGCGAACGCGACGCGCAGGCCGTGCGGGGTGGCCACGGCGACGCCCGTGTCGCCGTTGAACAGGCCCACGTCGTAGTCGTTGGCCGTGACGAGCACCGGCCGCCCGGCGTACCAGGGACCTGTCGGCGCGTCGGGCCGGGCACCCCGCAGCCACCGCTCGATCTCGCCGCTCCAGCGCGTGACGCCGTACGGGCCCCGCCGGTGGGCGCACAGCACCCGGTGGCGTTCGAGCGCCGCGAGCGCCGAGGGGACGTCACCGGCCAGCGCGGCGTCGGTGAGCTCGCGGCCGGCGCCGACGACGTCGCCGCGCACGCCCGTGGTGTCGTCGGGCTCCACGAACTCCAGGTCGGGACGGCCCGCGCGCAGCAGCGCCACCGCCGTGTCGGCATCGCCCGCCTGCACCGCGCGGGCGAAATCCGCGATCGCGCCGCCGAAGCGCCACACGTGCCGGAGGGTGACCACGCCGTTGATCACGGAGCCGCCGGTGAGGTCGTGGGGCAGGCCCGCGGCGGCCAGCGCCGCGTCGAGCGCCGGTTCGGGCTGCCCCGGGGCGCGGGCCAGGTCGCCGAGCACCGCGCCCGCCTCGACCGAGGCCAGCTGGTCGGGGTCGCCCACCAGGACGAGCCGCGACTCCGTGCGCACGGCCTCCAGCAGCCGGGCCATCAGGGTGAGCGACACCATCGACGTCTCGTCGACCACCACCACGTCGTAGGGCAGCCGCTGCGCCCGGCCGTAGCGGAAGCGCCCACCCGGGCGCCAGCCCAGCAGGCGGTGCAGGGTGGCGGCCTCGGGGGTGTGGGCGCGCAGCTCGGCGGGCAGCTCGGCCGCCACCGCCTCCTGCAGCCGCGCCGCCGCCTTGCCGGTGGGCGCGGCGAGCGCCACCCGCGGCGGCGGGCCCGGCTGGTCGTGCAGCAGCGCGAGCAGGCGCGCCACCGTGGTGGTCTTGCCGGTGCCCGGCCCGCCCGCCAGCACCGTGACCCGCCGCAGGACGCTCACGGCCGCCGCGAGCCGCTGGCGTTCCGACCCGGGTGCGGAGAAGAGCCGGTCGAGACCTGCCTTCAGCCGGTCGATGTCGACCTCCGGCGGGCGGCTTGCGGCCCGCTCGGTGAGCGAGCGGCGGACCAGCTCCTCCTCGCCCCAATACCGCTCCAGGTAGAGCAGGCCGTCGACCAGCCGCAGCGGCCGGCCGCCGGGGGCGTCGGCGCCGTGGGCGACCAGCGGGCTCGCCGCGCACTCCGCGACCCAGCGCTCCGGACCGGGCCAGGGCAGCGCCGAGACGTCGACCAGCTCGTCGCCCTCGCCGAGCACGGTGTGGCTCACCGAGGACAGGTCGACGCACACCGACCCCAGCCGCACCGCGCGCACCGCGAGCGCCACGGCGAGCAGGACGTGCTCGTCGGCCTCCCCGGACAGCCGCCCCACCCGGGCGGCCACGTGCACGTCGGCGGGGTCGAGCACGCCCGCGGTGTTGAAGACGCCGAGCAGCCCGTCGGCGCGACGCGCCAGCCGAGCGTCGCCGACGTCGACGGTGGTGGTCATGCCCCGCCCCCGTCCAGCAGCCGCGACAGCTCCTCCACGAGCGCGGCGGGCGGGCGCCAGCTGAACACGCCGCACGGCACGCCGTCGACGGCGGGGGTGTCGGGGCCGCACATCCCGCGCACGAACAGGTACAGCACACCGCCGAGGTGGCGCTCCGGTTCGTAGCCGGGCAGCCGCCACCGCAGGTACCGGTGCAGGGCCACGCTGTAGAGCAGCGCCTGCAGCGGGTAGTGGGCGGCGATCATCGCCTCCGCGAGCCGGGCCGGCCCGTAGTGGGCGGACGTGAGCGGCTCACGCCCGTCGGGCCCCATCGGGCCCAGCCAGTTGGTCTTGTAGTCGACCACGGCGAACCGGGAGCCGGGCAGCCGCAGCACGGCGTCGATGCTCCCGGTGAGGTAGCCCCGCAGCGGCTGCTCCTCCAGCCCGGCCAGCGCGTCGGGGTAGGGGTGCAGCGGGTCGTCGGCAGGCAGGTGCCTGCGCAGCAGCGGCGCGATCGCCCCGAGGGCGACCGGTGAGCCGGGGGAGTCGCCACCGGCCAGCGGGAGCTCGAAGTCGAGCTCGGCGAGGCGGTCGCGGGGCGCGATGTCGGCCAGGCGCAGGCCGCCCGCGAGCGGGCCGAGCGGGGTGCGGGCCGCCGGCAGCAGCGCCGCGGCGAGCGCATCGGCGTCGACCCCGGGCACGGGGTGGTGCACGAGCTGCTCCCGGGCCCGGGCGGTGAGCTCACCGAGCAGGTCGGGGGCGGTGAGGTCGGCCGCCTCGAAGATGCCGTGCACCAGCGTGCCGAAGCCCGCGCCGAGGGGCAGGTCGGCCATCGGGGACGGCACCGCGATCCCCTCCTCCGCGCTTTCCTCGTCGGCATCCGGCGCCAGCTCGACGGCCGCCTCGTCCTCGATGCCCGGCGCCTCCGGCTCGCTGCCGACACCCGGCCCGTGGCCGTGGCCCGCCGTGGCCGTGAGCGCGCTGTAGGACGTGCGGCGCCAGGCGATGTCGAGCCTGCGGGAGAACTCCGCGGCGCGCAGCTCGCCGCCCGCGGACCCGCCAGCGGAGAACGTGAGCGCCGCTTGCGTGAACCCGATCTCCTCCACCGCGATCCGGCTGCCCGCGAGCTCGCGCAGCGCGTGGAGCGCGGCGTTGTCGGCGGGCACGCGGTAGGTCTCCGCAGGGTCGCGGCCCGCGTCGGGGCGCCCGATCAGCAACCGGTGCAGCGGCGAGGTGGCCGTGGTGGTGGCCGGCACCCACCACGTGACCACCTGGCAGCGAGCCCGCGTGAGCGCGACGTAGAGCAGCCGCAGGTCCTCGCCCGCCTCCTCCGCGCGGTGGCGGGCCACCCGCTCCTTCCACCCCTCGCCGGACTCGCCACCGACGTCGAGCACCCGGGCGCCCGTGTGGTCGTGCAGGAGCGGAACGTCCGGGTCGCGGACGTTGCGGTCCCAGGCGAACGGCACGTAGACGATCGGGAACTCGAGCCCCTTGCTGCGGTGGATCGTGATGATCTGCACGGCCGCGGCGTCGGACTCCAGCCGCCTGCTGCGTTCCACCACCACGTCCTGGGCGGCGTCGGCGATGCGGTGGCGCAGCCACTCCACCAGCGCGGCCGGGCCGAGGTGCTCGGACACCGCGGCCGCGTGCAGCGTCTGGGCGATGTGGCGCAGGTCGGTGAGCAGCCGCTCGCCGTCGGCCACCCCGAGCAGCCTGCCCGGCAGCCCGGTGCCGGTGGTGACGGCCTCCAGGAGCGCCGCCACACCGCGTTCGTGCAGCACCGCGGCCCACGTGCGCAGGGTGGCGCCCACCTCGTCGAGCAGCGCATCGGCGCTCGGCCCGCACAGCTCCGCGACCGTGCGGCCGAGGAAGGGGGTGAGCGCCGCCGCCCGCACCCGGGCCGCCCGCGGCTGCTCGAGGGCCTCCAGGAGCGTGAGCCACTCCGCGGCCACCGGGGTGCCGAACACGCTCGCGGTGCCCGACAGCACCGCGGGCACCCCCACCGCGGCCAGGGCCTGGCGGATCATCGCGCCCTGGTCGTTGGTGCGCACCAGCACCGCGACGTCGCCGGGCGCGATCGGCTCCCCGCTGATCGTGGCGTCGCTCGCCAGCAGCGTGGCGATGTCGGCCGCCGCGTCGCGCGCCACCACCTCGCGGGCCGGGCCGACGACGGCGAGGTCGCGCCGCGGCGCCGTGGGCAGCCCGGCGCGCGACGCCACGCGCAGCCGGAACGGGGTGTCGACCGGCGCGCCGCGCAACCGGCTGCCCGGGTGGGCCGACTCGACCGGGTGCACGGTGATGCGCGAGTCGCCCAGGGCGGCGCCGTTGAACACCGTGTCGAGGGCGTCCAGCAGAACCGCGTCGCTGCGCCAGTTGCGCGCCAGCGTGGCGTGGTGGTGGGCGGCCTCGGTGGCGTCGAGGTAACTCACCACGTCGGCCCCGCGGAACGCGTAGATCGCCTGCTTCGGGTCGCCGATCAGCACCAGCGTGGTGGAACCGTGGAACGCCTGGCGCAGGATCTGCCACTGCACCGGGTCGGTGTCCTGGAACTCGTCGACCAGCACCACCCGGAACCGGGACCGCAGCCGGGCCGCCGCACCGCGCGCCGGGTCGGCCAGCGCGTCGGCAAGACGGGTGAGCATGTCGTCGTAGGTGTAGATGCGCCGCACCCGCTTGCGGCGCGCCACCTCGCCCCGCACCGCGGTGGCGAACCGGTACCGCACCTGGGCGGTGCTGCCCGGCTCCGCGTCGCGCGGTTCGAGCCGCGCCTGCCCGTCGTGCACGGCGCGGCGGGCCAGCGCGAGCGCCTCGGCCCGGGTGAACGCCGGGTTGCCGGCACCCCGCGCCCCGTACTTGCGCACGTAGAAGTCGTCGACGACCTCCTCGATGACGTCGTCGATCGACTCCACGAACACCGCGTCGCGGTCGCCGTCGCCCGCCACGCCGAGCCCGGCCAGCATCTGCTGGCAGAACTGGTGGGTGGTGGCGATGGTGGCGGCGTCGAACTGGGTGAGCGCGCGGGCGAGCCGGGCCCGCCGCCGCGCGACCTCGGTGTCGGGCGCGTCGGCGAGCATCGCGAGCACCGAGTCGCTCCCTGCGCGCGCCGCCGCCGGATCGGCCAGGCCGCGCTCGGCCGTGACGAGGCGCTCCCGCACGCGTTCGCGCAGCTCCTGTGTGGCCTCCCGGCCGAACGTGACGAGCATGAGCTCGGGCAGGGCGGCGTGGCCCTCGGCGACGTAGCGCGTGGCGAGCGCCGCGATCGTGAAGGTCTTGCCGGTGCCCGCGCTCGCCTCGAGCACGGTGGTGCCGCTGGGCAGCTCGCCGCACACGTCGAACGCGGCCGGCGCGAGCACCGGGGCGGGGAACGGGATCACGTTGGTCACAGGCGCACCAGATCCTCGGCCGTGAGCAGCGGGGACCACACCTGCACCGCGAGCGTGCCGAACCGGGTGGGCTCGCCCCCCGGTGGCCCGGGCGTGTTGAGCACCTCCGGGCCGGCGGCGGGGCCCCAGGCACGGGTGTGGGCGGTGTCGGCCCGCTCGGCGCCCGCGCCCGAGGTCCACCGGCGCAGGGCCTCGTCGAGCGCGCCCGCCGGGTCGGCGCCACCACGTCGCCGCGTGGCGTAGGTCTCGCCGGTGACCGTGGGCAACGGAAGCGGCTCGCGCAGGCCCTCGCGCCGCAGCGCCACGAGCTGCGCGAGCTCGGCGGTGGCGCGGTCGGGGTCGAGGGGGCCTGCCGTGGCCATCGCGAGCCCGAACTTCTGCCCGCGCCCGATCGTGACCGCCCGCCACGGCTCGCGGGTGGTGGCCGTGAGCGCGAGCAGCCGCACCCACGCCCGGATCCGCTGCTTGGGCGCGAGCCGCGAGTACTCGACGCGCAGCAGGACGCTGCCGTGCAGCCCGCCGACCGTGCCCACGACGCGGGTGCCGTCGGGCAGCACGACGTCGACGTCGCGGTCGCCCGCCTCGCCGGTGAGGTAGGGCCGCGCCGCCAGGACGATCGGCTCGACGTCGTCGAGCACCTTGTGCAGCACCTGCTCGCCCAGCGCCCCCGGCGGCAGCTCACCGCGGCGCCACTCGGCCTGGCGGCACCGGTCGAGCGGCCGCCCGGCCAGCCGGTCGCGCAGCAGCCGGTCGCCGACGTTCCACTGCGCCAGCCCGTCGAGGTCGACCGGCAACGCGTCGGTGTCCTGCTCCTCGGCGGTGAACAGCGACAGGCCCACGCGCTGGCGCAGGAACTCCTTCACCGGGTGCTCCACGAACGACACGAGCTCGTCGAGCGCGACCACCGAGTCGTCGTCCGGCGGGGGCAGCGGCGCGGCGAGGAACGGCGCGGGCGGCGACTTCGCCCCGGCCGCCGCCACGGCCCCGGCGAGCTCGGCGCGGTCGAAGCTGAACGGGCGCTGCCCGGTGAAGTTGCGCGGGTCGAACGGCTGCAGCGGGTGGCGCACCACCACCTGGTCGAGCGCCTCCGGCCCCGCGGTGGCCGCCACGGCGTCGAGGAGCTCCCCGAGCGGCACGGCCGGCGGGCGGCGGGCGCCGCTGCGCTCGTCGGCGCCGGAGTGCACCACCACGAGGTGTTCGGTGGCGGCGCAGATCGCGTCGAGGAACAGCTGGCGGTCCTCGCTGCGCGGGTCGCGCTCGCCGACGAGCGGGTCGCGGGCGAGCAGGTCGTCGCCGTCGGGCACGCCCGCCCGCGGGAACACGCCGTCGTCGAGGCCCAGCAGGCAGATCACGCGGTGGGGCACCGACCGCATCGGCACCAGCGTGGCCACGGTGAGGGTGCCGGTGCGGAAGTTGGCGCGGGTGGGCCGGCCCCGCAACCGCTCGCCCAGGAGGCCGCGGACGTCGGCCAGCTCGAGCTCGACGGTGGTGGCGTGCGGCCCGGCGGCGTGGACGGCCGCCGTGAGCTCGGCCCGTGCCTGCGTGCCCTGCCACTCGTCGGTGCCGGTGACGAGGGTGAGCGCGTCGAGCGCCTCCTGCAGCACCTCCACCCAGCGCGCGAGCGGTTGGCGCCCGGAGAGCCCGGCGAGGACCGCGGCGACCCGGTCGACGAACTCGGCGAGCCTGCCGACCCGCGCCACGTCGCCCGACTCGACCTCGTCGAGCGGCAGCGCCGTGCCGAGCCAGTGGTGCTCGGCGCCCGACATGGTGACGCCGAGCAACAGCCGATCCAGGCCTGCCGACCAGGTGTTCTGCGGGAACCCGTCGAGCTGGAACGGCGCGCGGTGGGCGCCGTCGAGCCCCCACCGCACACCGGAGCGCAGCACGAGCTCGCGCAGCCGTTCGAGGTCGGCCTCGTCGAGGTCGAACCGCCTGCGCACGGGCGCGGTGCCGAGCAGGTCGAGCAGCTGGGAGGCGGTGGCGCGCGCGTCGGCCAGCTCCAGCAGCTGCGACACCGTGTCGAGCAGCGGGTTGACCTGGCGCAGCGCGCGGTCGGCCAGTCGCACCTGCAGGCGCTGCCCGGGGTGGGCGTCGGGCCCGTCGGCGAGCCCGAAGCTGGCCGAGACCAGCGGGGCGAACGCCTCGACGTCGGGGCACATCACCAGGATGTCGCGCGGCTCCAGCGTGGGGTCGGCCTCCAGGAGCCCGAGCACGACCTCGCGCAGCACCTCGACCTGGCGGTCGGGCCCGTGGCAGGCGTGGACCTGCACGCTGCGGTCGTCGGGCCGCAGCGCGAACGCGCCGTCGGGCGTGTGGTCGTGGCGCAGGTCGGCCTGCAGCTGCTGCAGGAGCGTGGCGGGCGAGTGGTCGGCCTCGGCGTGGTGGACGTCCTCGCACTCCGTGGGCAGCCGGAGCTGCAGCTCGCGGGCGTCGCGGCCCAGCGAACTCAGCAGCGGGTGGCGCGGCGTGCTCGCCGTGGGGTCGGCGCGGCGGGCCGGGACCTCGGGCGGGGGAGTGATCGCTGCCCACAGCGCGGGGGACGGGTGGGGGAGCCAGAGGTGGACGTCGCGGTGCTCCGCCAGCGCCCCCAGAACCGCGAGGTGCTCGGCGGGCAGCCGGGTGGGGCCGAACACCGACACGCGTTCGGGCAGCGCGACCACCTGCGGGTCGGCCCGCAGCGCCGCGCAGGCCGTGGCCAGCCGCTCGGCGGGCGACGGGGCGCCGACGCGCTCGCGCAGCCGCCGCCACAGCTCCGCCTGCCAGGCGAGGTCGGCCGCGCGCTCCTGCGGCTCCCCGGCCCCGGCCAGCCATGCCCTGAGCATCTCCGGGCGGTGGGTGGCGTAGGAGGCGAACAGGTCGGTGAGGTGGCGCGCCACGGCGTAGCGACGGCCCCGGGTCGCGTCGCCGACGTGGGCGCCCAGCGGCGCGCACCACGGCTCACCGACGCTCGCGTCGATCACCTCGAGCAGAGGCCACACCGCGCGCTCGGGCTGCCAGGGGTCGTCGTCGGGGTGCACGCCGGTGGCGGCCGCGACGACCTCGGCGACGACCGCCGCCGGGGCCGGGAAGGCCACGCCCGCGCACACGCCGTCGGCGGCGCCCGCCGCGCCGAGCCGGTGGGCCAGGCGGTGGGCCAGCCACCGCTCCACCCCCCGGGCCGGGACCGCGACGACCTCGGTGGTGAACGGGTCGGCAGGCGGTTCGGCCAGCAGCTCGCCGAGGGCGCGGGCGAGCGTGTCGGCGCGCTCGGCGCGGTGCAGATGCCACATGGCTGCCCCCTCGTTCACTTCTGCGCACACGTTAGGGGCGGGCGGTGACGGTCCCGGGTGCGGGCGGACGAGTTTTCCACAAGTGACCGAACGTGAGGCGGAGGCGCGCGGCGCGGCACGCACGGTGATCGAATGCCGGGCCGGGCGGTCACCCACCGTGATCATCGGCGCGAAACAACACGATGGTGTCATCCCGCTGCGGCCCGGCTAACGGAAAGCTGTGCCCTGCGCGATCACCGGGTACAGGACGCGGAGGAGGGGTCGGATGAGCGCCGACAGGAGCGACGCGACGACCGGACCGATGGTGCCGGAGCAGCGCGGGGTGCGGGACGCGGCGCGTGCCGAGGTCCTCGCCCGCCACGGCCGCCTCACCAAGGCGGGGCGACCCATCTTCTGCCGGCCGAGCCGCGCCGAGGCCGAGGGCCGGGCGCTGCCGCGGCCCGGCTCCGACGGCAAGGTCATCTACTCCACCCGCGAGGACGCCGAGGCCGCCGCCCGCGAACTGGAGGCGCTCGGGGCCCGGCCGCTGCGCTCCTACCTCTGCGCGCGCTCCCGGGGTGGCCACTACCACCTCACCACGGACGCGCCCCGCACGGCGCACCTCCCGCTGCACCTGCGCATCCCGCAGCAGCGCCGCCCGCTCTCCGCATAGGTTTGACCTGAAGTCAGGTCGAGCTCCTAGCGTCGTCCGCGGCGAGAGGAGATCGACATGACGACGCTGGTCACGGGCGCCACCGGCAACACGGGGCGCCACGTCGTCGCGGAACTGGTCCGCCGGGGCGAACACGTCCGCGCACTCACCCGGAACCCGGTGGCGACGAGGTTCCCGGCGGGGGCCGAGGTCGTCGCCGGCACGCACACGGCACCGGCGGAGCTGGGCCCCGCCCTCGAGGGGGTCGACCGCCTGCACGTCACCGTCACCGCGGGGCTCGCCGAGGTCGGGCCCGAGCTGGTGCGCCGCGCGGTCGACGCGGGGGTCCGGCGCATCACGGTGGTCTGGGGCGGCTTCGTCGGCCCGGTCGAGCAGGCGGTGGCGGAGTCGGGCGTGGAGTGGACGCGCCTGGAGCCGCAGGAATTCATGTCCAACACGCTGACCTGGGCAGACGCGATCCGGGACGAGGGGGTCGTGCGGGAGCCCTACGACTTCCCCAGCGCGCTGGTGCACCCGGCCGACATCGGGGAGGTCGCCGCGGTCGCGCTGCTCGAGGACGGCCACGCGGGGCGCGCCTACAACCTCACCGGGCCCGAGGCGCTCACCTCGCGGGAACGGATCGCGATCCTGTCCCGGGTGGTCGGCCGCGACATCACGTTCGTGCCGATCACGCACGAGCAGGCCGTCGAGCGGCTCGTGGCCACGGGCGTGTCCCGGGCCGACGCCGAGTTCGTCATCGGCTGGTACGCCGCGCCCGGCGCCGACGCGACGACCGTGGTCGACACCGTGGAACGGGTGACCGGCCACCCGGCCCGCACGTTCGACCGGTGGGTGGCCGAGCACGCGGACCGCTTCCAGGCGAGCAGGACCTCACGGCGGCTGTGACAGCTCCGGTGTGCGGCTCGCGCTGATCACACGCGGCATCGGCCGCCCGCCCGGGAGCATGATCGTTGTTTCGGCGCGGAACCCGACGCATCCCGTCGGAGAACGCGCCGGTCCGCCGATCATGGGCGTGTGGGGGGACTGCCTCCCGGTGGCGCCGCGCGTACGGAAGTGCCGTTCGTCCGCCGCGGTGGCATGGTGAGCGCGGAGACCCCGCCGCGAACCGGGAGTGCGACATGCCGAACCATCCCCGCGCCGGAACCCCCGCGCAGCCCGAGGACCTCGTCGACGTCGAGGCCCTGCTCGCCGCGTACGACGAGCGCACCCCCGACCCGGACGACCCGGCGCAGCGCGTGGCGTTCGGGACGTCCGGGCACCGGGGCTCGTCGCTGCGCACCACGTTCAACGACGCGCACATCGCCGCCACCAGCCAGGCCATCTGCGAGTACCGGGCGCAGCAGGGCACCGACGGGCCGCTCTACATCGGGCGCGACACCCACGCGCTGTCCGAGCCCGCGTGGGTCACCGCCATCGAGGTGTTCCAGGCGGGCGGCGTGCACGTGCTCGCCGACGCCGACGACGCGTTCACGCCCACCCCGGCCGTCTCCCACGCGATCCTCACCCACAACCGCGGCCGCACGGGCGGGCTCGCCGACGGCGTGGTCGTCACGCCCTCGCACAACCCGCCGTCGGACGGCGGCTTCAAGTACAACCCGCCCAACGGCGGCCCGGCCGACACCGATGCCACGTCCTGGATCGCCGACCGCGCCAACGAGTTGCTGCGCGCGGGCCTGGCCGGGGTGCGGCGCACTCCGATCGACCGGGCGGGCCTGGCCCGCCACGACTTCCTCGGCGCCTACGTCGCCGACCTGCCCTCGGTGGTGGACCTGGACGCGATCCGGTCGGCGGGCGTGCGCATCGGCGCCGACCCGATGGGCGGGGCGAGCGTGGCCTACTGGGGCGCGATCGCCGAGCGCCACGGGCTGGACCTCACGGTCGTCAACCCCGAGGTCGACCCGCAGTTCGGGTTCATGACGCTCGACTGGGACGGCAAGATCCGGATGGACTGCTCGTCGCCGTACGCGATGGCCTCGCTGGTGGGGCGGCGCGGCGAGTTCCGCATCGCCACCGGCAACGACGCCGACTCCGACCGGCACGGCATCGTCACGGTCGACGGCCTGATGAACCCCAACCACTTCCTCGCCGTCGCGATCGGCTACCTGTACGCGCATCGCCCGGGGTGGTCGGCCGACGCGGGCGTGGGCAAGACGGCCGTCAGCTCGTCGATGATCGACCGGGTGGCCGCCGACCTGGGCCGCAAGCTGGTGGAAACCCCCGTCGGGTTCAAGTGGTTCGTGCCCGGCCTGCTCGACGGCTCGATCGGGTTCGGCGGCGAGGAGAGCGCGGGCGCGTCCTTCCTGCGCACCGACGGCGGGGTGTGGACCACCGACAAGGACGGGATCATCCTCGCGCTGCTCGCCTCCGAGATCACCGCGGTGACGGGGAGTGTGCCCAGCGACCGCTACCGCGAGCTCACCGAGCGGTTCGGCGAGCCCGCCTACGCCCGCACCGACGTGGCCTGCAGCCCCGAGGACAAGGCGAAGCTCGGCAAGCTCTCCGCCGACGACGTGCGCGCCACCGAGCTGGCCGGCGAGAAGATCACCGACCGGCTCACCCACGCGCCGGGCAACGGCGCCCCGCTCGGCGGGCTGAAGGTCGTGACGGAGGGCGGCTGGTTCGCCGCGCGCCCGTCGGGCACCGAGGACGTCTACAAGGTCTACGCCGAGAGCTTCCGCGGCCCCGACCACCTGGCCCGGATCCAGGAGGAGGCGCAGGAGGTGGTGGCGGCCGCCCTGGCCTGAGCATCGGCCGCACCCTGTCTGCCACGTGTCCTCGCGCGCTGGAACGTGAGACTCGCCTGCTGGCACGGGGGACTCGCGGCCGGGTTGCGGCGAGTCTCGCATCCAACCGGGCGAGTCCCCCGTTTCGCGCGCCGAAGATCCCTTCCGCTCGGGTGATCATCGCCCCATCGCGCGGTACTCCCGCACGACCAGCACGAGGATCAGGATGTCGAGCGCGGCCGCGAACGGCAGCACCGCCGACCCGGTGCGCACGGCGCGGGTCACCTCGAACGCGATCAGGACGGCGAGCACGACGACGGCCACCGGGTAGGCGGGGCGGTACCGGGTCAGCAGCGCCACCACCAGCCCGACCTTCAGGATGCCGTGCAGCGCGAGGTAGACGAGCACGAAGGTGCGGTTGCCCGACGCGAACTCCGCGGTGCCGGCCACGAGGTGGCGGGCGAGGAAGCCGTCTGGCGGGCCGACCAGGTCGTGGCTCACGATCTCGGCCACCAGCTGGTTCAGCGCTGCGGCGGGCACCAGCAGCAGCACCGCGGCGGCGACCAGTTCGACGGCGCCGTCCAGACCCTTCAGGACCAGCGCGATCTTGAAGAACCGGTCGGTGCGGCTCTCCACCACGTCGCCCATGACGCCCTCCACCGATGGTCCCGGCGAGTCTCGCATTCTGCCGCGCGAGATCCCCGTTTCCGTGGGCCGAACGCCGCATTCCGGGGGCTTCCGGTCCCGGCCTGAGCATCGGCCGCCGCCCGTCCGCTCCCCGGGTGATCACCGCGCCGGGCTGGTCGTGCCCCGCGGTTCACCGGACGCCTGCGGCCAGGGCCCGTCGGCGGCGGTCTCGCGCCGGTAGCGCTCGTACGACAGTCGGCCGCGCGTCGCGGCGATGATCAACAGTGCGGCGGCGATCTGCAGCGGGAGGCGGACCTCGCCGAGGGCGGGGAGCACGGCCGTACCGGGGAGGACCGCGCTCACGACGATGCCCGCGGTGTTGGTGGCAGCGTGGTGGAGCACCGCGATCAGGAGGCTCCCGCGGGTGTTGTTGAACAGCCAGGTGACGGCGACCGAGCCCGCGGTGACCCCGACGACGAAGAGCAGGAACTGCCCGAGTGCCGCCGCGAGGCCGGGCGGTGCGCCGTTGTAACCGGGGATCAGCAGGTAGATCGGGAGGTGCCAGGTGCCGTGCAGCACTCCCAGCAGGAGCGCCCCCACCAACGGCCCACACCGCTCCTGCAGTCCGGGCAGGGCGAAGCCGCGCCAGCCGGGTTCCTCGCCCAAGGGACCACCGAAGACGAGGATCGAGAGGTAGAGCCCCAGGAAGCCCGCTGCGGACAGGACCGGTGGGGGGCCGCCTGCCTGCGGGCTGCCCGGCAGCGCGAGGACGGCCGCGACCAGCAGCGCGGGCCACGCGAGCACCGCGATCAGGTACCACCCCGGCGCCACCCGCCACAGGACGAGCCGGCGCAGCAGGTGGCGCACCCCCGCCCACCCGCGCAGGAGCGCTGTCAGGGCGAACCCCGCGAGGCACGGGCCGAGCAGCGTGCCCAGGAATCCGGCCGCACCCTGCAACGGCAGCCCCCAGACGCCGAGCGCCAGTCCGAACCACACCCAGGACAGGGCGAACGTCATCACGACGTAGCTGGTGAGCGGCCGCGAGCCGACCAACCGGAGGAGCCGGCCCACCAATGCCCCGCCCGCGCGCCCTCGGTCCATCCGCGCCCCTCCCGACCCGTCGAGTGGGCGCCATCATGAGTGGTCGCGAGCGCCGATGGAGCCGTGCTGGGCGTCCTCGTAGGAGATTCACAGCTGCGGCAGATCAGCGCGAGACGCGATACTCGCGCGCTGGAACGCGGGACTCGCGCCCGGGTTCGGCGAGTCTCGCATTCTGCCGGGTGAGTCCCCCGTTTCGCGCGCCGAAGATCCCGTTCGGGCGCGCGGGCCGCTGCTACCGGCCGCCCAGACGGGCCAGGTCGCGGCAGGTCGCCGCGAGCAGGTCGCGCAGCAGCTGCCCGGCGAGCGCCTCGTGCACGTCGACGACGGGCCGCCCGGCGCGCAGGTCCTCCTGGTAGCGCTCCCGGTCGGCCGGGTAGGGGAGGGCGGTCAGGGCGGCGACCACCACGATCTCGCCGTCCCGCTCGGCCACGGCGACGGCGTGGGTGCGCAGCACGGTCTCGTCGGGGTGGCCGATCCAGCCCGCCTTCACCGCGACGTCGCCCGCGGGCACCCCCAACGTGTCGGCCACCGCCCCCGGCACGCCGAAGGCCTGCTCGGGCGCCACCGCGCGCATCCAGTCCAGGACCCGCGCCGCCGACGGGTCGCGTGCGAGCGCCCCGTAGGCCGTGACCAGCTCGGTGGCGCTCACCTCCACCCCGCCGAACCAGCTCGGGTCGGCGCCCGCCTGCCGCCAGCGCACCCCCGTGGACCCCGCCAGCCGGTCGAGGATCCGTGGCGGCGGACCGCCGTGCCAGAGGCGCTGGGTGGCGGCGTTGTCGGAGTAGCGGATCGCGCGCTCGCCGTCCTCGGAGCGGCCACCCGCCGCCACCCACACCACCAGCGGCTTGAGCACCGACGCGCACCGCAGCCGGGCGGCGCCGCGCCGGGCCGCCGTGGCCCGCAGCGGCGCCCCGCCGTACTGCGGCGTGCCGAGCACCTCGCCCGCCACCTGCGCGGACGCGCCGTCGGCGAGGGTGGCGAGCACGTCGGCCGCGCTCACAGGTACACCGCCAGCAGCACGGCGTAGACCACCACCACGGGCACGAGCACCAGGTACGAGGACAACAGCTGCCAGCGCAGCGACCGCGATTCCGCCAGACCCATCTGGCCGATCATGTCAGGGTTGGGGAACGGGCCCAGCCCGTCGGTCTGCGCACCGGCGAGCAGCACGAGGCTCCACGCCGCGGGCGGCACGCCGAGCGCGACGGCGAGCGGGCCGAACACCTGGTTCACCAGCACCGCCTGCGCGGCCGCCGCCCCGGCCACACCGACCCAGCCGATCAGCACGACGACCAGGCAGAACAGGTAGGGGCCGAGCGAGGAGAGCGCGAACCGCTCCGCGACGCCGTCGTAGACGCCCATCGAGTCGACGAGCGTGAACAGCACGGCGAGCAGGAAGAACAGGAAGAAGATGCCGAGCAGCCGGCTCGCGCCCGCGTAGACGGCGCCCATGAGCTCACCGATCGACCGGCGGGCGGCGAGCCCGGCGACCGCGATGAGCAGGATCAGCGCGACCGGCACGAACGTGGCTCCCGCCGCGGTGACGCCGCTGTAGACCACCAGCGCGACGAACGCGATCAGGAACGCGGCGGTGGTGCGCCGGGCGCCGGGTACGGGGTCGTGCGCGTCGTCGAGGTCGACGGCGCGTTCGGGCGGGTAGGGGAACGCCTGCGCGGTGCGGCGCTGGTTCCAGCGCACCGACAGGAAGCCCGCGCCGAACATCACGGCCGCGATGGGCAGGCCCGCGGCGAGGACGTAACCGATCCAGCTGACCCCCGCCGCGCCGTAGATGCTCGCGGTGATCGGTGCGAACGGGCTGAGCGTGAGCCCGGCCAGGCCGCTGAAGAAGAACATCGCCGCCGTGGCCGTGGTGGAGAACCCGAGCGCGGCGAGCAGCGGGATCACGATCGGCGCGACGATCGCGACGGATCCGGCGAGCGTGCCGAGCGCCCCCGCGAGCACGGTGCAGGCCACCATCACGCCGAACTGGGCACGCAGCTGTGTGGTGAGGCCGACCCCGCGCACCACGCTGAGCACGATGAACTCGGCCACCCCGGTGCGCTTGAGCACCTCCCCGAGGCCCGCACCGAGCAGGATGATCACGCCGAGCAGCGCGACCAGCGAACCCATCGACTCGAGCAGCACCGGCCCGAGCTCCGCGGGTGTGGAGCGGGTGAGCACCACGGCGGTGACGACCGCGCCCAGGGTGGCGAGCACCATGTCGACGCCGAGCAGCGCGAGCCCCGCGTACACGACGACCGGCACGATGCCCCACAGCCCCGGCTGGTCGGTCTGCACCGCCACGACGGTGCTCGCGACCAGCGCGACGGCGTAGAGCGCTGCGGCGGCCACGGCCTGCCGCCGGGACATGTCGAGCGTGTAGATGTTGACGTCCGATACGGACGAGCTCACGGGCAGCCTCCGGTCAGGAGTGACAGCATGGTGGCCTTACTGGCGGATTGCGCCAGTAAAGCCACCTTGCCGGCGTTCGGGGGCGGGGCGGCGGAGGACCTTCCCGGGGCGCCTTCCTGTGAGGGCACCGTCGGACAGCACCTGGTCGCCTGCCACCAGCACGTGCTGGACGCCCGTCGAGAGCTGCCACGGGTCGTCGTAGGTGGAGCGGTCGGTCACCGTGGCCGGGTCGAGCACGGCGACGTCGGCCACGGCACCGGGGCGTAGGACGCCGCGGTCGGTCATGCCGAGCCGGGCGGCGGGCAGCCCGGTCATCTTGTGGACGGCCGCGGCGAGCGGGAGGTCGCCGTCGCGCACGTGTGGCCCCAGGACCTTGGTGAACGTGCCGAAGCTTCGCGGGTGCGGCCGGCCGGGGCCGTCGGGGCGCAGCTCCCAGCCGTCGCTGGCCACGCTCGAGGCCGGGTGGCGCAGCACCGTGCGCACGTCGGCGGCGGCCATCGCGTGGTTCACGATCGACACCGCGCCCCGGTGGCCCGCGAGCACGCGCAGCGCGGCGTCGGCGGGGTCGGTGCCCAGGTCGCGGGCGATGTCGGCGACGCTGCGCCCGCGCGCGGCGGTGAACGGTCCCGGCGGCAGGTCGGCGATCACCACGCCCTCCGGGTCGACGTCGCGGGCCATGCGCTCGCGCAGCCCGGCCGCGACGCGTTCGCGGGTGGGGCCGTCGGCGAGCCGCTCCAGCATCCGCTCCACTCCGCCGTCGAGGGCCCAGGCGGGCAGCCGGGAGGTCAGCGTGGTGGACGAGGCCGTGTAGGGGTAGACGTCGCAGGCGACGTCCACGCCCTCGATGCGGGCCGCGTCGATGATCGCCAGCGCCTCGGTGACGGCGCCGTGGTTGGTGCGGCCCATGACCTTGAGGTGGGAGATCTCCAGCCGCACCCCGGTCTCCCGGGCGGTGGCGACGGCCTCGCGCACGGCGTCGAGCAGCGCGTCGGCCTCGTTGCGCATGTGCGTGGAGTAGAGCAGGCCGTGCGCGGCGGCCACGCGGGCCAGGGCCGTGACCTCGGCCGCGTCGCCGTAGGCGCCGGGGGCGTAGATCAGGCCGGTGGAGAACCCCCAGACGCCCTGCACGGCCGCCTCGGCGAGCAGCGTGCCCATCCGCTCCAGCTCGTCGGCCGACGGCGCGCGCTCGGCGCCGCCCATGGCGGCCAGGCGCAGCGCCGAGTGCCCCACCTGCAGGGCGAGGTTCACCGCGGGCCGCGCGGCGTCGACCGCGTCGGCGTACCCGGCCGCGTCGGTCCAGGTCCAGTCGAGCTCACCCTTCAGGAACGCCGACGCCGCCCGCAGCTCGGCGAGGTCGCCCACCGGGAACGGCGACCACCCGCAGTTGCCGGTGACCAGCGTGGTGACGCCCTGGGTCACGGCGGTGTCGGCGCCCGGGTGCCCGGTGACGCTGAAGTCGGCGTGGGAGTGCAGGTCGATGAAGCCGGGGCAGACCACGAGCCCGTCGGCGTCGATCCGCGTGCCGTCGAGCGTGCCCGGCGCGGCGACGGCGTCCACCCGGCCCGCCGTGATCCCGACGTCGGCCACGCGCTCGGGGGCGCCCGTGCCGTCGACGACCGTGCCGCCCGCGATGACGAGGTCGCTCATGCGAGCACCGCCAGGATCGCGACGTACATCAACGACGCCGGGATGAGCACCATCCACCCGGTGAGCAGCAACGATCTCAGGTTCGTCGACCGGGCGAGGCCCATCGCGCCGACCATGTTGGCGTTGGGGAACGGCCCGTAGGTGTCGGCCTTCGACGCCCACAGCAGCACGATCACCCAGGCGCCCGAGCCGAGCCCGACGGTGGTGGCGAGGTCGCCGAACACCTGGTCCAGGAGCACCACCTGGGCCGCGGTGGCCCCGGGGACGCCCACCCAGCCGAGCAGCGCGATCGCGACGGCGAACCCGACGCCCGACGCGCTCTGCAGCTGCGGCCCGAACACCTCGAGCACGACGTCGTAGGGCTTCAGGGCGTCGATCACCAGGAACAGCGCCGCGAGCAGCCAGAACAGCAGGAAGATGCTCACCAGCCGGGCCGCGCCGCGGTAGAGGTGCCGCGCGATCTCGGTGGCGGGCAGCCGGGCGGCCACGCCGGTGGCGATGCCCAGCAGCGGCAGCGCGAGCAGCGGGAACGAGGTGCCGGCCGCGGTGACCGTCGCGTAGACGACGGTGGCGACCAGCAGCAGGAGGAACACCGCGGTGGCCCGGCCCGCGCCCGCGGGCACCCCCTCCTGCTCGGTCTCGAGGTCGGCGTCGGTGTAGAAGTCGTCGGTGCGCGCGCTGCGCCGCTGGATCCACGGCACCACGACCATCGCGACGACCAGCGACAGCACCGCGATCGGCGCCGCGCCGTACTGCAGGTAGGTCAGGTAGCCGACGCCCGCGGCCTCCATGATCGCGACGTTCGAGCCGGCGAACGGAGCGAGCGCGAGCCCGGCACAGCCGCCGACGAACATCATCGCGGCGGTGGCGGAGCGCGTGAAGCCCACGCGCGCGGCCACGGGGAGCAGGATCGGCGCCGAGATCGCGAGCGCGCCCGCGAGCGTGCCCAGGCTCGTGACCAGCACCAGGCAGGACAGCATCACGCCCAGCAGCACGGCCCGCTGGCTGCGCTGGCCTGCCACCCGCAGCACCCAGTGGACGATCGTGTGGGCCACGCCGGTGACGCGCAGCACCTCCCCGACACCCGCGCCGAGCATGATGATCACGCCGATGGTGGTGACGAGGTCGCCCATCGACTCGCCGAGCAGCTTCCCGAACTCGGCCGGCGTCTGCTGGGCGATGAGCACCCCGCCCACCAGGCTCACCACGGTGGCGATCACGAGGTCCATGCCGAGCAGGCACAGCACCGCGTACATCGCGATCGGCACGACGCCCCAGAGCGTGGGCGCCTCGGCCCCGAAGCCCGCGATCGCGCAGATGACGAGGCCTGCGACGGCGATCGCATTGGTGACGATGCGCCGGCCGCGGCCCTGTTCCAGCTCGTAGGCGTTGGCGCGCTCGGTCCGTTCGATCTGTTCGCTCATCGGATCCCCTCGTGAACGCGCGTGGCGTGTGCCCGCACGAAGTCCTCGTCGACGTCGTGCCCGAGGCCGGGGGAGTCCCACGGCACGGCGACGATGCCGTCGTCGGCGCGGATCGGTGGGTCCACCACGTCGCGCGCGTAGTACTTGTCGGAACCGGAGACATCCGACGGCAGGACGAATCCGGGCAGGCTGGACAGCGCGACGTTGGCGGCGCGGCCGACACCGAACTCGTGCATCCCGCCGCACCAGACCGGCACGTCGTGCGCGCGGGCGCGGTCGTGCGCGGCCACGGCGGCGGTGAGCCCGCCCATCCGCGAAACCTTGATGTTGAGCACCCGGCAGGCGCCCACGGCCAGCGCGGTCTCCAGGTCGTGGCCGTCGACGATCGACTCGTCGAGGCAGATCGGGGTGTCGATCGTGGCCTGCAGCCGGGCCGCGGCCATGAGGTCGCGCGGCGCGAACGGCTGCTCGATCATGGTGAGCCCGGCGCCGTCGAGGGCGCGCAGTGCCGCGAGGTGCTCCTCGGCCTCGGTGTAGGCGCCGTTGGCGTCGACGTGCAGCGCGAGGTCGGGGAACGCGGCGCGCACCGCGGTCACGGGGGCCACGTCCCACCCCGGCGCGATCTTCAGCTTCACCCGCGGGTAGCCGGCGTCCACCTGCTTGCGCACCTGGGCCACCAGCGCGTCGACGGTGGGCTCGATGCCCAGGCTCACCCCGGCGACGACGGTGCGCCGCTCCCCGCCGAGCGCCCCGGCCAGGGGTTCGCGCTTCGCCGCCGACCAGAGTGACCAGCACGCCATGTCGAACCCGGCCTTGGCGAACTCGTTGCCCCGGACCTTCGCCCACCGGCCGGGCACCTCGGTGGGGTGCTCCCACGACTCACCCAGCAGCGCGGGCAGCAGGAACGCCGAGCCGATCGCCCAGCACGTCTCCACGGTCTCGGCGGTGAAGAACGGCCCGGACGGCGACGCGATCTCGCCCCAGCCCACGGCGCCGCCCCCGTCCTCGACGCGCACCAGCACGTGCTCCAGGGCGGACTTGCGGTGCGAGCTCGTCTCGAACTCGTGCACCAGCGGCAGCTGCACCTGCAGCAGCTCGATCCGATCGATCCGCACCTCAGTCTCCGTCCGCGTAGACGCCCAGGCGGGCGGTGAGCACGTCACGGCGCGCGAGCCGGCGCCGGGCGCCCTTCGCGCTGGCCGCGGCGAGCGTGGCGAGGATGTGCACGACAGCCGCGACGGCGGTGGGGGAGTCGGCGTAGGACGCGCTGTCGGTGCTCACCACCACCGCGACGTCGGACAGCCGCGCCACCGCGCTGCAGGCGTCGTCGGTGACCCCGACGACCGTGCCGCCCGCCGCGGCGAACTCCTCGGCGATCGCGATGGTCGAGCGGGCGTAGCGGCGCAGCGAGAACGCGACGAGCACGTCGCCGGGCCGCACGTCGGAAAGCACGTCGACGCCCCGCACCACCGTGCCGTCGATCAGGGTGACGTTGGCCATGCTGGCCGACAGGTCCGTGGCCAGCAGCGACGCGTAGGACCACGACTTCGACCCGCCCGTGACGAACCGCCGCTTGGCCGCGACGATCCGGCGGGCGGCCTGCTCCAGCGAGCCGTCGGCCTGCAGGCGTTCCAGGGTGGCCGCGAGGTTCGCCGTCTCCTGGGCCACCACCTGCTGCAGCAGCGCGGTGGCCGTGGACCGGCGCTGCAGGCGCGCGCCGTACCGCTCGTCGGGACTGCTGAGCTGCTTGTTGTCCTGCGTGTTCTCGACGGTCACGACGCTCCCGCGCAGTACAGCGCCGTGCGCTCGTCCACCCGCCGGCACGACCGCAGCACCCGGCCCGCGCCGAGCAGCGCGTCGAGCTCGTCGGCCACGCGGTCCCGCAGGGCGAGCGCGTCGCCCGGGTCCATGCCCCGTAGCGCGCCGCCGTCCGCGGGCACCGCGAGCCAGCAGGCGTCGCCCTCCCGCCGGGACCGGCCCCACTCCGGCACGTCCGCGGGAAGCGGCGGGACCGGCGCGTGGTCGTGCGCGTAGAGGTCCCACTCGACGACGATCCGGTCGGTGCGACCGTTGTGGTCCTGCAGGCCGTAGTAGTCGCGGTGGAACCAGCGACCGACGGCGCCGAGCACGTCGAGGTTGAAGTGGGCGTTGCGGGCCTGCAGGGGGTCGAACGCCCACCGCATCGTGCGCACGCCCGCCCGGCGCGCCACCTCGGCCTGCGCCCGCTTGAGCTGACGGCCCACGCCGCGGCCCTGCGCGGCCGGATCCACCGCCGCCGTCTGCGAGTAGTGGTAGGGCGTGCCGTGGTCGAGGCCCACGAAGCCGTACGTGAACCCGACCAGCCGGTCGTCCTCGTCGAAGGCGCCCACGGCCGACCCGCCGGTGTGCTGCAGCGCGGCGAGCAGCTTCGGCGTGAACGCCGGGTCGTCGCCGGGCAGGCCGAACACCTCGCGGTAGAGCCGGACGGCCGCGAGCCGCTCCGCAGCGGTGGCGAAGGGCCGGGCGGTGATCCCGGGCATGGCGCTCCAAACGGTGATACTCAATGTATGCGTGACGGTCCTACCGATGAAACTGCAGGCTGTCAACCGGACGTCCGCAAAGATATAGTCCGTATCCATGCCCGACTTCACCGGTGTCGCCGCCGCTCTCGCCGACGACGCGCAGGCCAGGCTCATCGCGTACGCCCGGCACGAGACCCCCACCGGCGACGCGCAGGAGCTCAACGCGCTGGCGGACGTCCTCGAGGAGCGCTACCGGGAGCTGGGGGCCCGTACCGAGCGGGTCGCGCGCGAGACCGGTGATCACCTCGTGGCCCGATGGGGCGAGGGCGACGGGCCGCACGTGCTGCTGCTGGGCCACCACGACACCGTGTGGCCCCGCGGCACCCTCGAGACCATGCCGGTGGCGGCGGCCGACGGCGTGCTGCGCGGACCCGGCGTCTACGACATGAAGGGCGGCCTGGTGGTCGCCGAGACGGCGTTCGCGGTGCTGCGGGAGTGCGGGGTGGCGCCCGCCCGGCCCGTGCGCCTCGTCGTGGTGGCCGACGAGGAGGTCGGCAGCCCCACGGCGCGCCCGCTCGTGGAGGAGCACGTGGCGGGGGCCGTCGCCGTGCTCGGCCTGGAGTCACCGCACCCCGGCGGCGCGCTGAAGTCGGCTCGCCTGGGCAGCACGCGCGTGCGGATCGAGGTCCGGGGCCGGTCCGCGCACGCCGCGCTCGACCCGGAGTCCGGGGTGTCCGCGGTCGACGAGCTGGTGGACCAGCTGTTCGCGGTCCGCGAGATCATGGCGGCCGAGCCGACCGTGCTGTGCAACGTCGGCACCGTCGACGGGGGAGGGCGCACCAACGTGGTGCCCGACCAGGCCTGCGCCGACATCGGCCTGCGGTTCACCGACACCGCCACCCAGGACCGCGTGCTCGCCGCGCTCGGGCGCCTCACGCCCGTGCGCGCGGGCGCCGAGGTCACCGTGCGGACGCTCACCAGCCGCCCGGCCTGGTCCGAGACCGACGACGACCTGCTCGCCCGGGTGGCCGCGGCCGGCGCCGCCGTGGGGCAGGAGGTCACCGGCCGCCCGGCGGCGGGCGGGGCCGACACCAACACCCCGGGTGCTGCGGGCATCCCCACCCTCGACGGGTTCGGCCCCCTGGGTGGCGGCGCCCACGCCCCGGACGAGCGGATCGAGCTGGCGACGCTCCCCGAGCGGGCGGCGCTCCTGGCGAGCGTGCTGGCGGCTCTCTGAGGCTCGCCCGGGGAAGTTCAGGAAAGCCACATTCAGGGCCGGAGAGGCCCTGAATGTGGCTTTCCTGACCCCTCAGGCGTCGATCCTCGCGTGCTCGAGGCCGTGCTCACCAGCCCCCGACGAGGACCTGCAACGCGTCGGCGGAGGCCGGGTCGTCCGGGGTGTAGATCTCGAGCCGGTGGTCGGGGCTGTCGGGCTGCAGCCACACCTGGTACGTGACGCTGGCGTCGCCGACGGTGGGGTGCCGCAGCTCCATGGTGCCGACCGTGCAGTCGGCGACCTCGCCCTCCGCCCACATCGTGGCGAACTCGGGGCTGCGCATCGAGAGCTCCCCGATCAGCTCGGCGAGACGCGCGTCGGTGGGGTAGCGGCCCGCGGTGAGCCGGAGGAACGCGATGTGGGCGCGGGCGACCTCTGACCAGTTGCGGTGCATGTCGCGGGTGAGTGGATCGAGGAAGAACATCCGCGGGACCGACGGCCGCCGGTCCGGGTCCGCCGGTGCCTCGAAGTCGACGTGCTCGGCCCGCAGCGCGTGCCCGGCGCGGTTCCAGGCGAGGACGTCGCCGCGCCGGCCCAGCACGATCGCGGGCGTGTCGCCGAGGGCCTGCAGAAGCGCGAGGACGCGGGGGTGGGGATCCTCCGGGGGCGGTTCGGACAGGCGCCCGCCGGAGGGCTGGCGCGCGAGGTTGTGCAGGTGGGCGGTCTCGACGCCGTCCAGCTGGAGCGCCCGCGCGAGTGCGTCGAGGACCTGAGCGGAGGCCGACTCGGCCTGCCCCTGCTCCAGGCGCGTGTAGTACCCCGCGCTCACCCCTGCGAGCTGGGCGAGCTCCTCGCGGCGCAGGCCGGGCACGCGGCGGGCGGAGCCGTGGGTGCGCAGGCCGACCAGGGCCGGGGTGACCCGGTCCCGGCGGCTCTTCAGGAACGCTCCGAGGCTCTCCACGTCCCCGACGGTAGGCGGCGGGCGCGGCGTGCGGGTACACCTGCCGGATCTACCCACAGCACGGGGATGGCTGCCCACCGGGTCCTGCCGCAGCGTCGCCTGCATGTCTCGCGAACGCACGAACGACCTGCGAGCCTGGCTCGGGCTGCTGGTGATCCTCGGCCCGGTCCTGCTCGTGTCCATGGACGGCTCGATCCTCTTCCTGGCGATGCCCCGAATCAGCCAGGCCCTCACCCCGGCCGCCGACGAGGCCCTCTGGATCCTGGACGTCTACGGCTTCGCCGTCGGCTCGCTGCTGATCACCTTCGGCGGCATCGGCGACCGGTACGGGCGGCTGCGGCTGCTCATGATCGGCGCGACGGTGTTCGGCGTCGGCTCGGCGGCGGCCGCGTTCGCTCCGAGCGCTGGGTTCCTCATCGCCGCGCGGGCTCTGATGGGCGTGGCCGGCGCGACGCTGCTGCCCTCGGCGCTCGCCGTGCTGAGCGAGCTGTTCCCCGACCCCCGCCGACGCGCGCGGGCCATCGGGATCTTCGCGTCCGCGTTCGCCGCCGGGTTCGCGATCGGCCCGGTGCTCGGCGGGCTGCTGCTGGAGCGGCTGTGGTGGGGATCGGTGTTCCTGATCAACCTGCCCGTCCTGGTCGCGTTCATCGCCCTGGCGCCGGTCCTGCTCCGGGAGGTGCGCACGACCCGGCCGGGGCGGGTCGACCTGCCCAGCGTCGTGTCGTCGGCGGCCGGGCTCCTGTTCACGATCTACGGGGTCAAGCGCGCCGCCGCCGAGGGCGTGTCGGTGGCCCCGGTCGCCGTGGGCGCCGCCGGCGTGGCGCTGCTGGTGTGGTTCGTCCGGCGCCAGCGTCGGCTCGCACACCCGCTGATCGAGGTCGCGCTCTTCCGCGACCGGGTGTTCACGGTCGCGATCGTCACCGGTCTGCTGCCGCTGGCGGCCTGGTCGGCCACCGCCTACCTCTCCGGCGTCTACCTCCAGTCCGTGCTCGGCCTGCCGGTCCTGCACGCGGCGCTGCTCGCGCTCCCCGGCGCGGTGGTGCTCACCGCGACGTGCGTCCTCGCGCCCGCCCTGGTCGACCGCGTGGGCAAGCGCACCGCGCTCGTCGCCTGCCACACCTGCGTCGCCACCGGCCTGCTGGTGCTGCTCCCCACGACGACCGCGGGCGGGATCGGCTGGTACGTCGCGTCCACGGCGGTCGCGGGCGTCGGCTACGGCATCTCGTTCGCCCTCGTCGCCGACACCGCCGTCGGTGCCGTCCCCGCCGAACGAGCGGGCTCCGCGGGCGCGATCGCCGAGACCAGCAACGAGATCGGCAACGTCCTCGGCATCGCCCTGCTCGGTTCCCTCGCCGGCCTGCTGTTCCGGCTCCAGGGGCCCGACCTCGCGCCAACCCTCGACGAGACGCTCCAGCTCCCGGGGCTCGCGGCCGCCGCGGCTGCGGATGCGAAGGCCGCGTTCGTCACCGGCCTGCACGTGGTGGCGGCGACGGCCGCCCTGCTCCACGTCGGGCTCGGCGCCCTGGCGCTGCGCCGGCTCCCGGCCCGTCGGGGAAGTTCAGGAAAGCCACATTCAGGGCTCTACAGGGCCTGAATGTGGCTTTCCTGAACTCCCTCAGGCACTGCCACGCACCACCAGCCGGTGGGGGGCCACGACGCTGCGGGGCGCCAGGTCGGGCTCGGCCAACCTCGAGGTGATCATCTCCAGGGCCTGCTCGACCACGAACGCCCGGTCGATGGCCACGGTGGTGAGGGCGGGGGTGGTGAAGCGGGACTCGGGCACGTCGTCGACCCCGATCACGGCGACGTCGTCGGGCACGCGGCGGCCGTGGCGGTGCAGGGCGCTGAGCACGCCGATGGCGAGCACGTCGTTGGCGGCGAAGACGGCGTCGACGTCGGGGTGCTCGGCGAGCAGGGCGTCGACGGCGTCGGCGCCGGGCTGGCGGTCCCAGCCGGAGACGGTCCGGATCAGCGACCGCTCCCTCGGGAGGCCCGCCGCGCGCAGCGCCTGCTCGTAGCCGAGTACCCGCTGCTTCATCGCGATCTTCGCTGGATCGCGCTGGTGGCCGACCACGGCGATCCGCCGCCGCCCGGCCGCCGCCAGGTGGCTGGTGGCGGTGCGTCCGATGGCGGTGCTGTCGATGTCGACGCGGTCGGCGTGCGCGGCGGCGCCGTGTTCGCCGAGCAGCACCATGGGCGTGTCGTGGCGGGCGAGGGCGAGCTCGGCGGGGGCCATCGACAGCGGGCTGAAGATGAGCGCGTCGGCGAACCGGACGGGGAACCCGGCGGCGACCTCGCGTTCGCGCTCGACGTCGCCGTCGGTCTGCTCGACGACGACGGTGAGCCCGCGGTCGCGGGCGGCGCTGACGAGCAGGGCGGCGAGGTCGGCGAAGTAGGGCATGTCGACGTGCGGCACGGCCAGCGCGATCGCCCCGGTGCGGCCCCGGCGCAGCTGTCGCCCGACCGCCTGGGGCCGGTACCCGAGCTCCTCGACGTAGCGCTGGACGAGCGCGCGCGTCTCGGGGCGCACGTGGACGTAGTCGTTGACCACGTTGGACACCGTCTTGGGGGAGACACCCGCCGCGACCGCTACGTCGCGCATCGTCACCGGTCGTCGCTCCGTGCTCACGTCCCCAGTCTCCCCGGATGCTCCCCTTGACAGGCAAGCGCCTTCCCGACAGTGTTTACCACGATGTAAAGAGGGAGTGGTCGATGTCGACGCACCGCCTTTCGCGCCGAACCCTGCTGCGCGCGACGGCTGCCGCCGGCGGCGCCGCCCTCCTGTCCTCGTGCTCGCGAGGCCGGGGGGACGCCGTCGACCTGGCGTACTGGAACTTCTTCGGGGGCAGCGACGGCGAGCTCATGGTGGAGCTCGTCAACGAATTCCGGGCCACGGCGCCCGGCATCCGGGTCACCGACACCACCCTCGACTGGGGCCCGCCCTACTACACGAAGCTGGCCATGGCCTGCGCCGGCGGGCGGGCGCCCGACCTGGCCACGCTGCACGGTTCCCGGCTGGCGACGTTCGGGCGCGACCTGCTCGACGAGTGGGACCTCGACGAGCTCGCGGCTCGCGGCGTCAGCCTCGACGAGTTCCCTCAGCCCGTGCTGGACCGGGTGCTGGTCGACGGCCGGTTGATGGCGTTGCCGCTGGACACCCACCCGCTCGTCCTCTACTACAACACCGACGTCTGCGAGCGGGCCGGGCTGCTCGGTCCGGACGGCGCGCTGGCGCCGATCACGAGCGCCGAGCAGATGCTCGACGCCGGGCGCCGGGCCGCCGAGGTCACCGGCTCCACCGGGATCGCGCTCGGCATCGGCGAGTCGTCCCACGTGTGGATGGTGTTCTGGTCGCTGTTCCGCCAGCTCGGCGGGGAGATGCGGCTGCCCGACGGCGGTCCGGCGGAGGTGGACCGCGACGCGATGGTCCAGGCGATGGGCTTCGTGCGCGACATGTGCGACGGCACCATCTGCTCGCCGACCCTCGACGGGCAGTCGGCACCGGCGGCGTTCGCCAGCCAGCAGGCCGGGTTCCTGTTCGTCGGGCCGTGGGAGGTCACCTCGGCCCGCGAGGCGGAGATCCCGTTCTCCATGACGCAGTTCCCCGCCCTGTTCGGGGACACGCCGTTCGTGCGGGCGGACAGCCACAGCTTCGTGCTGCCGTCGCAGGCCAGCGTCGACCCGGCGGCCCGCGCCGCGGCGTACGACATGGCGGTGTCGATGTTGCGCAACAGCCTCGTCTGGGCGACGGGCGGTGGTCACATCCCGGCGCTGTCCGCGGTGGCGGCGAGTCCCGAGTACGTGGCCGAACAGCCGATTTCGAACTACCGGGAGGCGGCGCAGGTGGTGGAGTTCGATCCCGAGGCCTACTTCTCCGGATCCGGGTCGACGCTGATGGCCCGGGCCGGCCAGAGCCTGCAGGGGGTGGCGACCCGGGCGCTGACCCCGGAGCAGGGCGCCGACGACCTGATCGGCTGGCTCGACGAGCAGCTCACCTTCGGGAGCCCACTGTGAACGAGCGTCAGCGAGTGAACCATCGACACAGCGACTCGCGTCAGCCGTGGACCGAGCGCAGCGAGGTCGTCGGATGACCGCCGGGACGGTGGCGCCCGCGGCCCGGGTCGCGCGGGGCACCGCCCCCCGCGGCGGCCCCAGCCTCGTCGGCGGTCGCGGCGGGATCTGGTTCGTCCTGCCGTTCCTGGTGGTCTACGCCGCGTTCGTGCTGTGGCCGTTGGCCTACGGCCTGGGGCTGAGCCTCTTCGACACCAGCCTGGTGCGCAGCGAGTCGGAGTTCGTCGGGCTGGCCAACTACGTGCGGCTGTTCTCCGACCCGGAGGTCTGGCGCACCCTGGGCGTCACGGTGCTGTTCACGATCGGCAGCACGATCCCGCTGGTGGCGGTCGCGCTGGTGATGGCGCTGCTGGTGCAGACCGGGGTGCGGGGGCAGTGGTTCTGGCGCTTCGTGTACTTCGCGCCGTTCCTCCTGCCGGTGGCCACCGTCGTGCTGATCTGGAAGTGGCTGTTCTCCGGCGACTACGGGTTGTTCAACGGGGTCCTCACCGGGATGGGCCTGCCGGGGGTCGGGTGGCTCACCGAGCCGGGGATCGGCCTGTGGTCGGTGGTGATCCTCACCGTCTGGTGGACGGTCGGGTTCAACTTCCTGCTCTACCTCGCCGCCCTGCAGGGCATCCCGGCGCAGATCTACGAGGCCGCCGAGATCGACGGCGCCGGTGGCTGGCGCCGGCTGTTCTCGATCACCCTCCCGCTGCTCAACCGCACGACGGGCTTGGTGGTCGTGCTGCAGGTGCTGGCCTCGCTGAAGCTGTTCGACCAGGCGTACATCCTGTTCGAGGCCAACGGCGGGCCGGGCGGCTCGGCCACCCCGATCCTGCAGTACGTCTACGACACCGGCTTCACCGATTACCGCCTGGGCTACGCCTCGGCCATCTCGTACGCGTTCTTCATGCTGATCATCGTGATCGCCCTCGTCCAGGCCCGGCTCAGCCGCAGGAGCGAATCGTGACGACCACCGACACCGCCGCCGTGGCGACGACCCCGGTCCGCCGCCGGGCCCGGGCCGACGCGGACGGGCCCACCGACATCCGGCGCTACCAGCCCCTCGCCCGGGCCGGCCTGATCACCGCGCTCGCGGTGCTCGCCGTGCTCTGGCTGACCCCGCTGGTGTGGGCGCTGCTCACCTCGCTCAAGCACGAGGCCGACACCACCACCGTGCCGTTGGAGGTCGTGCCCGACCGCGGCTTCACGTTGCAGGCCTACGTCTCGGTGCTCGCCAACGGCAACCTGGTCACGTGGTTCGTCAACAGCACCGTGGTGGCGGTGGTGGCCACCGTGCTCACCGTGGCGCTGTCGGCGGCCGCCGCATACGGCTTCTCCCGCACCCGCTTCCGCGGGCGGAACGCGCTGTTCGCGCTGACGGTCGCGGGGATCATGGTGCCGCCGCAGATCCTGATCGTGCCGCTGTACCGGCAGATGCTGGCGCTCGGCCTGGCGGACACCTACGCGGGCATCATCCTGCCGCAGCTGGTCGTGCCCGCGATGGTGTTCATCCTCAAGAAGTTCTTCGACGCCATCCCGCACGAACTGGAGGAGGCCGCCCGGATGGACGGCGCCGGGTCGCTGCGGATCTTCCTGCAGATCGTGCTGCCGTTGTCGCGCTCGATCCTCGCCGCGGTGGCGATCTTCGTGTTCATCCACGCCTGGAACAACTTCCTGTGGCCGTTCATCATCACCTCCGATCCCGGCCTCATGACGCTCCCGGTCGGGCTCGTGCAGGTGCAGAGCGCGTTCGGCGTCCGCTACGCGCAGGTGATGGCCTCGGCGATCCTCGCGGGCCTGCCCCTGATCGTCGTGTTCATGCTGTTCCAGCGCCAGATCATCCGCGGGGTCGCGACGACCGGCCTCGGCGGAACGTGAAATACCCCCTTTGGAAGGAATCCGGTTGCCTCGCGCACGTCTGACCGTCGACCCCGACTTCACGATCGCGCCCGTTCCACCGCGCCTGTTCGGCTCGTTCGTCGAGCACATGGGCCGCTGCGTCTACACCGGCATCTACGAGCCCGGCCACCCGAAGGCCGACGCCGACGGTCTGCGCACCGACGTGCTCGACCTGGTGCGCGAGCTCGGCCCCACCGTGGTGCGCTACCCCGGCGGCAACTTCGTCTCCGGCTACTACTGGGAGGACGGGGTCGGCCCGAAGGAGCAGCGGCCGCGCCGGCTCGACCGGGCCTGGCGCTCGATCGAGACCAACGAGTTCGGCCTCGGTGAGTTCGCCCGCTGGACGAAGGCGGCGGGCACCGAGCCGATGATGGCGGTCAACCTCGGCACCCGCGGCGTCCAGGAGGCCTGCGACATCCTGGAGTACGCCAACCACCCCGGTGGCACGAAGTACTCCGACCTGCGCCGGGCCCACGGCAGCGCCGAGCCGTTCGACATCAAGCTGTGGTGCCTGGGCAACGAGATGGACGGCCCGTGGCAGGTCGGCCACAAGACCGCCGCCGAGTACGGCCGGCTGGCCGCCGAGACCGCGCGCGCCATGCGGCTGGTCGACCCGAGCATCGAGCTGGTGGCCTGCGGCAGCTCGAAGTACGCCATGCCGACGTTCGGCGAGTGGGAGCGGGTGGTGCTCGAGGAGACCTACGACCAGGTCGACTACATCTCCGCGCACGCCTACTACCAGGAGCACGACGACGCGGGCGACTTCCTCGCCTCGGCGTGCGACATGGACCGGTTCATCGAGTCCGTCGTGGCCACGGCCGACGCCGTGCGCGCCCGCGGCAAGCACCGCAAGCGCATCGACATCTCCTTCGACGAGTGGAACGTCTGGTACCAGTCGCGCCACCGCGCGTCCGCGATCGCCAAGGGCGAGAGCGAGTGGGAGGTGGCGCCGCGGGTGATCGAGGACGAGTACTCGATCACCGACGCCGTGGTCGTCGGCACGCTGCTCAACTCGCTGCTGCGCCACGGCGACCGCGTCACCGTCGCGTGCCAGGCACAGCTGGTGAACGTGATCGGCCTGCTGCGCAGCGAGCCGGGCGGCCCGGCGTGGAAGCAGACGATCGCGCACCCGTTCGAGCAGGTCCGCCACCGGGCCACCGGGCAGATCCTCGCCGTGCAGGCGCGCAGCGACCGCTACGAGACGCCGAGCTTCGGCGACGTCGACCTCGTGGACGCCGCGGGTACGTGGGACGAGGAGGCCGGCGTGGTCTCGCTGTTCCTGGCCAACCGCGACCAGGCCGAGGCCGCCTCCGTGGAGGTCGGCGTGCGCGGGTTCGGCCCGCTGCGCGTGCAGCACGCCGCCGTGCTGGCCGCGGCCGAGGGCCAGGACCGCCACACGGCCAACGACGAGCAGCACCCCGACCAGGTCGGCATGCGCCCGCTCGACGGCGTGGCCGTCGAGGACGGGGTGGCCCACGTGACGCTGCCGCCGCTGTCCTGGGCGGTGGTGCAGCTGGCGCGCGCCTGACCGACCGCACGAACGGCACCTTCGTACCGCTCTATCGGACGAGGGTGCCGTTCGTACGCGCGCCGCGCGGGTGACGTCTGCCCCATCCTCCCCGCGAACCCGGCCGAACCGCGCGTGACGTGGTTAGTTGTTGCCGTGAGTGCGGACGAACTGATCAAGCGGTACGAAGCAGGTGGCGGCCGGCTCGCCGCGGCGAGCGCCGTGGGGCTGGCGGTGCCGCCCGCCCTGCACACCGCCGTGGTGACGTGCATGGACTCCCGCATCGACGTCTTCGCCCTGTTCGGGGCGAACCTCGGCGAGGTCCACGTGCTGCGCAACGCGGGTGGCGTGGTCACCGACGACGTCATCCGATCGCTCACGATCAGCCAGCGCAAGCTGGATACGCGCGACGTGCTGCTCGTCCAGCACAACGGCTGCGGTCTCGCCACGTTCTCCGACGACGAGTTCTGCGAGGAGATCGCCGCCGAGACCGGGATGCGCCCGACCTGGCGCACCCACGCCTTCCGCGATCCGGCGGTGAGCGTGCGGCGCGACATCGTCCAGCTGCGCCACGACCCCTTCCTGCACCCGGACACCCGGGTGCGCGGGTTCGTGCTCGACATCGACGCGGGCGTCCTCGACGAGGTCGTGGTCCCGGAGGACGCCTAACCCGCCAGCGTCCGGGTGATCACGTTCTCCGCCATGCGGGTGGTGCCGTCCCCCATCCGCGCCATGGCAGCCGGGTCGGACCGACCGGGATTCCACGACATGTCGCCGCGTGGTGCGACGAGGCGTGCCTCCACCAGTGCGACACCCGGTACCCCGGGGTCCGGAGCAGCCGGCAGGTAGAGGTTGAAGGTGTCGCGGTCAGAGCACTGGGTCACGGTGCGGCCGGCGATCTGCACCTCGTTCCTCTCGAAGTCCCGGCAGTACTCACCGGCGGTGGCGTCGGGGAAGAAGCCGAGGTACACGACGTAGGCGTCGTTGGTCAGGCCGATGCAACCACCGCCGCCGGCGTTCATCTGCGCGGCCACCTCGATGGCATCGCCCAGGACCGGTGCGGCGGCATCGTGCAGGACGGCACAGGTCATGTCGGCGGCGAACAGAGTCTCGCTCGCGCGCAGCACCTCGGGTGCCGTGGCCGGTACCGGAACCGGCAGGGGCATCCGGCACGTCTCGGGAACGGTGCCGGAGAACGCGCCACACGCCGCCGGCATCTCCGCGTCGGGTTCGCCGACGGCGAACCCGAGATGCGGAGGGGGTGGAGGCGGCGCCGGTGCAGGTCCGGAGAGCGCTTCGTGGATCTTCGCCGCGACCTCGGCGGCACCGGCGCACGGCTCGCCCAGCGACTTGGCGAGGCGGACAGACATGATCTGGGCGGCGAAATCGGCCGGGGCGTCGGGCTGCGTCCCTGCCACGAACTCCACCGTGCACTGGTCGGCGCCGGCCTTGCTCTGCACTGCGGCACCGAACGGGAGGTCGACGCGCGTCTCGGAGATGTAGGGGGAGGGCTCGCGCAGTCCCTCGTCCGCGATCGTGTCGATCTCCACGCTCGGTATTTCCTCGTGGTTGGCGCCGAGCACCCGCGACAGGCACGTGTCGGCGGTGAGTCCGGGGTCGTCCGACGGAACGTAGCCCGCCGCCTGTTTCACCAGGTCGCAGGCGGTCCAGCGGGGCGTGGCGCGCGCCGATGCGGCGGGCGACGCGAGTTTCGCCGCCACGGTCTCGGCCACCGCCCGCGGCGCTGCGCACGCGGTGGCCATGTCCCCGTCCGGCGCCGACGACACGATCTGGATCGAGCGGTCCGCCGAGATCGGGAAGTCGATGCGGCACCGGTCTCCCGACCTGCCTATCTCGTATGAGGGAATGTTCTTGCCGTGGGACTGGTAGGCGATGCGGCCACCGATCTCCGTCTTGACCATCGTGGACCGGTCGCGTCCGCTGAACGCGGCGCCGACGTGCACGACCAGCGTGTGGAGTTCGAGGATCTCCCCGTCCACCCGGGTGTAGAGCCCACCCACCTCGGACTCCCACCACGTCGTGGCCTCGTCGGGGGCGTGCTCGACCGCGCAGCTGTGCGGCCGGACGGGGTACTCGGGCCGCGCGGTCTTGAGCGGCATGTCCCGCAGCAGCGCGCACGGGTCCAGCACCGACATCGCCCACCGGGCGGGTTCGTCGGGTATGACCGGGACCGGCGGGAGACCCAGGCTGGTGCCCAGCCTGCCGGCCTGGCCCTCCACGGAGGTCGTGCACGCGGCCAGGGCGATCGCGCAGGCGATCATGAACGCCGTTCTGAGCAAGGGGCCCCCGAATCGATCGATACCGAGATCGGAGGGCCAACCGTGCCGGGATCGACCGCCGCGCACCAGCCCGGCCGACGCCAACCTACGACCGGATCTTGCCAGACGAGTCCTCCTGGCCGCTCTCCTCGCACACGAGCGTGATCCGGAGGGTCGCCGTGTCCTCCTCGTCGTCGGGGAAGTCGGGCCGTACCTGCACGCCGGTGCCGTCGGCCTTCTCCCAGGACCGGGCGACGAGGTCCTTGTCGTTGACCCACCAGTCCTTCATCAGGTCCTCGTTGTGGCAGGTGAGCTCGATGACGTCGTCCTCGGCGTGCGGCACGATCCGGGGCTCCCCGTCGTCGTGCGTGAGCTTCCACGACCGGTTCACCTTGTAGGTGTCCTCGTCAGCTGAGGCCGTGCCCGGTGCGAGGATCACCGAGCCGGCGATCACGAGGACAGCAACCAGTGCACGCATGGGACCACCCCCGTACAGCCAAGCAGGTGCGGCTAGCGCTGGAATGAGCCGTTCGAGGGGACCTGCGGGGGAGCGTCGCCGCCGCTGATCGGGCCCCCGATGCCGATGAGGACGATCACCGCGACCGCCACGGCCAATGCGATCGCGACCACGGTGAGCTGCCCCGGCGCGGGCCGCGCGTCCTCGCCCGAGATCGCCGCGTCGAGCTGGTCGGGCGCGGGCGGGTGGCTGCGCTGCGCGGGGATGTGGATCCAGTGCTTCGGGGCCTCGGACGAGGTCCGGTAGGGGTCGGGCGCGGGCACGTGGGCTCCTTCTCCTGAGCGCTCAGTGGTGTTCCGCATCCGTATTCGCGCGGCGGGGCGCCGGCGTCACACTCCGCGCCCGGAGTCACCCGATGGTGTGAGCCCCGTCTCAGGGACGGGCGAGCCGGGCGTCGCACTCCACCCGGGGCTGGGCGCCGCTCGCCGGGGCCCGGAGGGCGGCGCTCACCCGGGCCCGCCAGCGGCTCGTCTCCTTGCCCGGCGCTCCGCACCGCGACAGCGCGAACAGGGCCAGCTCCCGGTGCGCGGGCACCTCGACCCGCTGCAGGTAGCGCATGATCTCGTGGCTCGCGGCCCGGCTGGAGCGGGCCTTCACCCACGCCGTGAGCTCGGCCTCGGCCACCTCACGGTTCACGCAGGCCATGCGCACGCACACGTACTCGATGTCCTCGTCGGCGAGCTCGCCGACCAGCGGTGCGTGCACACCGCGCTCCACCAGCATCTCGCGCACGGCCCAGATCCCGATCGGGGTGAGCGCGACGAGGGTGGGGTCCGGGTCGTCGCGACCGGCGAGGGCGATGAGCTCGCTCATGTCCTCGCCGTCCTCCACGCCGAGGCTCTCCGACAGCTGCACCGCGCCCAGCAGCTCCAGCGCGTCGAGCAGCGCGGTGACGTCGCGCCGCCACAGCCGGTGCTCCACGTCGCCCGCGAGGTCGTCGACCACGCAGCCCATCCGGTCGTTCACGGTGTCGCGCACGGCGCGGTGGAACCGCTCCACCGGCATCGGCTCCCCGCCTGCCGCGTAGAGCTGGTACAGCAGGATCGGGTAGGCCTCGCCCAGGCTCATGCCGAACAGCGACGGCGCCCCGAACACGTTGCTGCCGCCGAAGTGCTCGCCGATCCCACCCACGGCCTCGAAGGCGCGCCGCCACAGCTCGATCGGCTTCGACAGCAGCGGCGCCGCGCTGCGCACCTGCACCAGCCGCCCGTGCACCACCCGGACCAGCCGCGCCTGCCGGGCCCACGCCAGCAGGAGGCTGATCTCCGGGAGGTCGTCGCTGGTGCGGGCCCGGTCGCGGGAGAAGTGGTCGAGGTCCAGCGCGTCGGCCACAGCGCGGGCGTCGGACAGCAACAGCCTGCCCTCCCGGGTGAGCGCGCGGCCCGCCCGCACCCATCGCGTGAACGCGCGCAGCCGGGCCAGCGCCACCGACGAGTCGGCCGCTGCCAGGATCTGCGCCGCGCTCGGCGGCAGCACCGGCGGCAGCTCCTCCTTCGGCTGCTCCTGCGGCTCGTCCGCGTGCCGGCGCTGGATCTCCTCCAGCGCGGCCCGGTCGATCTCCAGCTCACCCGCGTGCACCTGCTGCAGGAACCGCGCGACCGCCGCCGGATCGGCCGTGGGCACCCCGTGGCGCAGCATCTGCACCGCCCAGAACGTGCCCAGGTCGTGGTTGCGCTCGTCGTCCAGCGCGTCGTGCAGGGCGGGCGTGGAGTCGCGCACCTGCTCGTGCAGCTCGGCCGCGGGCGCCGAACGCGAGTCCAGCCAGTCGTGGTCGTCGAGGAAGCCGATCAGCGCGTGCAACGCCGTGGGGACGGCGTCGCGGTCGTCCTCCAGCAGCGCGACCGTGCGCGGGAACCAGACCGCCAACGCGTCGGCGACGTGCCTGCGGGTCCAGTGGCCGAGCCTGCCGTCGACGCTGTGTTTGTGGTCGAGGGCAGCTGCCACCAGGGAGGGCTCCACCGCGATTCCTCGCCTGCGGGCCCACGCGACGATGTGCAGCCGCAGGCGGTCGCGAACGGCGGAGTACTCCTCCAGATCGTCGGGGCCGAACACGAGTCGCACTCGACCAACCTTGGCAGGCCGCCTCCCGCACGATCGAGGGGGGCCCCACAAAAGATCGCCCGTCCGGTGTGCTGGGGGTGACGCGGCGGTCGCCCCCGCCCCTTATGCCAGCAAGGTGGCTTTACTGGCGTAATCGGCCAGTAAAGCCACCTTGCTGGCGTTCAGGGGGCGGGGGTGGGGGCCGGGCCCGTGGAGTCGCGCACCACCAGCTCGTGGCCGGTGGTCTTGCGCCGCTTGCGGGCCGAGGGCGGCTTGAGCGCCATGGTGAGGGCCAGCTCGCCCATCTCGGTCATCGGCAGCCGGACGGTGGTGAGGCTGGGCGCGAGGTCTGCGGCGACGGCCACGTCGTCGACGCCCGCCACCGACATCTGCTGGGGCACCGCGATGCCGTGGGCGCGCAGCACCGACAGCACGCCGATCGCCATGACGTCGTTGAGCGCGATCAAGGCGGTGAGGTCGGGGTGCTCGGCGAGCAGCTTCTCGGCGCCCGCGTGGCCGCCGTTGCGGGTGAAGTCGGTGTGCAGGACGGGAACGTCGGCGAGCGAGAGGCCGCGGTCGGCGAGCGCGGCGGCGACGCCGGCGAGCCGGTCGGCCACGGTGGTGAGCACGGCGGGGCCCGCGATCACCCCGATCCGGCGGTGGCCCAGCTCCAGCAGGTGGGCGGTGACGGCGCGGCCCGCGGCCTCGTTGTCGGGGCGCACGGCGTCGGCGGCGAGGAAGTGGCGGCCGATCACGGCCACCCGGCCGCCGCCGTCCTGGAACGCCTGCAGCACGGCGTTGGACTCCGCCTGCAGCGCCGGCTCGGTGTAGCCGGAACCGGCCACGATG
Organism: Pseudonocardia zijingensis; assembly: GCF_042657305.1. Lineage (NCBI taxonomy): Bacteria > Bacillati > Actinomycetota > Actinomycetes > Pseudonocardiales > Pseudonocardiaceae > Pseudonocardia > Pseudonocardia zijingensis. Next base: position 301,821 of record NZ_JBHSKO010000004.1, on the reverse strand, counting down.
ATCGCGTCGGTGCGGTGGGCGATGAGCGTGCGGATCTGGTGCAGCTCGGTGCGCGGGTCGCGGGCGGAGTGGCAGATCTGCACGGTGAGCCCGCGCTGCGCGGCCACCTCGATCACACCGCTGGCGATCTCGGCGAAGTACGGGTCGCCGATCTCGTGGACGATCAGCCCCACCGTGGACGTCGCGCCGCCGGCGAGGGTGCGGGCGTGCACGTTGGCCACGTAGCCCAGTTGCAGCGCGATCTCACGCACGTGCGCGGCGACGGCCTCGCTCACGCCCTCGCGGCCGGCGAGGGACCGCGACGCCGTGGCGATCGACACCCCGGCGCGCGCTGCCACGTCGGCGAGGCGCGGCGCCGACCGGGGTTTCGCCATCGATGGCCTCCCTTGCCAGCTCGCGGGGTCGACCGTACTCTACGCAAGCGCTTACGGAAAGCGCTTACGCCAGTCCTCGACGAGGAGGAGATCCGTCCGATGAACGCCCGCACCGCCCTCCGGCTGGGATGCCTGGCCGGCGTCTCGGCACTGCTCCTCACCGCGTGCTCCGGGGGCGCCGCGGGTGGTGACGACGCGTCCGATCCGATCACGGTCGGCATCTCGCTCCCGCTCACCGGCGACTTCTCCGAGCCCGGCAAGGGCGTCCAGCGCGGCTACGAGGCGTGGGCGGCCGCGGTGAACGCCACCGGCGGGCTGCTCGGCAGGCAGGTCGAGCTGCGCATCCTCGACGACCAGTCCAACGCCGACCGGGTGGTGGCCGACTACGAGTCGCTGATCGCCCAGGACCAGGTCGACCTGGTGTTCGGGCCGTTCTCCACCCGGCTCGTGGTGCCGTCGGCGCGGGTGGCGCAGGAGTACGAGATGCTCTTCGTCGAGCCCGCGGGCGCGGCGGCCGAGGTCTTCGAGCAGGGCTTCGACAACCTCTTCTACGCCGCGCCGGCCATCGCCGACGACCACTACAACCACCTGGCCGAGACGATCATCGCGATGCCCGACGGGCAGCGCCCGCAGACGGCCGCGTACGCCGCGATGGACGACCCGTTCGCCCAGGGCACCGCCTACGGGCTGAAGGCCAAGCTGGAGGCGGCCGGGATCCGGACGGTGGTGGACGAGGTCTACCCGCCCAACACCACCGACTTCTCCTCGATCGCCGCCCAGATCGCCGACTCGCAGGCCGACATCGTGGTGGGCGGCACCCAGTACCAGGACGCGGTCAACCTGATCGTGGCGCTGCGCCAGCTCGCCTACCAGCCCAAGCTCGCGGCGTTCTCCACCGCGCCGACCAACCCCGAGTTCGCGGAAGCCATCGGCGGCGGCACCGAGGGCATCCTGTCGCCCACCGGGTACACGCCCGAGGCGCCGTACCCGTCGAACGTCGACTTCGTGCAGCGCTACACGGCGCAGTTCGGCAACCCGCCCACCGAGGACGAGGCGAACGCGTACACCACCGGGCAGGTGGTGGCGGCCGCCGTGCAGGCCGTCGGGTGCGCCGAGCAGGGGGAGTGCCAGCAGCGGCTCATCGACTGGCTGCGCACCAACACCGTCGACACGGTCGTGGGCCCGCTGTCCTGGGACGCGCAGGGCCGCCCGCAGAGCGCCCACCTCATCCAGCAGTACGTCGACGGGGGGATCCGGATCGTGCTGCCGCAGGACACCGCCGAGGCGGAGTTCGCCTACCCGAAGGCGACGTGGTGAGCGGCTCCCTGCTCTTCCAGAGCCTCGTGCTCGGCATCCTGCTGGGCGGGCTCTACGCGCTGCTGGCCGCGGGTCTCACGCTGTACTTCGGCGTGATGCGGGTGGTGATGATCGCCCACGCCGCATTCCTGGTGCTGGCCGCGTACCTGGCGTGGGACGTCCACGAGCGGTTCGGTGTAGACCCGCTGCTGTCGCTCGTGGTGACGGTGCCGCTGTTCTTCCTCGCGGGTGTGGGGTTCCAGCGGCTGCTGATCGCCCGGCTGCGTCCGGCGTCGGTCACGATGATGTCGGTGCTGCTGACGTTCGCGGTGGCGCTCGTCATCGAGGGCGCGCTCGGCTTCGTCTACTCCGGCACGCAACGGCGGGTGCAGCTGTCCTACAGCGCCGCGAGCATCGAGGTGCTCGGCGCGCAGGTCGCGGTCGTCAAGCTGATCGCGTTCGGGCTGGCGGCGTTCTCGTTGCTCGCGCTCTACCTGCTGCTCACCCGCAGCCGCTTCGGCCAGGCGCTGCGCGCCACGATCCAGCACCCGCAGGCGGCTCGGCTGATCGGCATCGACACCGACCGCGTGGCGGGTTACGGCTTCGGCCTCGGGCTCGCCACCGCCGCGATCGGCGGCACCGCGCTCTCGCTGGACTCCACGATCTACCCGTCGCTGCACTGGCACTGGATCGGCCCGCTGATGGCGATCATCGTGGTCGGCGGGCTCGGCAGCATCCCGGGTGCCGCGATCGCCGCGATGGTGCTCGGGATCGTGCAGAGCCTGCTGCAGTTGCCGCTGGGCACCACCTGGGCGCAGACGGTCTTCTACCTCGCCCTGTTCGCCACCCTGCTGGTGCGGCCGCAGGGCTTCTTCGGAGGTCGCCTTGCGCAACGTTTTTGAAGGGCGCGCTTCCAGCTGGGTGGCGCTCCTCGTCGGCGCGGCGGCCCTGCTGTCGTTCCCGATCTGGAGCCCGAACCCGTACATCACGTCGGCGGGCGTCGTCGTGCTCTCCTACGCGGTGCTGTCGACGTCCTGGAACTTCGTCGGCGGCTTCACGGGGTACATGTCGCTCGGGCACGCCGCCTGGTTCGGCCTCGGCGCCTACGGCACGGGGCTGCTGATCGCCCGGGCCGGGGTGCCCGCCTTCCTCGCCCTCGGCCTGGCCGGCGTGATCGTCGCGGTGCTCGCGGTGCCGATCGGGATCGCGGCGCTGCGGGTGCGCGGCGCGTCGTTCGTGATCGTGTCGATCGCCCTGGTGCTGGTGCTCCTGCTGGTGTTCCAGAGCTGGCGCGACTTCACCGGCGGCTCCGAGGGGCTCGTCGTGCCGCGCCCGTTCCCGGACCTGTCCCGCCCCGAGCACCACGTGGTGTTCTTCTACCTCTTCGCCGTGCTGCTCGGGCTCGCGCTGCTGGCCTGGTGGACGATCGACCGGTCGCGCTTCGGGCTGGGGCTCAAGGCCATCCGGGAGGACGAGGACAAGGCGCAGTCGCTGGGCGTGCCGACGTTCGCCTACAAGCTCGTGGCCTTCGTCGTGTCGGCCACGTTCACCGCGCTCGGCGGCGGCCTGTACGCGCTGTGGTTCGGCGACCTCGACCCGATCTTCCAGTTCTCCATCCTGATCGGCTCCTACATGGTGCTGATGGCGCTCCTGGGCGGGGTGCGGCACCTGTTCGGGCCGGTGCTCGGGGCACTCGTCGTCGGGGTGGCGATCGAGTACTTCAAGGTCTCCTACGGCGACACGCAGTTCCACCTCGTCGCCACCGGGCTGCTGCTGGCGGTCGTCGTGCTCTTCATGCCCGACGGCGTGATCCCCGCCGTGCAGGGGCTGCTGGCCCGCTTCCGGCCGCAGCAGAGCTCGATCCGCGAGGTCAGCGCCGCGGAGCTCAAGGAAGAGGTCAAATTGTGAGCGCCGGGAACCTGGCGACGGCCGGGCTCACCAAGGCCTTCGGCGGCGTGCGCGCCGTCGACGACGCCACCGTCGAGTTCCACGACGGGAAGATCAACGCGGTGATCGGCCCGAACGGCTCGGGCAAGACCACGTTCTTCAACTGCGTCACCGGCATGATCCGGCCCGACTCGGGCACGGTGACCTACGGGGGCCGCGACGTCACCGGGCGGGCGCCCCACCGCATCGCCGCGGCGGGCATCGGGCGCAGCTTCCAGCTGTGCCGGATCTTCCCGCGCATGACGGTGCGGGAGAACGTGCTCGCCGCCGTCCGCCCGCGCGGGATGGCCGGCCTGCTGCGCTCGGCGCACGACGCGGGCGACGTCGAGCGGGCCCGCGGCTGGCTGCGCCGCGTGGGCATCGACCACCTGGAGGACGTCGAGGCCCGCAACCTGTCCTACGGCCAGCAGAAGCTCCTCGAGCTGGCCGGCGTGCTCATGGCCGAGCCGGAAACGATCATGCTGGACGAGCCGGCCGGCGGGGTGAACCCCGCCCTCATCGACCGGATCGCCGCGCTCGTGCGCGAGCTCAACGCCGAGGGGCGCACGTTCATCGTCGTCGAGCACAACATGGAGCTGGTCATGAGCCTGTCCGACCACGTGGTCGTGTTCGACCGCGGGCGGCCGATCGCCGAGGGGCCGCCCGACACGGTGCGGGCCGACCCGGCGGTGCTGGAGGCGTACCTCGGTGTCTGAACCCCTCCTCGAACTCCGGGACGTCGAAGCCGGCTACGGCCGCGCCGCGCTCGTGCTGCGTGGGCTCACGGTCACCGTGCCCGCGGGCACGGTCGTGTGCCTGGTCGGCCCCAACGGGGCGGGCAAGTCGACCGTCCTCAAGGTGGCGAGCGGGATGCTCGCGCCCCGCTCGGGCACGATCCGCGTGGCCGGGAAGGACGTCACGGGCCTGTCCCCGCAGCGCATGCTCGGCGCGGGCGTGGCCCACGTGCTGCAAGGCCACAGCGTGTTCCCCGAGATGACCGTGGCCGAGAACGTCACGCTCGGGGCGTACACGGTCACCGACAAGGCGCGCGTGGCCGAGCGGGTGGCGTTCGTGCAGGACCTCTTCCCGGTGGTCCGCGAACGCTGGCGTTCGCTCGCCGGGCTGCTGTCGGGCGGCCAGCAGAAGCAGGTCGAGTTCGCCCGCTCCCTGATGGTGGACCCCTCGGTGCTGCTGCTCGACGAGCCGTCGATGGGCCTGGACCCCAAGGCCACCGCCGTGGTGTTCGAGCAGGTCGTCGCCATGCGCGAGGCCGGGCTCGCGATCCTGCTGGTCGAGCAGAACGCCCGGCACGCCCTGGAGACCGCCGACCTCGGCTGCGTGCTCGACCTCGGCCGCGTCCACATCAGCGGTCCCGCGCCCGAACTCCTCGCCGACCCGCAGCTCGCCGAGCTCTACCTCGGCGGCCGTCCCACCGCTACGAGAGAAAGCAGGTAGAGCGCATGCGCATCGTCATGAACGGCGTGACCGGGAGGATGGGGTACCGCCAGCACCTCGTGCGGTCCATCCTCGCGATCCGTGACGACGGCGGTGTGCTGCGCCCCGACGGCACGCGCCTGCAGGTCGAGCCCGTGATCGTCGGCCGCAACCGCGAGAAGCTCACCGAGATCGCCCGCAAGCACGACATCGAGACCGTGCACACCGACCTCGACGCCGCCCTCGAGGACGACGCACCCGTCTACTTCGACTCGCTCGTCACCAGCGAGCGCAAGAAGACGATCCTGAGCGCGATCGCCGCGGGCAAGCACGTCTTCACCGAGAAGCCGATCGCCGAGTCGGTGGCCGAGGGCGAGGAGCTGGTGGCGGCCGCCGAGGCCGCGGGCATCGTCAACGGGGTCGTGCACGACAAGATCTACCTGCCCGGGCTGATCAAGCTGAAGCGGCTGATCGACTCCGGGTTCTTCGGGCGGATCCTGTCCGTGCGCGGCGAGTTCGGCTACTGGGTGTTCGAGGGCGACCTGCTCCCGGCCCAGCGGCCCAGCTGGAACTACCGCGCCGAGGACGGCGGCGGGATCGTCCTCGACATGTACTGCCACTGGAACTACGTGCTCGAGCACCTGTTCGGTGGCGTCGAGGCCGTGATGACCAAGGCCGTCACGCACATCCCGCAGCGCTGGGACGAGAAGGGCGAGCCCTACGAGGCCACGGCCGACGACGCGGCGTACGGGATCTTCGAGCTGCCCGGCGGCGTCATCGCCCAGATCAACTCGTCGTGGGCCGTGCGGGTCGACCGCAAGGAGCTCGTCGAGTTCCAGGTGGACGGCACCCACGGCTCCGCCGTCGCGGGCCTGTTCGGCTGCCGCATCCAGCCGCGTGTGCGCACCCCCATGCCGGTGTGGAACCCCGACGTGCCCACCGACCAGGACTTCCGCGCCCAGTGGGAGCAGGTGCCCGACAACCAGGAGTTCGGCAACGGCTTCCGCGCCCAGTGGGAGCAGTACCTGCTCGACGTCGACGCCGGCCGCCCGCACCCGTACGACTTCGCCAGCGGTGTGCGCGGCCTGCGGCTGGTGGACGCGGCGCTGCGGTCGTCGAGGGAAGGCGTGCGCGTGGAACTGGAGGCGTCGAAATGAGGTGCCCCACGCGTGCCACGAACGCCAGCAAGGTGGCTTTGCTGGCGTATTACGCCAGTAAAGCCACCTTGCTGGCATACGGGGCGGGGGGTGTGGCGTGACCGCCCTCGGTTCTCGCATCGCACTGCCCGTCGCCGGGGGTGGGTGGCGCACCGTCGAGCTCGCCGCGCCCCGCGAGTGGGCGCCCCACCCCGAGCCCTACCGCACCCGGGTGGCGTTCGCGGCCGCGCACGTGGTGGGCGACCCGTGGGGCGAGAACGTGCCCGGCGCGCCCGCCGTCGTCGACTGGGACTCCACGCTGGCCTTCCGCCGCCACCTGTTCTCCTACGGCCTGGGCGTCGCCGAGGCCATGGACACCGCGCAGCGCAACATGGGCCTGGACTGGCCGGCCGTGCAGGAGCTGGTGCGCCGCAGCGCCGAGCAGGCGCGCGCGGCGGGCGCCCGCATCGCCGCCGGCGCGGGCACCGACCACCGCACCGACCTGCGCATCGTCGACGACGTGCTGGCCGCCTACACCGAGCAGGTGGAGTACGTCGAGGGCACCGGGGCGCAGGTGATCCTCATGGCGTCACGGCAGCTCGCCGCCGTGGCCGCGGGCCCGGACGACTACCTGCGCGTCTACGAGGCGCTCCTGCGCCAGGTGCGCGAGCCGGTGATCCTGCACTGGCTCGGCGAGGCCTTCGACCCGCAGCTGGCCGGCTACTGGGGCTCTGCCGACGTCGACGCGGCCACCGCCACGTTCGTGCAGCTCGTGGAGGCGCACGCGGCGAAGGTCGACGGGGTGAAGGTGTCGCTGCTGTCCGCCGAGCACGAGGTGGGGCTGCGCGCCGAGCTGCCCGAGGGGGTGCGCCTCTACACCGGCGACGACTTCCACTACCCGGAGCTGATCCGCGGCGACGGCACCCACCACTCCGACGCGCTGCTCGGCGCCTTCGCGGCGATCGCACCGGCCGCGTCGGCCGCGCTGGCGGCGCTCGACGAGGGCGACCTCGAGCGCTACGACGCCGAGTTCGCGCCCACCCTCGCCCTGTCGCGGAAGGTGTTCGAGGCGCCCACCTTCTACTACAAGACCGGCATCGCGTTCCTGTCGTGGCTCGCCGGGCACCAGCCCGGGTTCACGATGGTCGGCGGGCTGCAGTCGGCCCGGTCGGTGGTGCACCTGTCCGAGGTGTTCGCGCTGGCCAACGAGGCGCGGCTGCTGCCGGACCCGGAGGCGGCGGCCGCGAAGGTGCGCGGCCTGCTCGACGTGGCCGGGGCGGTGCGGTGACCGCGCTCGACGTGCCCAGCGGGCGCCCGGCCCGGGTCGCCACGCCCGCGCCGGGCGACCCGCGGCTCGCCCGGCTCTCGCTCAACCAGCGCACCACGGCCAACTGGAGCCTCCGGGAGGCCGTGGACGGCGCCGTGGCCGCCGGGCTGCCCGCGATCGGGCTGTGGCGCGAGCCGGTGGCCGAGACCGGCCTCGAGACCGCGCGCAAGATCGTCGACGACGCGGGCCTGCGGGTGTCCTCGCTGTGCCGGGGCGGCTTCTTCACCGCCTCCGACCCGGCCGAGCGCGCCGCGGCGCACGAGGACAACCTGCGCGCCCTCGACGAGGCCGCGACCCTCGGCACGACGGCGCTGGTGCTCGTGCCCGGCGGGCTCCCGCCGGGGGACAAGGACCTGGCAGGCGCCCGCACCCGGGCCGCCGAGGCGATCGCCGCGCTCGTCCCCGCGGCGGTGGAGCGGGGCGTGACGCTCGGCATCGAGCCCATGAACCCCATCTACGCCGCCGACCGCGGCGTGGTCTCCACCCTCGCGCAGGCGCTCGACATCGCCGAGCACTTCGCCCCGCACGAGGTCGGCGTCGTGGTCGACACCTTCCACGTGTGGTGGGAACCCGGCGTGCACGAGCAGATCGCGCGGGCGGGGGAGCGGATCGTGTCCTACCAGGTGTGCGACTGGATCACCCCGTTGCCGGCCGACTCCCTGCTCGCCCGCGGCATGATGGGCGACGGCCACGTCGACTTCCCGGCGTTCACCCGCGCGGTGGCGGCGGCCGGCTACACCGGCGACGTCGAGGTGGAGATCTTCCACGCCGACGTCTGGGCGGCCCCCGGTGCCGAGGTGGTCGCCACCATGGCCCGGCGCTACGTGGAGCTGGTGGAGTCGTACCTCTGACCGCCGGAGAGCGCACCCGCTGGACGAACGGCACTCTCGTACCGCTCTATCGGACGAGAGTGCCGTTCGTACAGGTCACCTCTTCAGGCCGACCCCGCCGAACTCGGCGACGGCGGGCGGCTCGCCGAAGATGTTCGGCTCGGGCCGCCACAGCTGGATGGGGACCAGCCCCGGCTCCACCACCTCCAGCCCCTCGTAGAAGGCGGCGAGCTCGTCCTGGCTGCGGACGTTGTAGGGCACCTCGCTGCGGTCGCGGTAGCGCTCGAGCGCGGCGATGTACGCCTCGCTGGTGTCGTCGCCGTCGCACTGCACGAGGTAGCTGCCCGCGGGCAGGCGCGCCAGCAGGCGCTTCACGATCGACCGGGCCTCGTCGTAATCCTGCACGTGGCCGAGCACGCCGAGCAGGATCAGCGCGATCGGCTGGTCGAAGTCGAGGGTCTTCGTGGCCTCGTCGAGGATCCGCTCGGGGTCGTGGAGGTCGGCGTCGATGTAGGTGGTGACGCCCTCGGGGGAGCTGGTGAGCAGCGCGCGGGCGTGGGCGAGCACGAGCGGGTCGTTGTCGACGTAGACGATCCGCGACTCGGGGGCCTCCTGCTGGGCCACCTCGTGGGTGTTGTTGGCGGTGGGCAGGCCCGTGCCGATGTCGAGGAACTGCCGCACACCCGCCTCGTTCGCGAGGTACCGGATGGCGCGGGACAGGAAGTGGCGGCACGCCCGGGCCTTATCGCGCTGGCCGGGGTAGATCGCGAGGAACTCGTCGCCGGCCTCGCGGTCGGCCTGGTAGTTGTCCTTGCCGCCGAGCCAGTAGTTCCAGATCCGCGCCGAGTGCGGGGTCGTGATGTCGATCTCGCGCGGCGCCGGGGTCCCGCCGCGCGTGCTGTCCGTCATGGATTCCCTACTTGTCCTCGAGGTTGCCTGCCTTGCGGCCGGTGCCGGTGAGCAGGAGGTAGACCACCGCTGCCAGCACCGAGGCGACGACGAGGCTGACGTCGACGCCGCCTGCGATGCCCGCGAGCGGGCCGTTGAAGAGCGGGGTCTGGATCGTGAGCAGCCCGGCGACGGACCCCACGGCCCACGCCACCGCGGCCGGGACGTGCCAGCCCCCGGTGTACCAGTACCGCCCGCCGGTCTCCCGGCGGTTGAACACCTGGAGGTCGTCGGCGTGGTAGCGGCCGCCGATCTGGAGGAACCCGAGCCCGAAGACCACCGCCCACGGCGCGCTCAGCTCGGCGAGGACGAGCAGCGCGGCCGCGATCGACCCCTGCACCGTGGGCGCGAGCAGGCCGAGGTACACCAGGCCGACCGCGACCACACCGATGATCACGGTAGCCCGGGCCCGGGTGAACCGCACCACCAGCGCGTCCAGGTCGAGGCCCGCGCTGTAGAGCGACGACGCGGTGAGCCCCACCCCGCCGAGGAGCGCCAGCGGGAGCAGCACGACCGCGTACCAGAGGGGCGACTCGGCGGCGAGGCTCACCGGGAACGGGGCGAAGGGGTCGGTGAAGGCGGTGGAGACCAGGGCGCCGACCGTGGCGGGCACGACGAAGCCGATGAAGACCCCCGCCGACGCGATCGGCACCAGCCGGCCGGCGGGGTGGAGGTCGGAGCGGATGTAGCGGGTCCAGTCGCCGAGGATCGTGCACACGACCAGCGCCCCCGCCACGCCGACCGTGGTGGCCACCGACAGCCAGGTGGCCCAGAAGCCGCCGAGCAGGTACTCGCCGCCTGCGTAGTCCCACTGGATCGAACCGCCGAACGCGAACGGCATCAGGATCAGCAGCGTGCCGCCGACGACCGCGAGCACCGCGGTGGAACGCACCAGCCACCGGTACCCCCAGATGGCCACGGCCGCCGCGATCGCCGTGACGACCGCGAAGGCCACCGCCTGGGTGCCCTGGCTGTCGGGGAGCCCGAACAGCCTGCCGGCGACGGCGACCCCGGCCGCGCCGCTGGTCCACACCGTGAGGGCGACCGAGACGAGGCACGTGGCCAACCCGATCCCGCTGCCGATGACCCGCCCGCGGACCCCGAACGTCGCCCCGGACGCGGTGGCGTTGTTCGTGGCCGCCCGGGAGCCGGCGAGGATCAGCGGGACGAGCAGGATCTGACCGACGGCGGTGCCCACGGCGATCGCGGTGATCGTGGCCCACAAGCCGAGCCCGAACGTGATCCCCACCCAGCCGAACGCCACCGCGCCCAGCCCGACCGACGTGCCGACGAAGACCACGAAGAACGTGCCGGGGGTCGACGTGCGTTCCTCGTCGGGAATGCGGTCGACACCGATCCGCTCGAAGCCGGCGCCGAGGGCCGGGCTCTCCGGAGAAGGTTGGTGGCTGATCCCCATGTCATGTCCCCCAGGTGGCAGCCCGCGCTGCATGATCACGACGAGTGCTGGCGTGACTCTATCGGGTGCATCCCGCCAGGTCTCGGATCCCGGGCCTCGTGGACGATCGCGGGCGGGAGGTTGCGCCACACCGTGGGGCTGGTGGTGACCGCGGCGAAGTGGGCCCGCAGGTCGGCGAGCTGGCGGCGGGCCGGCGGCGCCCACCGCGTCCAGGTGTAGCCGAACTGCGTGAACACGCCGGTGGGCGCGAGCACCTCGGTGATCACGGCGTGCAGCCCGCGGCCGTCGGGCCCGGGGGAGTACGCCACCCACGGCAGCCCGCTCACGACGGCGTCCACGGCGCCGACCCCGCGCTCGGCGAGCAGGCGGGGCAGCTCGCGGGCGTCGGCGCGCACGACGTCGACCTCGGGGTGGCGGCGGGCGAGCAGCCGCGCCCACCGCTCGTTCAGCTCGACCGCCACGTGCCGCGCCCGCCCGCCGGTGCGCTCCTGGATCGCGCGGGTGAACGCTCCCGTGCCCGGCCCGAGCTCGACGACGACGGGGGCGCCGGTGGCCGGCACGGCCCGCACCATCGCGGCGGAGAGCGCCCGGGAGCTGGGTGTCACGGATGCGGTGTGGAGGGGGTCGCGCACGAACTCGCGCACGAAGCGGCCGGTGTCAGCCCACGCCGTCACGGCGCAACCGTAGCGACGACCCCTTCCCTCACGGAGGGTGCACATCTACGGTCGGTGGTGATGCCCGTCACGTGAAGGGGGGACCGCCGTGCACCCGCATCGACTGCAGCAGCTCGTGGCGTCCGTGCCGGACACCGTGGACGCCGACCAACGCGCCCGCCTGCTCGCCCACGTGCAGGCCTCCGACCGGTGCCGCGTGCGCATCGAGTGCGTGAGCGCCGAGCTGGACCGGATCCTGGACGGGGTGGGCAACACCGACCGGGCCGTCGACCTCGCCTCGGAGCTGGACGGGCTCGAACGCGTCCAGCAACGCATGGACCGGCGCCTCACCGCGCTCGTGGACGAGCTCACGAGCACGCCGCGCGCCGTGCCCTACGACGACGGCGTGCCGGCCTGACCAGCCGCGTCAGGCCCGGAGGAACGCCTGCGCTGCGGCGGCACCCGCCACCGCGTCCCAGCCCTCCGGGCCGATCACGGCCCGCACCTGCTCCTCGGTGACCGCGGCGTCGGCGGCGATCAGCGCGTCGATGGCCTCGGGGTCCGGCGGCGCGCCGGCGAGGCCCGGTGCGTCCTTGGCGAACTCGGCCACCAGCACGCGGCACGGGCCGTCGTCGAGCGCGGGGAGACCGACGGAGTCCAACCCGTCGTCGAGGTCGTAGGCGGCGCGGCGCCACCCGCCGTCGGCGAACCCGTACACGAACCCGACCCACAGGTCGCGCCCCATCGCCGCCTCGGCCGGCGGCGCCCACCAGGCGGGCGCCCCGGCCAGCAGGTCGGTCTCGGGTTCCTCGAAGTACGCGGCCGCGGTGCGGAAGTACGTGTCGGAGTACTCGTGGTCGTGCCCGACGAGCACGGCGCGCCCGTCGCCGAGGTGGTGCAGGTCGGCCCAGTTGCCGCCGCCGTCGTCGAAGTGCCACACGGGCCCGTCGGCGTGGCAGCTGTCGCCCCAGCCGCGGGCCGCGCACACGGCGGCGAACGCGGCCCACCGCCCGCGCATCGCGTCCGGCTCCGGCAGGTCCACCGCGATCAGTTCCATGGTCGCCCCCCTCGGCCCGTGGTGTGGAAGGGCGTCATGCTCGCAGGGCGCTACGCCCCGGCGGCACCGGGCCGGTCGAGGAGCGCGAGGACCGGGCGGAGGCCGTCGGGGCGGCGGTCGACCGGCAGGTGGTCCACGAAGTGGACCGCGCAGCCGACGGCGGTGGCACCGGCGTCGGCCGTGCGGTCGTCGCCGACCATCAGCACGTCGTGCGGGTCGGTGCCGAGCGCGTCGCACGCGCGCCGGAAGAGCTCCGGGTCGGGCTTCTGGATCCGGTGCTCGTACGACAGGACGTAGGCGGCCACGGCCGGGTCGAGCCCGTGGGCGCGGAAGATCGGCCGCAGGTCCCAGCCGATGTTGCTGATCACACCGACGGGGACGCCCCGCCGCTGCAGCGCGTGCAGGACGTCGGCGGCGTCCGGGTACGGGCGCCAGGCCGCGGGGGTCATGTGCCGGTCGTAGAGCGCGTCGTACAGGCGGGGGTCGGGCAGCGGCACCTTCCGGGCGAGCCCGGTGTAGGCGGCGCGGTGCCGCTCGGCGCTCTCGTCGCGGGTGGCCCAGAGCTCCGCGAGGTGGGCCGGCACGGCTTCCGGCGGCGGCCCGCCCGGGAGCGCGCCGGCGCGCTCGAGCTCCCGGACGAGCCGGTCGACCTCGGCGCCCGGCTGCTCGGTGCCGGTGTCGGCGAGGACCGCGGTGAGCCACTGCCGGGTGGACTCGATGCGGAAGAGGGTGCCGGAGAAGTCGAAGAGCACTCCCTTGATCGCCATGCCCCCATGTTGCCCGACGCCGTCAGCCGGCCGTCCGGTGCAGCCGGGTCTCCCGGAGGCAGAGCAGCGCGCCCACCGCGGCCACCAGGCCGAGCACCGGCTGCACCAGCAGCAGCACCGCGCTCAGGACGAGCGAGGACACCGCGAGCAGCCGCCACGTCGACGCCCGCCGTGGATCGCCGCCCACCCGCCGCGGGGACGCGGGCCGTGGCGCGAACCGCGCGCCGAAGAGGACCTGCACGAGCGCGGCCAGCGCGAACACGGCGGCCCACAGCCACGATCCCCCGGCGGCCCGCAGCCCGGCGAGCACGAGGAAGCAGCCCGCCGCGATCAGGTGGCCGGGCGCGATCGGTAGCCCGGTCATCCCAGCGACCCCACGTACTGGCCGAGCGCCACGAGCCCGGCGCCGAGCAGCACCACCGACGACACGGCCACCAGCACGCGGGTGGCCGGCCGGATGCGCAGCGCGGCGGGGAACGCGCGCCGTTCCAGTACGAGCAGGCCGAGTCCGTAGACGCCGCAGGCGATCGTGCCGCCCACGATGTTGGCGGGCGTGATGAGGGCGACGAGGTCGGCGCCGGTGAGCACCAGCGCGGTGCCGCCGAGCAGCAGGTAGGGGTACACGACGCGGCGGGTGGCGCCGAAGCCCGCCCGGCGCACCTTCTCCGAGACGGCCGACAGCGACTCGTAGGTGGTGCGGGAGTAGACCTCCCAGAGCGCGTACATGGTGCCGAGGAAGACCATAATGATCGCGACGACGTAGAAGTGCTCGAGCACCGGGTGGACGACCCCGAGCACGTCCCCCTGGTAGGTCAGCACGTTCTGGCCGCTCGGCACGTTCTGCGCCGCGCCGAGGATCTCCTTGCCGGTGATCACGAAGGCCACCGCGGTGAGCGCCATGGCCGTGAAGCTGAGCACCACGTCCCCGAGCGGCGCGCGCGACCAGCCGCGCACCCGCTCCCGCTCGCGTGCCGAGTCGGCCAGGGCGAGCGGTCCGTCCGCCGCCTCGTCGCGGCCGGGCAGGCCGAGCGCGCCCCAGCGCTTCTCGCGCATCAGCCCGGCGTACCCGATGTAGTCGTACATCCCGCCGCCGAGGCCGCCCATGAACACCACGGCCTCCACCCAGACCGCCCGCTCGGCGATCTCCGGGTACTCGGTGAACACGTAGGGCTCGTAGCCGAACCCCTGCGGCACGAACCCGGCGAGCACGTCGAGCCACTGCGGCTGCGCGGCGAAGACGGCGACGACCACGAGGGTGACCTTGAGCGCCACGATGGTGACCTGCGCGCGCTCCAGCAGGGCGTACCAGCCGAACCACGCCAGCGCTGCGGCGAGGACGAGCAGCACCAGGCCCCAGGCCACGGCCGGGCCGCCGACGACGAGGGAGAGGTAGCTGCCGATGCCGGTGGCGAGCGCGCTGGCCACGAACGGGAACGACAGCACGGCCAGCGCGCCGATGAGCGCGGGGAACCAGCCGCGCGGTCCGGGGATGACGCGCGCGAGCCCGCTCATGGGATGTTCGCCGGTCAGCACGATGTAGCGGTTGGACGCGTAGATGATCGCGGCCTTGGTGACCGCGCCGATCACCACCAGCCAGAGGATCGCGTAGCCGAACACGGCCCCGAGCCGCGAGGCGAGGACCGTCTCCCCGCTGCCGACGGTCAGCGAGGCGATGATCGCCCCCGGACCGAAGAACAGCAGGATCGTGCGGGGGTTCATCCGCCGCCGCGCGAGCTCGCGCGGCACCTCCGGCAGGAGCGGCGGTGACGTACCGGCCTCCGGGTGTTCCGGACGCGCCATTGCAGATCCTTCCTTCCGTGGACGTCGGTGTCAGGAGCCCGCGCGGACGGTGCGCAGCAGCCCCGAGTGGTCGAGCTCGCCGTCGCCGCCGGTCACCATCCGGCGGAACTGGTCGTGCAGCAGTGCCGTGAGTGCCGACGGCGCGTCGACGGCCTCCTCGGCCTCGCGGGCGAACGCGAGGTCCTCGAGCTGGTTGCGGGCGCTGCCGCCGCCGGTGAAGTCCTCGCGCAGCCACCGGTCGCGCTTCTGGTCGAGCACGGCGGACCCGGCGAGCCCGCCCGCGAGCGCGGAGAGCAGGTCGGCGCGGGGCAGCCCGTAGCCCTCGGCCAGGCAGAGCGCCTCGGACAGGGCGGCGATGGTGCCGGCCACCACCACCTGGTTGCACGCCTTGGCGAGCTGGCCCGCCCCGACCGGGCCGAGGTGGACGATCGTGGTGGCGATCGCGGCGAACACCGGCGCGAGCACCTCCACGTCGGCCGGGTCGCCACCGACCATGAGGCTGAGCGTGCCCCGCTCGGCGTGGGGCACGCCCCCGCTCATCGGGGCGTCCACGACGCGCACGCCGTGCTCGCGCCGCAGCCGGGCGGCGAACCCGCGCACGGCGACGGGGGAGACCGTGCCGTGGACGACGAGCGTGGGCGTCCGCACGCCGCGGCGGCGCCAGCCCGCCAGCAGGCCGTCCGGGCCGTGCAGCACGGTCTCCACCTGCGGTAGGTCGGGCAACACCGTGAGCACGACGTCGGCGGCCGCGTCGGCGAGCGTCGCCGCCTCCCGCGCCCCGAGGGCCGTGACGGCACCCGCCTTGCCCGGCGTGCGGTTCCAGACGGTCAGCCCGCCGAGGCGGCGGGCGAGGTTGGTGGCCACGGGCGCCCCCATCGGCCCGAGCCCGAGGAGCGAGAGTGCCGTCACGGCTGCTCGAGGAGCCGCTCCGTCTCGCGCCGCAGCTCGAGCACCCGGCCGAACGCGGGGTCGTCGACCCGCACGTCGTCCCAGGTGACGATCGCCCCCTTGGGGACGTCGCGGCGCAGCTCCACGTGGTGGGCCAGCGCGATCGGCAGCGCGCCCCGCTCGACCGACCCGCGCGCGGAGATCAGCTTCCCCCACACCGCGTAGCCGCCCTCGCCGTCGAGCACGTCGCCCGCGGCCAGGTTCTTCTTCGCCGTGGCCACCACGTCGGCGCGGAAGCCGGTGGCCGTGCCGGTGGCCACGCCGCGCAGCGCGGCGTTGGCGATCGAGATCCCCAGCTCGAGGCCGATGTAGTGGTACGGGCGGTAGAGCGCGGCGTACCGGTTCGTGGGGTCCGGGTGCCATGCGTACTCGGCGAAGCAGTTGTTCGCCACGTAGTCGTTCGTCGCCTTCACCACCACGAACACGCCCTCCTGCGTGTTGTGGGGGATCCAGGTGCCGTCGCGGGCGACGCTGGACATGACGTCCACCGTGCCCTCGTGTGCCAGCACGCCGCCCACGTCGCGGGGCCTGCAGACGGTGGCGATCTGCTCGACGTCGCCGGGGGTGAAGGTGAGCCCGTCGTCGGACGGCACGAGCCCGGCCGCGTTGGCGACGGCGGCCATCTCGATCGCCGCCTTCGTGCCGTCGCGGAACGCCGTGTGCATGAACGGGTTGAGCTGGCCCGAGTCGGTGAGCTCCTTCGAGAACTCCCAGTGCTCCCAGACGTTGTCGGGGTTCATCTCGTGGTAGTGCTCGAGGTACTTGGTGCCCTTGCCCGCGCAGACCACCTGGAAGCCGCTGGTGCGGGCCCAGTCGACGAGCTCCATGATCAGCGCGGGCTGGTCGCCGTAGGCGAGCGAGTAGACCACGCCGCGCTCGGCGGCCCGACGGGCGAGCGCGGGGCCGACCACGGCGTCCGCCTCGACCGTCACCATGATCACGTGCTGGCCCGCGTCGAACGCGGCGAGCGCGTGTCCGCTGCCCGCGATCGGGTTGCCGGTGGCCTCCACGACGACGTCGATCCGGTCGGTGAACAGGGGAGCGGCCTCCGGCAGCACCGCGGTGGTCCCGCCGTCGAGCGCGGCGCCGAGGTCGTCGGTGACGGCGTCCGGGGGCCAGTCGACGAGCTTCAGGGCCTGCCGCGCCCGGTCGGTGTCGATGTCGGCGATGGCCGCGACGTGGATCCCCGGGGTGGTGCGGGCCTGGGCGAGGAACATCGTGCCGAACCGGCCGGCACCGATGAGCCCGACCCGGATCGGGTTGCCGTCGCGCTCGCGGGCCTGCAGGAGGTCGTGCAAGTTCACGGGACTCCCTGGGTGTTAGGGTGGTAACGGTTCCAGTTTCGTACCATGTGCGTTTCTCCCGGGTCAACGGGCGCGGTGGGGTTTACTGACGCGTCGCAGCGCGGAGGGGGAGGCATGAAGAAGGCGGCCACCATCCGGGACGTCGCCGCTCGTGCCGGCGTCTCGGTCTCGGTGGTCTCGCGCGTGCTCAACGGCACCGGACCCGTGGCGGCGCCGAAGCGCGCCCAGGTCCTCGACGCGATCGAGGCGCTCGCCTACCGCCCGCGGGCCGCCGCCCGCCAGCTCAGCCAGGGCCACAGCGACACCGTCGGGCTGCTGCTCGCCGACCTGACCAACCCGTTCTTCGCCCGCCTCGCCGACCGCGTTGTGGCCGACGCCCGGGCCCGCGACCTGCAGATCCTGCTCATGACCACGCAGGAGGACCCGCACCTGGAGGCGCAGGCCCTCGACACGCTGCTCGACCGCTCCGTCGGCGGGATGATCGGCACGCCCACCGGCCACAACGTCGAACGGTGGGAGAAGCTCGCCGCCCTCGACATCCCGGCGGTCTTCGTCGACCGCACCGTCGCCGAGCTCGACCAGGTCGACGTCGTGAGCATCGAGAACGTGCAGTCGGCCGCCACCGCCACGCGGCACCTGCTCGACCGGGGCCACACGCGGGTGGGGATCGTCTCCGGCCCGCTCGACACGAGCACGGGCGTGGAACGGGTGCGCGGCTACGAGCAGGCGCTGCGCGAGCGCGGTGTCGCCCGCGACGAGCGCCTCGTGCGCCCGGCACCGTTCCGGGGCGACCGGGGTGCCGACGTCGTGGCCGAGATGCTCGCGCTCGACGAGCCGCCCACCGGCCTCGTGGTGGCCAACACCGCGCAGGTGCGGGTGGTGCTGAAGATGCTCGCGCAGGCCCGCATCGCGATCCCGGGCGACCTGTCGTTGGTGGTTTTCGACGACAACCCGTGGACCGACCTGATCCGCCCCCCGCTCACCGCCGTCCGCCAGCCGATCGACATGCTCGCGCTCCACTCCGTCGAGCTGGTGCACGCGAGGATGCGGCAGAAGTTGCCGCCCGCGCCCCGGCGGATCAGGGTGCCCGCAGAGTTCCTCGAACGCTCCAGCACCACCCACCTGTAGGGAGAGCCCATGCCGAAGCCCGTGGTCGTCACCGCCGTCTTCCGCCCGGCCGACGGCCGCCACGCCGAGGCCAGGGCGGCCATCGAGGACGTCCTCCCCGTGGTCCACGCGGAGGACGGCTGCCTGCTCTACGCGCTGCACGAGGCCGCGGACGGCACCCTGGTGCTCATCGAGAAGTGGGAGTCGGAGGGACTGCTCGGCGCCCACGCGGCCGGCCAGGGCGTCAAGCAGCTCACCACGGCGATCGAGGGGCTGCTGGCGGCGCCGCCCACGGTGGTGACCATGGCCCCGCTGCCCGGCGGCGACCCGGCCAAGGGGCGCCTCTGACCCGTAATGTCCCCCGCAGCACTGGTCGACGAAGGGACTGCGGGGTGCGCGCGGTACAGGTGGTGAGGTTGGACGGGCCGGCGGCGGTCGAGGTGCGGGAGCTGCCCGAGCCGGAACGCAAGCCCGACGAGGTGCTCGTCGACGTGCGGGCGATCGGGGTGAACTTCCCCGACGTCCTGCAGTCGAAGGGGCTCTACCAGAACAAACCAGAGCTGCCGTTCACACTCGGGTCGGAGGTGGCCGGCGTGGTGCGGGAGGCGCCCGACGGCTCGGGTCTGCACCCCGGCCACCGCGTGGCCGCGTTCACGAGCACCGGCGCGTTCGCCGAGGTGGTGGCCGCCCCCGTGGACGTCGTGCTGCCGCTGCCGGACGAGCTCGGGTTCCCGGCGGCCGCCTGCCTGCCGATGAACTACCTCACCGCCCACTTCGCCCTGCTCGTGCGCGGGCACCTGCGCGCGGGCCAGAAGGTGCTGGTGCAGGGGGCCGCGGGCGGCGTGGGCACGGCTGTCATCCAGCTCGCCGCCGCGCTCGGTGCCCGGGTGATCGCGGTGGTGTCCACCGCGGAGAAGGCCGAGGTGGCCCGCGCCGCGGGCGCCCACGACACCGTGTTCGCCGACGGGTTCAAGGACGCCGTGAAGGAACTCACCGGGGGCGCGGGCGTCGACCTCGTGGTCGACCCGGTGGGCGGCGACCGCTTCACCGACTCGCTGCGCTGCCTCGCCCCCGAGGGGCGGCTGCTCGTCGTCGGCTTCACCGCGGGCGAGATCCCCACCGTCAAGGTCAACCGGCTCCTGCTGAACAACATCGACGTGGTGGGCGTCGGCTGGGGCGCGTTCGCCTCGGCCCGGCCCGGCTACCTGAAGGCGCAGTGGGCCGAGCTGGAGCCCCACCTGCGGTCGGGCGCCCTCGACCCGCTGATCAGCACCACCCTCCCGCTCGACCGCGCGGCCGAGGCGCTGGCACTGATCGACGAGCGCCGCGTGACGGGCAAGGTGGTCCTCCAGCCGTAGAGGCCCCCTAAATGCCAGCAAGGTGGCTTTGCTGGCCGATTACGCCAGTAAAGCCACCTTGCCGGCGTTTGTTCGAGGAACTACGCCTCGTCGTCCTTCTTCTTCTCCGTCTCGGGCGCCGACCCGTCGGCCGCCGCGTCCGGGTGCGGCTTGACCGCCACCACGAACTCGTCGCCGTAGGTCTTCGTGCCGTGCTCGACCGCCTGCTCCACGGCCGCCACCGCACGCCGGTCGCGGCGCATGAGCGGGTCGTGGTGCAGGTCCTTCGCCAGCGCCACGCACAGCGCGACCATGACGATCGCGAACGGTGCCGCGGAGATGATCGTGATGTCGCGGATGCCGGTGAGTGCCGCGTCCTCCTCCTCGGCGCCCGCCTGCGCGGCCCCGATCGCGAGCATGATCGCGGCGATCGCACCCATGACCACACCCCAGAAGATCACGACGGGGCGGGAGGGCTCGATCGATCCGCGCTGCGACAGGGTGCCCGTGACCACGGATGCAGCGTCCGCACCGGACACGAAGAAGATCGCGACCAGCAGCATGGCGACCACGCTGAGCAGCCCGCCGAGCGGCATCGAGTGCAGCAGCCCGAACAGCTGCGCCTCGAGGCTCTGCGAGGCGAGATCGGTGCCGCTGCGCTGCAGGTTGATCGCGGCGCCACCGAAGATCGCGAACCAGATCAGGCTCACGAGGCTCGGGATCAGCAGCACGCCGACGACGAACTGCTTGATGGTGCGGCCCCGGCTGATCCGGGCGATGAACATCCCGACGAACGGGGTCCAGGAGATCCACCACGCCCAGTAGAAGACCGTCCACCCCGACAGCCACTCGGCGGTGGCGTCGCCGCCGGTGGCCGCCGTGCGGGCGGCCATCTGGGCCATGTTGCCGAAGTAGTCGCCGATCGCCGTGGGGATCAGGTTCAGGATGAGGATCGTCGGGCCCGCGACGAACACGAAGACCGCCAGGATCGCGGCGAGCACCATGTTGATGTTCGAGAGCCATTGGATGCCCTTGGCAACGCCGGACACCGCGGACGCGACGAACGCGATCGTGAGCACGGCGATGATGGCGATCAGCAGCGCGAGCGGGGCTTCCCCCCACCCGTTGGCCTGCAAGCCGGCGCCGATCTGCAGCGCGCCGAGCCCGAGCGAGGCAGCCGACCCGAACAGCGTGGCGAAGATCGCGAGGATGTCGACCGCCCGGCCGAACGCGCCCTGGGTGCGGCGCTCGCCCAGCAGCGGCGCGAACGCCGAGCTGATCAGCGAGCGGCGGCCGCGGCGGAACGTGCTGTAGGCGATCGCCAGCCCGACCACCGCGTAGATCGCCCACGGGTGCAGGGTCCAGTGGAACAGCGTGGTGGCCATCGCGACGTCGAGCGCCTCCGGCGACCCGGGCGGCACGGTGCCCGGCGGCGGGTTCGTGAAGTGCGACAGCGGCTCACTGACGCCGTAGAACATCAGGCCGATGCCCATGCCGGCGCTGAACATCATCGCGACCCAGGAGACCGTGCGGAACTCCGGCTCCTCGTCGTCGCGCCCGAGCGGGATCTTGCCGTAGTTGCTGAACGCCAGCCACAGCGTGAACACCACGAACCCGCTCGCGACGAGCACGAACGCCCAGCCACCTGCGTTCATCACGCCGCTGAGCACCGCGGAGGAGACGTTGCTGAGCGATTCGACCGACACCGCCCCCCAGACGATGAAGGCCACGACCAGGCCGGCGGCGATGCCGAAGACCCAGGGGTCGGTGGGCTGGCGTTCCTCCGCGCTCAGCACCGTCGCCGTCGGATCCGGCAGCGGTGGATTCTCGGTGGTATCGCCCTCTTTGTGAATCGTCATGCCGTATCGCCCGGGCTTGCGCCCGAGCTCGCCCCCTTCCTACGTGTCACGCTGGGCCACACCCTCGATCTGCCAGGCGCTCGACGCAACTCCTGGAGCCGAATGGCGACCGCGTCGTTACCCGCCCGATCTGCGGGGATGGGCGGGAACATGATCACGCAGACGGCAGCGGGCGTCAGCCGGGGCCGTGGTCCTCGTCGTCCTGACCGGCGAGGAACCGCTCCACCTCGGCGGCCAGCTCGTCGGCGCTGGGCAGCTCGCCCGACAGCCCCATGCTCGAGCGCTCGGCCCGGCCGGAGGACACCATGTCGTACTGCCGCTCCAGCGCCTCGACGACCTGACGCACCTCCTCGGAGCCCGCGACCTGCTCGGCGATCTCCGCCTCGGTGCGCTCGGCCGCCTTGCTGACGCTCTCGGTGGGCAGGTAGAGGCCCGCGGCGAGACCGACGTGGTCCAGCAGCACGCGGGCGGCCTGCGGGTACTCGGCGCGCGCCAGGTAGTGCGGCACGTGCACGGCGAAGCCCATGGCGTCCAGCCCGGCCTCGCCGAGCCGGTACTCCATCAGCGCCACGGCGCTGCCCGGCACGTGTGCGGTGGCGAACCACGCCTCGTGCCCCTCGGTGAGCTCCGGCCGCGTGCCATGCACCGTGACGCCGATCGGCCGGGTGTGCGGCACCGCCATCGGGATGGCCGTGAGGTTGATCACCAACCGCACACCGAGGCGCCGCACGAGCTGCTCGACCGCCGCGCAGAACCGCTCCCACTGCATGTCGGGCTCGGGGCCCGCGAGCAGCAGGTAGCCGGTGTCGCCGGTGTCGGTGAGCGCCACGACGTCCAGCTCGGGGGCGGTGTAGCCCGCCCAGCGGTCGGTCTCGAAGCGCAGGGGTGGGCGCCGCGAGCGGTAGTCCAGGAGCTGGTCGACGTCGAAGCGCGCCACCAGGCGCCTCTCCCGGCCCTCCACCAGGGCCTCCGTCGCCAGCCTCGTCGCGTTGCCCGCGTCCACGAAGCCGTCGAGCGCCACCAGCAGCACGGGGCCGTCCAGCTGCGGCGCATCGGGCGCCACCTCGTAAAGCCCAGCCGGATCCAGCACGGCACACCTCCGCCTCTCGACGAGGCCCTCGCCCCGCCCGTCGCACGTCTCTCCGTGTGCAACGTGAGTCTGCCCGCACAGCATCCCGTTTTCGCGCCCGCGGGGGCACCATGGGGGACGAGATGAGACCCAGGACGAATCTTCACCATCGCCTCTGGGTCGTCTGGTCGGTCGGTCTGGCCGCCTATCTCGTGGGGGTCATGCACCGCACCTCCTTCGGCGTGGCCGGTCTCGACGCCGCCGAGCGCTTCCAGGCCGCCCCCGCGGAGCTCGCCGGGTTCGTGGTGCTGCAGCTGCTGGTCTACGCGTGCCTGCAGATCCCGGTGGGCGTGCTGCTCGACCGGTTCGGCGCCCGGCGGCTCATCGTCGTCGGCGCGTTCACGATGGCCGCGGGCCAGCTCGTGCTCGCCGTCGCCACCGATCTCCCGCTCGCGATCCTCGCCCGCGTGCTCGTGGGGGCAGGCGACGCGCTGACGTTCATCAGCGTCCTCTCTGTGGTCACAAGCTGGTTCCCGCCCCGCCGGGTGCCGATGATGACGCAGCTGACGGGGCTCATCGGGCAGAGCGGGCAGGTGCTGTCCGCCGTGCCCCTCGCCGCGGTGCTGCACGGCCCCGGCTGGACGCCCGCGTTCGTCTCGGCCGCGGCACTCGGGGTGGCCGTCGGGCTGGCGGCGCTGGCCGTGGTGCGCGACCGGCCGCCGGGCGCGCCGCCCCCGCCGCCCGCGCCGTCGCCGCGCGAGGTGGTGCGCGGGCTCGTCTCCTCGTGGCTCGAGCCGGGCACCCGGCTGGGCTTCTGGACGCACATGGGCACCCAGTTCTCCGGCCAGGTGTTCGCGCTGATGTGGGGCGTGCCGTACCTGGTGGCCGGCCAGGGGTTCTCGACGGGCGCGGCGAGCGCGATGCTGACGCTGCTCGTCGTGGCCGGGATCGTCGCCGGGCCGCTGTTCGGCGAGTTCACCGCCCGGCACCCGCTGCGCCGGTCGTGGCTCGTGCTCGCGGTGCTCGGCATCACGGTGGCGGTCTGGACGGCCGTGCTCGCCGTCCCGCCACCTGCCCCGACCTGGCTGCTCTGCCTGCTCGTGGTGGTGCTGGCGCTCGGCGGCCCGACCTCGATGATCGGCTTCGACTACGCGCGCACGTTCAACCCCGGCCACCGGCAGGGCACCGCCGTCGGGATCATCAACATGGCGGGCTTCTCCGCCACGCTCGCCATCTCGCTCGGCGTCGGGGTGGTGCTCGGGATCGTCGGCCCCGGTGGCTACACGCCGGAGGCCTTCCGCGTGGCGTGGACGGTGCAGTACGCCGTGTGGGCGCTCGCGCTCGGCGGTCTCCTCGTGGCGCGCAGGCGCGCGCGGCGGAAGCTGGCGGCCGAGGGTGTGGTCGTGCCGTCGCTGCGCACGGTGCTGGCCGAGCGGCGGCGTACGCCCCGCTGACCCGATTCCCGATCACGGGGCCCGCCGCCGTCACCCCATAGTGGCAATGATTATCATCTGCGCTCAGTGATCCGGCTAGTGCGGGAGGAGGCGGGCGTGCGCATCGCGTTCGTCGGCAAGGGCGGCAGTGGCAAGACGACCTCGGCAGCGGTGTTCAGCCGCTACCTCGCCGAGCTCGGCAGGCCGGTGCTCGCGATCGACGCCGACATCAACCAGCACCTCGGCCAGGCACTGGGTCACGACGGCCCGCCCCAGCGCGCGCTGGGCTCCGACCTGCCCTGGCTCAAGGACCACCTGCGCGGCACCAACCCGCGCATCGCGAGCGCCGACGCGATGATCAAAACCACTCCGCCGGGCCGCGGTTCCCGCCTGCTCGACCTCGACCCCGACGGCGAGTTGCTGCAGCGGTTCTCGGTGGAGGCGGGCGGCGTGCGCCACCTCGTCACCGGCGAGTTCGACGAGGCGGACATCGGCGTCTCCTGCTACCACTCGAAGACCGGCGCCGTGGAGCTCTACCTCAACCACCTCGTCGACGGGCCCGGCGAGTACGTGGTGGTCGACATGACCGCGGGCGCGGACGCGTTCGCCTCGGGCCTGTTCACCCGGTTCGACCTCACCGTGCTCGTCAGCGAGCCGACCCGGCGGGGGATCGGGGTGTACCAGCAGTACGCCGAGCACGCCCTCGGGCACGGCGTGGAGCTGCGGGTGCTGGGCAACAAGGTGACCGACGCCGACGACGTCGCCTACCTGCGGGAACAGGTGGGCGACGCCCTGATCGGCTGGTTCGGCCAGTCGGCGTGGGTGCGGGCGGCGGAGCGCGGCGCGGTGGCGCCGGTGGCCGCCCTCGAACCCGAGAACCTGGAGGTGCTCGACGCCGTGCTCACCGCGCTCGACGCGCGCGAGCGCGACTGGGCCGCCTACCACCGCGGCACCGTGGAGTTCCACCTGCGCAACGCGGCGGCCTGGGGCAACAAGGCGGTCGGGGCCGACCTGGCTGCCCAGATCGACCCCGACTTCTCCCCCGGGATGTCCGCGGTCCGCGCCTGACCCGTGAGTGGATACGAGTGCTCTGGCACTCGTATCCACTCACGGCCCGTGGTTACTCGGCCAGCAGGCGGTAGATCGCCTTGCGGGCCTCGGTGATCGTGCTGGTGGCCGTGGCGATCTGCTCCGGCGTGCCCGCCGACATCACCTGCGCCGCGGCCGCGTGCAGCTGACCCAGCTGCTCCCACAGCTCCACGGTGGCCTCGTCATCGGCGTCGCGGCCCACCGACGCCCAGACGGCGTCGAGCTCCTCGCGGTGCTCGTCGACGTACCGCGTGCCCTCCTCGGTGAGGTGGACGACGCGGCGGCCGTCGGCCTGCTCGACGCGGACCAGGCCCTCGTCCTCGAGCTGCGAGAGCGTGGGGTAGACCGAGCCGGGGCTCGGCCGCCACACGCCTCCGGTGCGCTCGGCGATCTCCTGGATGATCTCATAGCCGTGCCGCGGCTGCTCCGCGACCAGCGCCAGCACCGCCGACCGGATGTCACCGCGCGACGTGCGCCTCCCGCGCCTGCCGCGCGGGCCGGGGAAGCCGCGCATCCCGGGCCCGAAGGGCGGCCCGAAGCCGGGTCCGAACGGTGGCCTGCGGCGCCGGTGGCCCCGCAGCGACTCCTCGCCCTCGCCCGGGTCGGCGAACGGCGGCACCTGGGGGGCGTCGGGCCGGAAGTGGCCTCCGTGCGGGCCGCGGCGGCCGCGGAAACCGAAGCGGGGGCCGGCCCAGGGGTGGTTCTGCTCGTGCATGTCCATCTCCTCGTTCTCAAGAGCATCGAAGTAGCTCGTGTGCCATCACGATATATCGTGATAGTCGATACGGCAAGGTGCTCGCGGTCGAACGGGATCGGCAGGGGTCGCTCAGCGGCGGGTGCTGGGGGTGCCCGCGCCGCAGTTGCGCTCGACGTAGGCGCGCACCCGCTCACCCGCCCCGGCGAACTCGGGGGAGTTGAGCTTGCTGGTGAGCTCGGTGTCGCGGGAGAGCGCGGTCTGGTCGCCACCGCTCTCCAGCAGCACGTCCAGCTGCATGCCGAGCGCCTCCACCGTGCGCTCGACGTCGGTGCGGATGTCGTCCGGGGCGGCGAACACCATGTCCTGGCCCGCGCGGCGCACGGCCGCGATCGTGCGCGCCAGCTCGTCGCGCGGCACCTGGCCCTGGGCGACGAGCCCGTTGAGCGGGCGGATCGCCTCGAGGTTGGCCTGCGCCGCGGCGCAGAACGGGCTCGGCGGCGCGGGGCGGCTGCGCGTGGGGTCGGGCGCGTCGGCGTCGGCCACCGAACCGCCGCACCCGAGCAGCACCGCGCCGAACGTGACGACGAGGGCGGCCGACGCGCCCGCGCGCGAGATGACGCCCATCGGATGTTCTCCCGGCAAGAGGTGGTGCTGCTCCCCTTCGACAGTAGCCCGTGCTCCTGCCGTCGGAGCGAGTCGGCCCCGTCGCCCGATCCGGGCACGTGCCGGGAACCCCACGGGGCGCGGATGCGTTGATACGGGCGTGGCGAAAATCGGGCCGCGACGGATCGCGGCGTTCACCGCACTCTGGCGGGCCATCACGCAGTCGCGGCGTCCGGGCAGCCCGGGCATCGCGGAGCGGCTGCGCGCCCTCCCGCGGCTGCTGGGCAGTGCTCTGTCCGGCCGCTACCCGGAGCTGTCGCGCGGCAAGCTTGGGCTGATCGTCCTCGCCCTGGCGTACCTCGTGTCGCCGCTCGACCTCATTCCGGAGGCGATCGTGCCGCTCCTCGGCCTCGCCGACGACGGCATCATCGCGCTCTGGCTCGGCGGGGCGTTCCTGGCCGAGACCGAGCGGTTCCTCGAGTGGGAGCAGCGCCAGCCCGTCGTCGTGGACGCGCTCTCGGACTGACCCGGCTGACCCGGCGCGGAGGCGCCGCCGCGCAGATCCCTACGGTGTGCGCATGCCGGTGCTGGAAATTCACCTCGTCGAGGGGCTGCACACGTCCGCTCAGCACGCGGAGCTGCTCGTCGTGATGAGCACCCGCTACGCGGAGATCACGGGCGTGCCCCGGGACCGGGTCCGGGCCCACATCACCCTGCACCGGCCTGAGCTGTGGGCCAACGGCGCCATCCCGGCAGACGGGCGGTCGGCCCCGTACTTCACGGCCGTCGTGTACACCGACCACCCCGCCGAGCTGCGGCGCCGGTTGCTCGGTGCCCTCACCGACCTCCTGGTCGACGTCCTGGGCGTGGACCGGCGGCTCGTGCACGGGCAGCTCGTGCCCGTCCAGCCCGACGACTGCGCCGTCGGAGGCCTGGCGCGGCGGTAGCCGCCGGCCGGTGGTGCTCGCACACCACCTGGAGCGCTCGCGCATCGACTGCAACCGGTGTGTCGGCGCCAGAGCTGGTGTGCCAGTGGGTGGGGTGCGGCCGCCGGGGGGCTCGCACATAACCGGTGGTGCTGACACATCGACTGCAACCGGTGTGTCGGCGTCAGAGCTGGTGTGCCAGTGGGTCGGGTGCCCCCGCTGGGGGCTCGCGCACGAGGGGGTGGTGCTGGCGCATCGGTTGCGATCGGTGTTTCGGCACCACGGCTGGTGTGCGAGCCGGTCGGGGCGCTCACACACAACCGGTGCCGCTCGCACACCGACTGCAACCGGTGTGTGGGCGCCAGAGCTGGTGTATGAGGGCGTTCGGAGCTCAGGCGACGGGGCCGGCCGCGGTGGGGCGCAGCCACGTCCAGAGGCCTGCCGCCACCAGGAGGTAGACGCCGAGCAGCACGCCCAGTGCCACCGCTCGGCCCGCGAGGGCGTCGCTGCCCTGGAGCACCGTGAGGTGCACGAACGCGAAGCCGCCGGTGCAGGCGAAGAGCGCCCACAGCCCGGGCGACCAGCGCAGCAGCGCGGCACCGGGCAGGAACGACAGCGGCACCAGCGCGAACAGCAGGTTGGCCGCGGAGCTCACCGCGGTGGCCGTGAGCGCCGTGGCGACGACGTCGGCGAGGAACGTGCCGGGCGCTCCGGCCGCGGCGACGAGCGGGTCGCGCACGATCCACGCCGTGCCACCGAGGGCGGTCAAGGCGGTGGCGGCGAGCGCGACGGCCGGACCCTCCTCGTCGGAGCGCAGCGGGCGGGCGGTGCGGTAGGCGACGAGCGTGCCGAGCACGAGTCCGGGTTCCAGCCCGACGGCGCGGGACAGGACCACGCCGATCGCCCCGAGCAGCAGGAACCCGGGAACCGGGCCCACGTGGCAGCGCACCCCCCACCAGCGCGCGACGTACAGCAGCTGCGTGCCCTGCTGTGCCGCCGTCACGAGGAGGAACGCGACGGCGAGGCCCACGAGCAGCGCGGGCGCGGACGCGTCGAACGGGAACGCGGGCGTGAGGAAGCCGAGCATCACCGCGCCCGCCAGCGCCGTGATCGCGACCGCCGTGACGAACACCGCGGGCGCCGGCCGGCCCGCGCCCGGGGGGACCCGCAGCCGCGACAGCAGGGCCTCGACCCGGTCGGGCTGCTGCGCGGCGGCGCGGTTGAGCGTGCCCACGGGCAGGGCGAGCGCGGCGAGCAGCAGCAGTGTGAGGGCCAGGCTCCCCAGCACCGCGCCGAGGGTCCAGCGGGCCTCCACCGGCGAGGGGAAGGACGTGGCGAACGAGACGGCGGCCAGGCCGGCCACCCGCTCGTCCGCCTCGGGTGCTGCGGGGGTCTCGGGACGCACGGGGGCAGGCGGGGCGGGTGGCTCCTCGACCGCAGGCGGCATGGCCGGGCGCCGCGGCTCGAGGGCGCCGGTCCAGTCGAGGCCGGGGGAGTGCTCGCGGTCGACGGCATCGCCGACGCCGGGCAGCACCGCCGAGCCGACCGCGGCGCCCGCGCCGGAATCCCGCGGCGCGGCGGTGTTCGCGTCGGCCGCCTGGGCGGTGCGCCGGCTGTCCGTGGCGCCGGTGTCGTCCGACCCGTCGCCGGCGGCGGTCACCGCGGCGCCGGTGTCCTCCTCGGCGTCCTCGTCCTTCTCGGTCTCTTCGTCCTCGTCCTCGTCCGCATCGGAGTCGGAGTCCTCGTCGTCGGAGTCCTCGTCCTCGTCGTCGGAATCGTCCTCGTCGGAGTCGTCGTCGTCCTCGAGCCCGGGGAAGTCGGGGACGTCGGGGAACCGGGGGTCGAGCAGGGTGCCGGGGGTGAGCTGCTCGGAGGAGGCGGTGGTGGTGCAGGAGAGACCGTGGATGAGGGCCTCGACGGGCCCGGCGTCGGGGCAGTCCTCGTCCTGGCCGGCGGCCAGTGCCGGTGCGGTGACGCCGGCCGCGATCAGGAACACCACCGCACCGGACAGAGCAGCACGGACCAGCGTGGCACTGCGCACCCTCATACCCACCCGATCGACGTTCCCTCGCCCGGTCGGCGGAGCCACCGGCCCCCGCACGCAGTGCAACGAGCAGGAGCGAACGGGGTCACGATTCACCCGAAAGAGATCTTCACTTCTCGGCGCGTCGCCGAGAACCCGTCGGCGTGTTCAGCGCAAGGGCGGGTGGCGGTGCAGGGCGCTGCGGGTGACCGCCAGCTCGTGGGCCACCTCGGCGGCGATGAGCTCGGCGTGCAGCGCCTGGTCGTGCAGCGCTCCACCGCCGCCGTCGTGGGGTCCGAGCGCGCGGTGGCGGCGGACCAGGTCCTCGAGCGAGGTCAGCAGGCGCTCGGCGATGGAGTGGCGAACGGAGTCGCGGGTGGGACCGGACACGGGGTGCCTCCTGGGCGGGTCGGGACGGGACGGGACGGGCGTGCCGCGTGACAGCGGTCGCTCGCGTTCCGGCCGTGGTCCCGGTCGCGCCGTCGGGTGAGCACCCCGCGTCCCTCAGTCCCGGGCCGGAACGGGCGCCTCGTCGGCGTCCTCGGAGGCGACGGGCTCCGCGGCGGCCGCCTGCCGCAGCTTGGCGACGGCGATGGCCACGGCGGCCACCCAGATGCCGACGACCGCGAGGTAGATCGGGGTGCGGGCGCCGTCGGCGACGTCCAACGCGCGCAGGATCGTGCGCGTGTTGGTCAGGACGATCAGGCCGCCCACCGCGGTGCCGAGCACCGGCGCGGGGATCTTGGTGACCAGCCACGCCGCCACGGGCGCGGCGAGCACGCCGCCGAGCAGGAGGCCACCGATCGTCCACGGGTCGAGCACCTCGGACCCGATCCCGATGAGGAACCCGATGCTCGCGGCCACCGCGACGAGGAACTCGGAGGTGTCGACGGAGCCGACGACGGTGCGCGGAGCGGTGCGGCCCGCGGTGAGCAGTGCGGGCGTGGCCACCGGGCCCCAGCCGCCGCCACCGGAGGCGTCGACGAAGCCGGCGACCAGGCCCAGCGGCGACAGGAACTTCGAGCGGTGCGGCGAGACCCGCGCCTGCGAGACGCGCGGCGGGCGCACCGAGAAGCGGATCAGGATGTAGACGCCGAGCGCGAGCAGCACGCCCGCCATGTACGGGGCGGCGTCCTCGGTGGACAGCGCCGAGAGCGCCGTGGCGCCGAGGAAGGCCCCGACCGCGCCGGGCACGCCCAGGCGCAGCACGAGCTTCCAGTCGACGTTGCCGAAGCGCCAGTGCGAGAGGCCCGCGGCGATGGTGGTGCCGACCTCGGCCAGGTGCACGGACGCGCTCGCCGTGGCCGGGTTGGTGCCGATGAGCAGCAACAACGACGTCGACGTGACCCCGTAGGCCATGCCGAGGGCGCCGTCGACGAGTTGGGCGCCGAAGCCCACGAGGGCGAAGACGATGAGGGTGCGCATGCGGGGTGCTCCCGAAGAGGGGTCGGGCGGTGAGCTCGGGGAAGGGCGTGGCCGTGCGTCGGCCGCGTGCCGGACGGGGTGGGGGAGGAGCTCAGCCGCGACAGAACTCGTCGAACGCGTGGCAGCGTCGCGAGGGCCAGAACCGCTCGAGGTCCGGCAGCAGAATGGCGGTCATCGACACCTCACCCGCGGTGCGGGTCTGCGCGGTCGACGACACCACTCCATCGTGCGTTGTCGCTTGATCGACTACAAGGAGGTGTCCGTGCTGCGGGATCGTCCGGGAAATGTCCGGACGTCTGCGAATGTGCAGGTGGGGCCCGGGTTCACCGGTGTTGCGGGAAGGAGGTGACCAGGCTCTCGCGGTTATGGGTGCCGCAATGCGGCTTTCACGCGATGCGGGTCTGCGAAAAGTGTTTCGACGCAATCAGGGCGTCGTATCGCGCGAGGATCGCGTGTGCGACGTCGGGGTCGGGGCCCAGGGGTGCCGCGACGGACGCGCCCGCGGCCTCCGCGTCCCGGACGATGCGGTCGGGCAGCAGGCCCGGCGCGAGGATCCACTGCGCCACGGCCACCCGTTGCGCGCCGCTCGCGCGAAGCGCCGCCACGGCGTCGGTGACGGTGGGGGCGGCCATCGCCGCGAAGGCCGGGCTGCCGCCGTGCCAGCCGAACCGGCGGGTCCAGCCCGCCACGAGGTCGGCGACCGCGGCGTTGGCGGCGGCGTGCGACGACCCGATCGCGGCGAGCACGACTCCCAGCCCGGGGTCGTGCAGGCCGGTCCCCAGCGTCGCGGCGAGCCTGCGCAACGCCGCCGCGGACAGCCCCTCGTGCCCGCCGATCACCGGGCTGATCTCGATGTCCAGGCCGGGCAACCGGGCCGCCGCCGCGGTGACCGCGCTCGGCACGTCGACGCGTGCGTGGAACGCGTGCCCGAGCAGCAGTGGCACCACCACGGCCGAGCGGTGCCCGTCGGCGGCCACGGCGTCGAGGACGTCGGGCAGCCGGGGAGCGGACAGGTCGAGGAAGGACAGCCGCACGTCCATCCCGGGCCGTTGCCTGCGCACCTCGGCGATCAGGTCGCTCACGGTGGCCGCCGACCGCGGGTCGCGGCTGCCGTGCGCGACGGCGACGAGTGCCGGTGCTGCCATGTGCCTGTGCCTAGCCGGTCACCGTGAGCGGGGTGCCCACGAGCCCGGCGGCGAGGGTGTTGCCGGTGGGCGGGTCGATGAGCAGGAAGCTGCCGGTGGCGCGGATGTCGGCGTACTCGTCGACGGGCAGGGGGTCGGCCGTGCGCAGCGCCGCGTGGGCGATGTCGTTGATCCCCAGCTCCTCCGGCGCGGGCTCCCAGGCGGGGATCTCGGAGCCGAGCGACAGCCGCTCACCGACGGCCCCGACGATCACCGGGGTGACCCGCGTGCCGTGCTTGAGCAGCAGCCGGGCGCCGGCCCGCAGCGGCTTCTCGGCGAGCCAGCACAGGGTGGCGTCCAGCTCGTCGGTGACCCGCGGCGGGGCGGCGGCGGAGGCGAGCACGTCGCCGCGGGAGATGTCGATGTCGTCGGTGAGCTGCACGGTGATGCTGCGCCCCGCCGCCGCCGACTCGAGCGGCCCGTCGGCGGTCTCGACCGCGGCCACGGTGGTGCGGGCGCCGCCCGGGAGCACGACGACCTCGTCGCCGGGCGCCACGGTGCCCGCGGCGACCTGGCCCGCGTAGCCGCGGTAGTCGTGCAGCTCGTCGGTGCGGGGCCGGATCACGTACTGCACCGGCATCCGGAACGGGGCGCCGACCTCGGGGCCGGTGACCGGCACCGACTCCAGGTGCCCCAGCAGCGTGGGGCCCTCGTACCACGGCGTGCGCTCGGAGCGCTCCACGACGTTGTCCCCGACGAGCGCCGAGACCGGGATCGTGACGACGGCGTCGTCGGCGAACCCGAGCGACCGCGCCAGCCCCGCGAAGTCCTTCGCGATCGCGTTGAGGATGCCTTCGTCGTAGTCGACGAGGTCGATCTTGTTGATGGCCAGCACGAGCCGCGGGACGCGCAGCAGGGCGAGCACCGCGGCGTGCCTGCGGGTCTGCTCCACCACGCCGTTGCGGGCGTCGACGAGCAGCACGGCGAGCTCCGCCGTGGACGCGCCGGTGACCGTGTTGCGCGTGTACTGGACGTGGCCGGGGGTGTCGGCGAGGACGAACTCGCGCGTGGGCGTGCCGAAGTAGCGGTACGCGACGTCGATCGTGATGCCCTGCTCGCGCTCGGCGCGCAGGCCGTCGACCAGCAGCGACAGGTCCGGAGTGGCCAGCCCCTTGTCGACCGACGCGCGCTGCACGGCCTCGATCTGGTCGGCGAGCACCGACTTCGTGTCGTAGAGCAGCCGGCCGACCAGCGTGGACTTGCCGTCGTCCACGCTGCCCGCCGTCGCGAAGCGCAAGAGGTCCTTGGTCATGATCAGAAATAGCCCTCGCGCTTCCGGTCCTCCATGGCGGCCTCCGACAACCGGTCGTCCGCGCGGGTGGCGCCCCGCTCGGTGAGCCGGGAGGCCGTGACCTCGGCGATGATCTCGTCGAGGGTGTTCGCGGTGGACTCGACCGCGCCGGTGCACGAGCCGTCGCCGACGGTGCGGTAGCGCACCGACTTCTTCACGAGCTCCTCGGAGCCGCGGGGTCCGCCCCACGGCCCCTCGGCCAGCCACATCCCGTCGCGGCGGAACACCTCGCGTTCGTGGGCGAAGTAGATCGACGGCAGCTCGATGCCCTCGCGCTGGATGTAGCGCCAGACGTCCAGCTCGGTCCAGTTGGAGATCGGGAACACGCGCACGTGCTCGCCCGGCGCGTGCCGGCCGTTGTAGAGGTTCCACAGCTCGGGCCGCTGCTTGCGCGGGTCCCACCGGCCGAACGCGTCGCGCAGCGACATGATCCGTTCCTTGGCCCGCGCCCGCTCCTCGTCGCGGCGCCCGCCGCCGAACACGGCGTCGAAGCGGTGCTCGTTGATCGTGTCGAGCAGCGGCACGGTCTGGAGCGGGTTGCGGGTGCCGTCGGGACGCTCGACGAGCCTGCCGTCGTCGATCCAGTCCTGGACGTGCGCCACCTCCAGCCGCAGGCCCAGCCGCTCGACGAGGCGGTCGCGGAAGTCGATGACCTCCGGGTAGTTGTGCCCTGTGTCGACGTGCAGCAGGGCGAACGGCACGGGAGCAGGTGCGAACGCCTTGACGGCGAGGTGCACCAGCAGGGTGGAGTCCTTGCCGCCGGAGAAGAGGATCACCGGGCGGTCGAACTCGCCCGCGACCTCGCGGAAGATGTGGATGGCCTCGCTCTCCAGGGCGTCCAGCGCGTCGAGCGCGGGAGCCGCCGTGGGCGTCAGCGGGAGCGTGGCGGTCATGAGACGTGCAACCCGCACTCGATCTTGCCGGTGCCGGCCCAGCGCCCGGAGCGCTTGTCGGCGCCCGGGAGCGGCTTCGCCGTGCACGGCGCGCAGCCGATCGACGGGTAGCCCTCGGCGACCAGCGGGTTCACCAGGACGCCCCGCTCGGCGATGTACGCGTCCATCTCCTCGTCGGTCCACGCGGCGATCGGGTTGATCTTCACGAGGCCGAACTTCTCGTCGTAGGTGACGAGCGGCGTGCCCGCCCGGGTGGGCGCCTCGACCCGGCGCACCCCGGTGACCCAGGCGTCGTACCCGGCGAGGGTGTTCTGCAGCGGGGCGACCTTGCGCAGCGCGCAGCACTGGTTCGGGTCGCGCGCGAACAGGTCCTTGCCGAGCAGCGAGTCCTGCTCGGCCACCGAGTGCTCCGGTGTGGCGTTGACGATCCGCACGTCGTAGACGGTCTCCACGGCGTCGCGGGTGCCGATCGTCTCGGCGAAGTGGTAGCCGGTGTCGAGGAACAGCACGTCGACGCCCGGGCGGGCCTTCGCCGCCAGCTCGACGAGCACCGCGTCCTGCATGTTCGACGCCACGATCATGCGGTTGCCGAACGTCTCGGCCGCCCAGGCGAGCACCTGCTGGGCCGTGGCGTCCGGGCCGAGCTCTCTGGCGCCGCGCTCGGCGAGCGCGCGCAAGTCGACTTCTGTCGCGAGACTCACCGGGAGACCTCCGGGACTCCGATACCGATCATCTTCAGGGAGAACGTGCGCAGGCAGGCCGCGCAGTACCAGGCACCGTGCGCCGCCTCCGCCGGGCGCAGGTCCTCGTCGCCGCAGTAGGGGCAGTAGAACGGGACGGCTCGCTCACTCACTTGAGGTCGGCCTCCTCGGCGCGCAGCACCCACTGGGCGAACCGCTCGCCCTCGGAGCGCTGGGCCAGGAACCGGCGCACCACGCGCTCGACGTAGTCGCCGAGCTCCGCGCTGGTGACCTTGAGGCCGCGCAGCTTGCGGCCGAAGCCGGAGTCGAGCCCGAGGCCCCCGCCGAGGTGCACCTGGAAGCCCTCGACCTGGTTGCCCTCGGCGTCGGTGACGATCTGGCCCTTGAGCCCGATGTCGGCCACCTGGGTGCGGGCGCACGCGTTCGGGCAGCCGTTGAGGTGGATCGAGATCGGGACGTCGGGGGAGACGTCGGCGAGGCGCTCCTCGAGGTCCTCGACCAGGCGGATCGCCCGCTCCTTCGTCTCGACGATCGCGAGCTTGCAGAACTCGATGCCGGTGCAGGCCATCGTGGAGCGGCGCCACGGGGACGGCTGCACCTGCAGGCCCAGCGCGTCGAGCTCGGCCGAAAGCGACGCGACGTTCTCGTCGGGGACGTCGAGCACCACGACCTTCTGGTACGGCGTGAGCCGCACCCGCCGCGATCCCGCCGCCTCCGCGGCCTTCGCGAGGCCCACCAGGACGGAGCCCGACACCCGGCCGGACGCGGGCGCCGCGCCGACGTAGTTGAGGCCGTCGCGCTGCTTGTGGACGCCGACGTGGTCGATCGGCAGCTCGGGGATCACCGGGGCGGGCCCGTCGGCCAGCTTCCGGCCGAGGTACTCCTCCTCCA
Organism: Pseudonocardia zijingensis; assembly: GCF_042657305.1. Classification (NCBI taxonomy): domain Bacteria; kingdom Bacillati; phylum Actinomycetota; class Actinomycetes; order Pseudonocardiales; family Pseudonocardiaceae; genus Pseudonocardia; species Pseudonocardia zijingensis. The sequence continues at coordinate 266,076 of NZ_JBHSKO010000004.1, read as the reverse complement.
GAACCCGGCGGAACTCCTCAGCGCCCCAGTCGGCCACCAGGAACTTGATGCGGGCGCGGTGGCGCAGCCTGCGGTAGCCGTAGTCCCGGAAGATCGACACGATGCCGGCCCACACGTCGGGCACGTCCTCGATCGGCACCCAGGCACCGAGCCGCTGCGCGATCTTCGGGTTGGTGGACAGCCCGCCGCCGACCCAGACGTCGAAGCCGGGCCCGTGCTCGGGGTGGTCGACGCCGACGAACGAGACGTCGTTGACCTCGTGCGCGATGTCCTGCTGGCCCGAGATCGCGGTCTTGAACTTGCGCGGCAGGTTGGAGAACTCCCGGCTGCCGATGTAGCGGTCGAGGATCTCCCGGACGGCAGGCGTGCCGTCGATCACCTCGTCGGCCGAGATGCCGGCCACCGGCGACCCGAGGATCACGCGCGGGGTGTCGCCGCACGCCTCGGTGGTCTGCAGCCCCACCGCCTCGAGCTTCTGCCAGATCGCCGGGACGTCCTCGACCTCGATCCAGTGGTACTGGATGTTCTGCCGGTCGGTGATGTCGGCGGTGTCGCGGCCGTGGTCCTGGCTGACCTCGCCGACCACCCGCAGCTGGTCGGTGGTGAGCGCCCCGCCGTCGATGCGCACGCGGAGCATGAAGTAGCGGTCGTCGAGCTCCTCGGGCTCCAGCGCCGCCGTGCGGCCGCCGTCGATGCCGGGGCGGCGCTGCGTGTACAGGCCCCACCAGCGGAACCGGCCACGCAGGTCGGCGGGGTCGATCGAGTCGAACCCGCGCTTGGAGTAGATGTTCTCGATCCGGGCCCGGACGTTCAGGCCGTCGTCGTCCTTCTTGGTGCGCTCGTTGGGATTGAGCGGCTCGCGGTGGCCCAGCTTCCACTGGCCTTCGCCGCGCTTGCGCTTCACGGGCGTGGTGGGGGGCAAGGCACAAGCCTCCGGATCGCAGCACGGCCGTGCCGCGCGGAACGGCGGCAGGGCTCGAGGCTGAGGTGGTGGGGGTCGGGGCGCGAGATCAGCAGGACCGACAGAGCGCGCTGCTCACCCGGCGCAGATCCACGTGGCGACGAGCCACGAGTCGCAGGGCCAGCGCATGCATACCGGTAAGGGTGCCACTTGTCCGGTCCACGATCCATCGGTGTCCGCATGCTGGGAGCGGACTCACAGCCCGGCGGTCCCGGCGCCGGTCCCGGCCGCGGTGGCAGACTGGTCGTTCGTGCCGCCTTTCGGGATCTACGTCCACGTGCCGTTCTGCGCGGCGCGCTGCGGCTACTGCGACTTCAACACCTACACGGCCTCCGAGCTCGCCGGCTCCGGCGCGTCCCCGGACGGCTGGCTCGCCGCGGTGCACCGCGAGATCGACCTGGCCCTTCGGACAGTGGGGCGGCGCCCGGTCGACACCGTGTTCGTCGGGGGTGGCACGCCGTCCCTGATCGGGGCCGGCCGGCTCGGCGAGGTGCTCGGCGCCGTGCGGGACGCGTTCGGTCTCGCGCCGGGCGCGGAGGTCACCACGGAGTCCAACCCGGAGTCGACCTCTCCGGAGTTCTTCGCGGAGCTGGCGGCGGCCGGGTTCACCCGGGTGTCGCTGGGCATGCAGTCGGCCGCGCCCCACGTGCTGCGCGTGCTGGAGCGCCGCCACACCCCGGGGCGCGCGGTGGCGGCGGCCCGGGAGGCCCGCGCGGCCGGGATCGGGCACGTCAACCTCGACCTGATCTACGCGACGCCCGGCGAGACCGACGACGATCTGCGCGCCTCGCTCGACGCGGTGCTCGACGCCGGGGTCGACCACGTCTCCGCCTACTCCCTCATCGTCGAGGACGGCACGGCGCTGGCCCGCCGCGTGGCCCGCGGCGAGCTGCCCGCACCCGACGACGACGTGGCCGCCGCCCGCTACGAGCTGATCGACGACCGGCTCTCCGCGGCGGGTTTCGACTGGTACGAGGTGTCGAACTGGGCGTCGTCGCCGGAGGCGGTGTGCCGGCACAACCTCGGCTACTGGCTCGACGGCGACTGGTGGGGCCTCGGCCCGGGCGCCCACTCCCACCTCGACGGGGCGCGGTGGTGGAACGTGAAGCACCCGGCCCGCTACGCCGCGCTCCTCCGCGCGGGCGACGCACCGGAGGCCGACCGCGAGGTGCTCACCGGCTCCGAGCGGCAGACCGAGCGCGTGATGCTGCAGCTGCGGCTGGCCACCGGGCTGCCGCTGGCCCTGCTCGACGACCCGGGTGCGGCAGCCGCGGGGCGCGCGGCGGAGGACGGCCTGCTCGACCCGGCGCACCTGGCCGCGGGCCGCGCGGTGCTCACCCGCCCCGGCCGCCTGCTCGCCGACCGAGTGGTGCAGCAACTCCTGGCCGGGGCGCCCGTCTGATCCCTGCGGAACGGGTTCGTCGCCGCGGGTGGGCGTGCGTCGCGTCACCGCGATGCCGGTGACTCACCTGCCCGGACCGCGCCCGTACGGTGGGAGGAACCGGTGGAGCGACGGGTCGACCTCGGGCAGGCGCGACGGGATCGCCGGGCCCTCCACAGCGCCTTCGCCGCGCGCCGCCCGGCGCAGCCTGCGGGTCAACTCCACGCTCCGGGACAGCCACCGGGCGCCGCAGGCGAGGGCGACGGGCGTGAGGACCCAGATGCCGTACCGCGTGAACGGGTTGTCCTCACCGGTGATCACCACGTGGGGGTGGGCGGAGGAGATCTCGAGCTGCCGGGGCCCCGGCGCGATGTGGGGCGAGACCCGCTCGCGGTAGTGGCTCCCCGCGTACTCGTAGGACGCCCAGCACCTGTCGATGCGGCCCCGGGTGCACCCGACCTCCGCGTCGACCGTGGCGACCGGCTCGTCGGCGATCCGACCGAGGTGCACGGCCCAGCTGATCGTGACGCAGAGCAGCGCCACGACGACGAGGGTCCAACCGCCGCGGCGGTCCCCGGGGTCCGGCGGCCCGCCCGCGAGTGCCACCCGCTCCATGAGCACGTGCAGGGCGCGCCCCAGGCCGACGGCCACCAGGAGGCCGGCGCCGACGAGGCCGACGTGCACCCACCAGGGGGACTCGTGCCGGTTGTACGGGCTCAGGTCCTGCCCGGTGAACACCATGACGCCGACGGTGGTCCCGAGGCCGACCGCCGAGATCGACCAGTACCACCGCAGCGCGCGAGAGGCCTCGGTGCGCAGGTCGAGGCCCACGGCCTGCTCCCGGCGGCGGGCGACGAGCTCCGAGCGCGTCGGTTCCGGCCTGCCCAGGGCGTCGAGCTCGACCCCGTAGGCCTTCAGCACCGCGCTGTGCCGCGCGTACCCCGTCGCCGTGAGCGACACCAGCAGGACCCCGGCGATGAGCGCCGTCAGTGAGGCGGTCACGAAGCGCGCGTGCAGTGCGCTCAACCCGACGAAGCCGGCGAGCCCCAGCAGGACACCCGCGACCGCCGACCAGCCGAACCCGCGCGCCGCGCGGACGTGCACGTCCCGCAGGTGCGCGGGCAGCGGCGACGGGTAGCGGCGTCCGGGCTTCGCATACCGCCCGATCTCCCACACGGTGAGGGGTTCCACGTTCGGAGAAGACCCCATTCCCCCTGCTCGGGGTGGGGTGGTGCGGGGAGGGTCGGCAAGATCTCGGCGATCTGTGGCGCTCGCGAACCCCGGAATCGCCCGTCGCTACGGGAGGGGCTCCTCGTCGACCTGGATGTCGAGGTCGGCGTTGCCGTCGTCGGCCACGGTGGTCACCGTGACCGTGACCCCGTACCGGGTGCCGCCGTCGGTGAGCGTGCACCGCGTCGATACACCCACCTTCAGGTCGAGGTCGTCCGCGCACTCCACCGCGTCCGGGGCCCGGCCGGCGAACTCGGTGAGCCGCTCGGTCGCCGTGCGCGCCACGGTCGGCCCGTCCGCGATCGCGTAGGTCGACACCTGGCAGCCCGACAGGGCCCCCACCGCCACCGCAGCCAGCCCTGCGACCACGGCCAACCGCATCCCGTCCGTGCGCCTCATCTCAGATTCCCCTTCTCCGTGGCGCCCTGTGCGCCGGTTCACCGCAGTAGAGCGGCACGGTCGAGGGGTGGTTGGGCAGCGGCCGGGGGATTGGCAGGATCTCGCGGTACTACCTGTAATTACGTGGACAGACCCGGCCGTACACGGCCTGGAGTCACCTAGCGTCGGCGGCGTGGCAGGCCCGTCCGACTACCTGACGACCCCGGAGCTCGCGCGTGCGCTGCGGCTCTCGGAGAAGTCGGTGCGCCGCTACCACCGGGACGGGAAGATCACGCCGGAGTACACGACTCCCGGTGGCCAGCACAGGTGGAACCTGGAGAACGTCCTCGCTCAGCTCCGTGAGTTCCGCCCGAACCGGAGCAGCTGACCGCCGGTATCGGTTCTCCATTGCTGCGGCCGCAACCATGGACAGCCGTTGATGCCGATCATGCGCCCGCTCGGCGATCGTCCCGAGATCGCCGGAACGGTCGTGGCTTCACGGCGATAACAAGGTGGCGCCGCCAGACTGCGTCAGCCACTGACCAACGGACATCGGGACACCGGACCACATGAGCCCAACCCTGACGCCGAACAACCGCCGGACGATCACGATCGTGGCGATCGCCGTCGGAGCGATCCTCCTCCTCGTCGCACTCGTGATCGTCGCGACGACCGGGGGGCCGTCGGACTCGCCGGAGCCCGGCACGGAGGCGCGGCAGATCTACGTGAGCCCCACGGGAAACGACAACGGTGACGGCACGGAGGCCGCGCCGCTGCGCACCATCCAGGCCGCCCTCGACGAGGCGGAGGCGGGCTCGGTGATCAACCTCGCGCCGGGCGAGTACCGCGAGCAACCGACGACGCAGCGCGACGGCGACCCGGGCGCGCCGATCACGATCCGGGGTCCGGAGAACGGCAAGGACCCGTCGGGCCGCAGCCAGGCCGTTCTCTACGGCACGGGCCGCATCTTCAACATCGACCACAGCTACTACACGCTCGAGGGCTTCACGATCGACGGCCAGGAGGGCCTGGCGGCCGACCAGTTGCCCACCGACCTCGCCGCGATCGACGCCTTCAAGGCGGGCGTGCAGCCGCAGGTGAAGGACAGCAAGCTCATCTACATCGGCTCGGCGGACACGGCCCGGGACGTCACCGGCATCACGATCCGCAACATGTTCCTCACCGAGGCGGGCACGGAATGCGTGCGCCTGCGCAACAACGCCGTCGGCAACACGATCGCCGACTCCGTGATCCAGTACTGCGGCCTGTTCGGCAAGCCCGCCGAGAACGACGACGACGATGGCGACGACGAGGGCGACGACGAAGGGGACGACGACGGCGGGGACGATCGCCCAGCCCGCTTCGAGTTCCACAACGGCGAGGGCGTCTACATCGGCACCAGCCCGAAGTCGGACAACCAGCCGATGGCCGACAACGACACGAGTTCCGGCAACCAGGTCACCGGCAACACGATCCGCACGTTCGGTTCGGAGTGCTTCAACGTCAAGGAGAACGCGCACGACAACGTGTTCGAGAACAACGAGTGCTCGGGCAACACCGAACCGCGCGAGTTCAACGGCAGCAACATCGAGCTGCGCGGGCACGGCAACATCGTGCGCGGCAACGTGATCGCCGACAGCGCAGGCTGGAACGTCAAGATCCAGAGCGACGACGAGGACGACTACGACAACGGCGGGAACGTGGTCGCCGACAACACCCTCGCCGGCTCCGCGGCGGAGCCGGTGCGCATCGGTTCGGACGCCGCGCAGGGCGCGTTCTGCGGGAACCGGATCTCCGCGGCCCAGCCGGTGGACGGGCCCTCGCCCGGTGACATCACCGCTCCGTGCCCGTGAGTCCCGGCGCCTGATCGCCCCGGTCGCGCCGGTCCGGCTCGGTGCGGGTGGCCGCGATCACGGCGGTGAGCTCGGCGTGCAGGCGCTCGAGTTCGGCCACCGGGAGGCCGAGCCGCTCCACGATGGCGGGCGGGATCCGTTCCGCCTCGGCGCGCAGGGCCCGGCCCTGCTCGGTGAGACGCACGGCCAGCGTGCGCTCGTTGCGCGGCACCCGGTTGCGGGACACCAGGCCGGCCACCTCCAGCCGCTTGAGCAGCGGCGACAGGGTGCCGGGGTCGAGTGAGAGCACTCCGGCCAGCTCGGTGAGCGAGCGCGGCGAGCGCTCCCAGAGCGCGAGCAGCACCAGGTACTGCGGGTGGGTGAGGCCCATCGGCTCCAGCAGCGGCCGGTAGAGCGCGATGACGTTGCGGGCGGCCACCGCGAGCGCGAAGCAGACCTGGCGGTCCAGGCGCAGCAGGTCCGTGGTGTCCGGTTCGCCACGGTCCGGTTCGGCGGTCACCCGGCGAGGCTACAATACTTGGGACACCAATGGTTGGAGTGATAACCGTGGCCGTGCGCCGTCCCGGACCGCTGCGCTGGCTCGCCTACGCCTACGGCGCCGGGCTCCCGCCCGAGTACCGGGAGTGGGTGCTTCACGACGTCACCACCCGCACCTGGCAGCTGCGCCACCTCCTGCGCGCGGTCGTGCAGCTGGCGCCCCTGCTGCTGGTGATCTACCTGCTCCTGCCCGGCCCGGTGTGGGTGCGCGGCTGCGCCGTGCTCGGCGGGGCGTTGATCGGGCTCTTCTACTCGATGGCCTACCTGCACGAGTCCACGGAGCACCGCACGCTCAAGGCCGGCTACCCGCGGGGCACGCCCGCGCGGGTGCGGGAGGAGGCCTCCGGGCGCGCCGAGCGCGACGAGCGCTACGCGCAGCGGTGGCGCCGGGAGAGCTGAGATCACCCGCCCGGCTAGCGGGCGGGACGTCCTGATCAGCTGTGGCGTTGCATACCGGCGGTATCTCGAGGGTCGACGATCTCTTATCGTCCTCCGGTGCTCCCCCGCATCGTGCTCCCCGTTGTCGCCGCCTTCGCGATGGGTGCGGCCTCGGCCTGCTCCGTCGCGGTGCCGGGCGTGCCTGCGCCCATCGGCGCACCGCAGCCCGTCGTGCCCGCGCTGGACTACGACGAGGACACCGCCGCGATCGCGGCCGCGTACGCCCGGGCCCGCACGTTCGACGTCTGCGCGTTCCACGACGTCTCCGGGGCGGAACGGATCTTCGGGAAACCGGCTGCGGCGATGTCCCCGAGGAGATTCGACCTCGCCACCTGCGAGCTCGACCTCGGCACCTTCGCCGACGCCTGGGAGATCTCGTTCGCCTACGGCGAGGGAGGGGCGCGCTTCGGCGAGGATTGGACGCCCGTGCAGGTGGGAGGCCGGACGGTCAAGCGGGACCCGACGAGCACCCGCTGTGCGACCTTCGTCCCGTCCGGCGACTCCGACGCGGTGGGGCTCGACATCGAGATCAACGGTCCGGACGTCGTCGAGAAGGAATCCTGCGAACCGCTCGACCGGTACCTGACCGACGTCGTGTTCGCCAGGATGGACCACCCGCCGACCCTGGCCGAGGGGCTCACCGGGCCGCGGTCGCCGTTGCTGGGCAAGGACCCGTGCCAGGCCCTCGCCGCGGCCGTCGCCGACGTCGAGGTGGATCCCGACGAACTCCTGCCGGGTGAGGACGTGGAACGCACCCTCACGATGGGCGCGCCGTACCGGTGCTCCGGCTCCCACGGGGGCGACGTCGTCGAGTACGCGTTGAACCTCACCGTCGTCGACGAGGACGAGTTCACGGGTGAGCCGGTCGATATCGGTGGGCTCCCGGCGTACCGGACGGAGTTCCCTCCCGGGCTCGCCGAGTGCGGTTTCGTGATCCCGGTGGGTCCGGCCTTCGAAGGCATGAAGGCGGGTGAGCGCGGGATCGAGTACCACGGCGGCCTCGAGATCGGCACGGCCACGTGCGACGCCGCTGACATGGCCCGGGCGGAGTCGATGGTCCGCGGAGTGCTGGAGCAGCCGGCCCCGGTCGAACCCAGGCCCGATGCGCAGCGGCTCGGCCGCCTCGACCAGTAGTGGTCAGGGCGTCGTGCGCTCGATGCGGGCCGCGTGCGCGTAGACGTTCATGTGGCGGCCGCGCACGAAACCGGCGAGCGTGAGGCCGCACTCGGCGGCCAGCTCCACCGCGAGGGAGGAGGGGGCCGAGACCGCGGCCAGGATCGGGACCCCGGCCATCACGGCCTTCTGCACGAGTTCGAACGACGCCCGCCCGGACACCACGAGCACGCTGCCCTTCACCGGGACCCCGCCCTGCATGAGCGCCCAGCCGAGCACCTTGTCCACAGCGTTGTGCCGCCCGACGTCCTCGCGCACCACGATCGGCTCGCCGGCCGCCGTGAACAGGCCGGCGGCGTGCAGGCCCCCGGTGCTGTCGAACACCCGCTGGCGGTCGCGGAGCACGCCGGGGAGCGCGGCGATCACCTCCGGCGTGACCTGGACGGGGTCGTCCGCCGGGGAGTGCCGGGTGCGCAGGCGCACCGCGTCCAGCGACGCCTTGCCGCACACCCCGCAGGAGGAGGTCGTGTAGAAGTTGCGCTCCACCCCCGTGTCGGGTGCGGGCACGCCCTCGGCGAGGCCGACGTCGAGCACGTTGTAGGTGTTGCGGCCCTCGTCGTCGCGCGAGCCGCAGTACCGGGCGTCGCGGACGTCCTCCAGGCTGCCGATCACGCCCTCGGTGAGCAGGAAGCCGTGGGCCAGCTCGACGTCGTGGCCCGGCGTCCGCATCGTCACGGCGAGCGCGCGGCCGCCGACGCGCAGCTCGAGGGGCTCCTCGACGGCGAGGGCGTCGGGACGGCGGGTGCTGCCGTCCGGGCCGATCCGCAGCACCGGACGGCGGGCGATCAGACGGCCCACGGGCGCGCTCCCGGGTCGAGGGGGAGGATCCGGGCGGCGATCGCGTCCGCCTGCCCCGGGTCCACCACGGCGAAGGCGTCGGCGGCCGCCGCGCCCCTCAGCATCGCGGAGCCGCCGTGCCCCACCGGCACGGCGCCTGCCGGGCCGACGGCCACCGGCACCAGCCGGGTGTGCAGGGGGTGGCGGGGGAGCCCGCCGGGCACCGGCACCGCCATCAGCGCGGGCAACGGCTCCCCGCGCAGCCCGGCGAGGGCGGGCACGGCGACGGTCAGGAACGCGGCCAGCGCGGCGAGCGGGTTGCCCGGCAAGCCCACCACCAGCGTGCCGTCGACGCGGGCCAGCGCCTGCGGGTGCCCCGGCCGGCACCGCACGCCGTCGACGAGCAGGTCGGCGTGCAGGTCGGTCAGCACGGCGCGCAGGTGGTCGGCGGGGCCTGCCGCCGACGACCCGGACACCAGTACGAGGTCGGCCGCGCCCCGCGCCGCAGTGACGAGCGCGGAACGCAGGAGCTCGCGGTCGTCCCGGAGCGCGACGGGGGCGATGTCCGGCCGGGCGCCGGCGCGGGCGAGCAGGCCCGGGAGCATCGGGCCGATCGCGTCCCGCACCTGGCCGGGGCCGGGTCGCCCGCTGCCGACCAGTTCGTTGCCCGTGACGAGCGCGGCCACGCGGGGCAGCGGCCGCACGAGCAGCGCGTCGTGGCCCAGCGCGGCGGCGAGCCCGAGCACGGCGGGGGTCACCAGCGTGCCCGCGGGCAGCACGGCCTCGCCCGCCACGCACTCCTCGGCGGCGGGGCGGATGTGGTGCCCCCGCGGGGCGGCGCCGCGCAGGAGCACGCCGTCGCGCACCGCGTCCTCGTCGGTGAGCACCGAGGTGGTGCCGACGGGCAGGGGCGCCCCGGTGACCACGGGGCAGGCCGCGCCCTCGGCGAGGGTGGCAGGCCGCGCAGCGGCCTCCACCACCGTCCACGGCGGGGCACCGCACACCGCGTACCCGTCCATCGCGGAGCGGGGCACCGGCGGGTGGTCGCCCGCCGCCACCAGCGGGGCGGCGAGGACGGTGCCGCCGGCGTCGGCGAGGGCGACCTCGCACGCGGGCAGCGCGGTGGCCGCCGCGTGGGCGACCTCCCGCGCCGCGTCCCAGGTCAGGCTCCCGGCCGCCACCGCCGTGTGGCGGACACCGGCCGTGGTCATCGGACACCCGCCGGGTCGAGCAGCGCCGCCGCACGCGCGGCGATCGGGTCCAGGCCCTCGCCGCCGGCGGCGACGTGGGCGGTCAGCGCGGCCCGCATCCGCGGTTCCCAGAAGGCGCGCAGGTGCTCGGCCACGGCGTGCGGCGCCGCGTCGGGCCCCAGGTGCGCGAGGTGCACGGCGACGTCGTTGACCAGCCGGACGTGGGGAGGCGTGCCGTCCATCTACTCGCCCCCCACCGCGGTGCGCGACTCCAGCGACGCGCGCACTGCCGTCTGCTCCGGTGCCACCGCCACCTGCACCGCCGTGACCTTGTATTCCGGGCAGTTGGTGGCCCAGTCGGAGAGCTCCGTGGTCACGACGTTGGCTCCGGTGACGGGGTGGTGGAACGTGGTGTAGCAGACGCCCACCGGCATGCGCTCCGAGATCACCGCGCGCAGCGTGGTGCGCCCGACCCGGCTGGAGAGCACCACCATGTCGCCGTCGTTCACACCGCGCACCTCGGCGTCGTGCGGGTGGAGCTCGAGCAGGTCCTCCGGGTGCCAGGCCACGTTGGCGGTGCGCCGCGTCTGCGCGCCGACGTTGTACTGCGACAGGATGCGGCCCGTCGTGAGGATCAGCGGGTACTTCCGCGTGGATCGCTCGCTCGTCGGCACGTACACGGTCTCCATGAACCTGCCCTTACCCCGCACGAACCCGTTCATGTGCATGATCGGGGTTCCGTCCGGAGCGGCCTCGTTGCACGGCCACTGCACGCTGCCCACCCGGTCGAGCTGCTCGAACGACACCCCGGCGAAGGTCGGGGTGGTGAACGCGATCTCGTCCATGATCTGGGCGGCCGAGTCGTAGTGCATCGGGTAGCCCATCGCCTGCGCGATCTCGCAGACGATCTCCCACTCCTGCTTGCCGGTCTTCGGCGCCATCACCGGGCGCACCCGGTTGATCCGCCGCTCGGCGTTGATGAAGGTGCCGTCCTTCTCCAGGAACGACGTGCCGGGCAGCAGCACGTGCGCGAACTTGGCCGTCTCATTGATGAAGAGGTCCTGCACCACCACGAGGTCGAGCGCGGCGAGCGCGGCGTGGACGTGCTGGGTGTTGGGGTCGGACTGGGCGATGTCCTCGCCCTGCACGAACAGCGCCCGGAAGCTGCCGTCGATGGCGGAGTCGAACATGTTCGGGATCCGCAGGCCGGGTTCGCTGAGGATCGGCGTGCCCCACAGCTGCTCGTAGATGCCGCGCACGTCGTCGTCGCCCACGTGCCGGTAGCCGGGCAGCTCGTGCGGGAACGAGCCCATGTCGCAGGAGCCCTGCACGTTGTTCTGCCCGCGCAGCGGGTTGACCCCGACGCCCTCCCGGCCGATGTTGCCGGTGGCCATCGCGAGGTTCGCCATCGCCATGACCGTGGTGGAGCCCTGGCTGTGCTCGGTGACGCCCAGGCCGTAGTAGATGGCCCCGTTCCCGGCCTCGGCGTACAGGCGGGCGGCCGCGCGCAGCTCCTCGGCCGGCACGCCGGTGATCTCGGCGAGGGCCTCGGGGCTGTGCTCGGGGCGGGCGACGAACGCCTCCCACTCGGAGACGTCCTCGCAGCGCTCCTCGACGAACGCGCGGTCGACGAGGCCTTCGGTGACGATCACGTGGGCCATCGCGTTGAGGACCGCGACGTTCGTGCCGGGCCGCAGCACGAGGTGGTGGGCGGCCTCGATGTGCGGGGTGCGCACGAGGTCGATCCGCCGCGGGTCGATCACCACGAGCTTCGCGCCCTGCCGCAGCCGCCGCTTCATCCGCGACGCGAACACCGGGTGCGCGTCGGTGGGGTTCGCCCCGATCAGCAGGACGACGTCGGCCTTGCCGACGGACTTGAAGTCCTGCGTTCCCGCCGACGTGCCGAAGGTCTGCTTGAGCCCGTAACCGGTGGGGGAGTGGCACACCCGGGCGCAGGTGTCGACGTTGTTGTTGCCGAACACGGCCCGCACCATCTTCTGGACGGCGTAGACCTCCTCGTTCGTCGTGCGGGACGAGGTGATGGCGCCGATCGAGCCCGCGCCGTGCTCGGCCTGGATCTCGCGCAGCCTGCGCGCCGTGAACCCGATGGCCTCCTCCCAGGAGACCTCCCGCCACTCGTCGGCGATCGACTCGCGCAGCATCGGCGTCAGCACCCGGTCCGGGTGGCTCGCGTATCCGAACGCGAACCGGCCCTTGACGCAGGAGTGGCCCTCGTTCGCCCCGCCGCCGGAGTACGGGACCATCCGCACGAGCTCGTCGCCGCGCAGCTCGGCCTTGAACGAGCAGCCGACGCCGCAGTAGGCGCAGGTGGTGACGACCGACCGGGTCGGCATCCCGAGCTCGACGACCGACTTCTCCTGCAGCGTGGCCGTGGGGCAGGCCTGCACGCACGCGCCGCAGGAGACGCAGTCGGACTCCATGAACGGCACGCCCGCGCCCGCGGCGACCTTGGAGTCGAAGCCGCGGCCCTCGATCGTCAGCGCGATCGTGCCCTGCACCTCGTCGCAGGCCCGCACGCAGCGCGAGCAGGCGATGCACTTGGAGGCGTCGAAGTCGAAGTAGGGGTTGGACGTGTCCTTCGGGGCGTCCATGTGGTTGGCGCCCGCCTCGACCCCCGAGCCGTAGCGCACCTCGCGCAGCCCGGTGACGCCCGCCATGTCCTGCAGCTCGCAGTCGCCGTTGGCCGAGCAGGTGAGGCAGTCGAGGGGGTGGTCGGAGATGTAGAGCTCCATCACGCCGCGGCGCAGCTTGCCGACCTTGTCGGTCTGCGTCCGCACCACCATCCCCGGCGCCACCGGGGTGGTGCACGACGCGGGCGTGCCCCGTGCGCCGTCGATCTCCACGACGCACAGGCGGCACGAGCCGAACGGCTCGAGGGAGTCGGTGGCGCACAGCTTCGGGATGTCGATCCCGGCCTCCTTGGCCGCGCGCATCACCGACGTGCCGGGCGGCACCGCGACCGCCACGCCGTCGATCGTGACCTCGACGGTGGCCGCGCCCTCGCGGGCCGGGGTCCCGAAGTCCGGTTCCTTCAGCAGGCTCATTTCGCGAAGTCCTCCCCGAAGTGGCGCACCGCGCTGCGCACGGGCATGGGGGTCAGCCCGCCCATGGCGCAGAGCGACCCGTCGGTCATCAGCTCGCACAGGTCCTCGAGCAGCACGAGGTTCTTCTCCCGCTCCTGCCCGGTGCGGATCCGGTCGATCGTCTCGACGCCGCGCACCGCGCCCACCCGGCACGGCGTGCACTTGCCGCACGACTCCTCGGCGCAGAAGGAGAAGGCGAACCGCGCCATCGCGGCCATGTCGACCGTGTCGTCGAAGACCACGACGCCGCCGTGCCCGAGCATCGCCCCGGCCTCGGCGAACGCCTCGTAGTCCATGGGCAGGTCGAAGCGCTCCACCGGCAGGTACGCCCCGAGCGGGCCGCCCACCTGCACGGCGCGCGCCGGGCGGCCGGACGCGGTGCCGCCGCCGAAGTTCTCCACCAGCTCGCCGAGGGTGATCCCGAACGCGGTCTCCACGATCCCGCCCCGGGCGATGTTGCCGCCGAGCTGGAAGACGCTGGTGCCGCGCGAGCGCCCGACGCCCAGCGAGCGGTAGGACGCCGCGCCGTCGGCGAGGATGGCGGGCACCGAGGCGAGCGACAGCACGTTGTTGACGACCGTCGGGCGTCCGAAGAGGCCCTCGAGCGCCGGGATCGGCGGCTTGGCCCGCACCTGGCCGCGCTTGCCCTCGAGGCTCTCCAGCATCGAGGTCTCCTCGCCGCAGATGTAGGCGCCCGCGCCGACCCGGACGTGCAGGTCGAAGGTGAGGTCCGAGCCGAGGATCCGCTCGCCGAGCCAGCCGCGCTCCCGGGCCACCTCGATCGCCGCGGTGAGCGTCTCGACGGCGTCGGGGTACTCCGAGCGCAGGTAGACGTAGCCCTCGGAGGCGCCGACGGCGTGCGCCGCGATCGTCATGCCCTCGATGAGGGTGAACGGGTCGCCCTCGATGAGCATCCGGTCGGCGAACGTGCCGGAGTCGCCCTCGTCGGCGTTGCAGCAGACGAACTTCACGTCCGCCTCGGCGCCCAGCACCGTGCGCCACTTGATCCCGGTGGGGAAGCCGGCACCTCCGCGGCCGCGCAGCCCCGACTCGACGACGGCCTCGACCACCGCGGTCGGGCTGGTGCGCAGCGCCGCCCGCAGGCCGACGAGGCCGCCGTGGGTCACGTAGTCGTCGGCGGAGAGCGGGTCCACCACCCCGACGCGGGCGAACGTCACCCGCTGCTGGCGCCGCATCCACGGCAGGTCCTCGACCAGGCCCAGGTGCGCGCCCCGCCCCTCGAGCATGCCCGCGGCCACCAGCCCGTCGACGTCCTCGGGCGCCACCGGCCCGTACCCGACGCGCCCGGCCGGTGTCTCGACCTCGACCAGCGGCTCCAGCCAGAGCATGCCGCGCGAGCCGTTGCGCACGACCTCGACGTCTGCGCCGGCGGCGGCGATCCGCTCGGCCACCGCGTCGGCCCCCACCGACCGGGCCGCGGAGTCCCGCGGCACGAACACCCGCGTCACGGGGCCACCTCCCCGAGCAGCGCGTCGAGGCGCGCGGGCGTCACGCGGCCGTGCAGCCTTCCGTCCACCTGCACCGCCGGGCCGAGGGCGCAGTTGCCCAGGCAGAAGACCTCGTCGAGCGAGACCGCGCCGTCGGAGGTGGTCTCCCCGAAGTCGACACCCAGCCTGGTGCGGGCGTGCGCGGCGAGCGCCTCGGCCCCCACCGCCTGGCAGGCCTCGGCCCGGCAGACCCGCACGGTGGAGCGTCCACCGGGTTCGCGGCGGAAATCGCGGTAGAACGTGACGACGCCGTGCACCTCGGCCACGGCGAGGTTGAGCACGTCGGCGATGACCGGTACGTCCGCGGCGTCGACGTGGCCCAGTTCGTGCTGCACGGCGTGGAGGATCGGCAGCAGCGGTCCGCGTTGGTCACGCAGCCGGCCGGCGATCGCCCGCACGCGGTCGACCCGCAACGCCGCGAGGTCGGTGACGTCGGTGCTCATACTGTAGACCGTCGCGATCTGACCTAGTACAGGTCAAAGCAAAGTTCGTGATCCCGTGATAGACGGCGGTTATGAACGCGCTCGGACGAGGTGCATGATCGCTCCGAGATGCGGGAGATCGCCCTTGCGAGGGCGCTCAAGCTGGTCTCGGACCGCATGATCAGTCCGAGGTGAGGCGGAACGCCCTTGCGGGGACGCTCGGCCGCACCTCGGAACGATCACCCGCGAGCGCCCCTCGCCGAACCCCACGCCCCCGGCTCACGGGCGCCCGGGGCCCGACCACCTCGCCGGTCGGCCGCGCGGTGGCGGGGTGCGCGCGCAGGTGCGGGTCGCCGGCCTCTGTGCTGCGTGATCGATCCGAGTCGACGCGGAACGCCCTCCTGAGGGCGCGCGGCCGCACCTCGGAAGGATCAGCGGGCGCATGATCCATCCGGCCCTTGATCGGTCCGAGTGGGCCCGGAACGCCCTTCCGAGGGCGCTCGGCCCTACCTCGGAACGATCACCCCCGAGCGCCTCGCCGGTAGGCCCGGCCCCGCGGCGAGAGCCGGTAGCCGACCTCCAGGCTCTCGGTGAGCCCCAGCTCCTTGAGCTTGCGGACGTCGCGCTTGAACGGCAGCGTCTCCCGCCCCATCCGGGCGGCCAGGTCGGGGGCGCGCACGCCCGGGTTCTGCGCGATCAGCTCCAGCACGGCCGCGGTCCACGGGCCGTGGGCGGAGGCGCGGTCCATCCGCGCCAGCCGGGCGTCGATCTCGGCGCGGTCGACGCGCGACAGGCGCCGTTGCTCCCGCAGCGCCACCCGCGGGTCGGGCCCGGCCAGCCGCAGCCCCACGCGGTAGAGCTGCCCGGCGCCACGCTGGGCCCGCCGCAACGCCTCGAGGTCGGCGAATCCCGCGGCGCGGGCGTCCTCGGCTGTGAGGTCGGCCTCGTCCACCGGGTCCACGCCGGTGACCTCGAGAACTCCCACCGGCGTGCGCTGCGTGCCGCCCACGCGCACCCGCGGCCGGTCCCACCGCCGGAACGCGCACGTGACGGTCCCGGCGGCGATGGCGTCGAGGACGGGGCGGCGGATCAGCACACGCCACATCGTGCCCGCGCTGTCACGCTGGAAGAACACATAGACTGGGTGGAAGTCCACAGAACCTTGGCGGGAGGAGCGCTGCCGTGAACGCCGACGAGCGTCGCTTCGCCGTCCTGCGGGCGATCGTCGCCGACTACGTCTCCACCCAGGAGCCCGTCGGCTCGAAGATGATCGTCGAGCGGCACAACCTGGGTGTCTCCAGCGCCACCGTGCGCAACGACATGGCGGTCCTCGAGGAGGACGGGCTCATCGCCCAGCCCCACACGAGCGCGGGCCGGGTGCCCACCGACAAGGGCTACCGGCTGTTCGTCGACCGGCTGGCGCAGGTCAAGCCGCTGTCGGCGGCCGAGCGGCGAGCGGTGCAGGCCTTCCTCGAAGGCGCCGTCGACCTCGACGACGTGCTGCGGCGCAGCGTGCGGCTGCTCGCCCAGCTCACCCGCCAGGTGGCCGTGGTGCAGTACCCCACGCTCACCCGCTCCCGGGTGCGCCACTGCGAGATCGTCTCGCTCACGCCCGCGCGGCTGATGCTGGTGCTCATCACCGACAGCGGCCGCGTCGACCAGCGGGTCGTCGACCTCGGCGACGTCGTCACCGACGAGACGGTGTCGCGGCTGCGTACCCTCGTCAACGGGGCGCTGGTCGGGCGTCCGCTCGCCGTGGCGTCCGCTGCGGTGGCCGAGCTGCCCCAGACGGTGCCGGCGGAGCTGCGGGACGTCGTCCTCGCGGTGTCCACGGTGCTGATCGAGACGCTCGTCGAGCACCCGGAGGAGCGGCTGCTGCTGGGCGGCACCGCCAACCTCACCCGCAGCGCGGCCGACTTCCCGCACTCGCTCCGCCAGGTCCTGGAGGCCCTCGAGGAGCAGGTGGTGGTGCTGCGGCTGCTCGCCGCGGCGCGGGAGCCCGACACCGTCACGGTGCACATCGGTGAGGAGAACGAGGCCGAGGAGATGCGCGACACCTCCGTGGTGTCCATCGGCTACGGGCCCGGCACGGTGCTCGGTGGAATGGGTGTCCTGGGACCCACAAGGATGGATTACCCGGGCTCCATGGCCGCGGTGCACGCGGTGGCCCGGTACGTGGGTGAGATCCTGGCTGGACGCTGACGCGCGGCACGACGCCGCATCCGGAGCAGTACCGATCGAGAAGGACCATGGGGAACGCGCACGTGGTACGGGATTACTACGGGACACTCGGTGTCGCGCCAGACGCCGGGCCCGACGAGATCAAGCGGGCCTACCGCAGGCTGGCGCGTGAGCTGCACCCCGACGTGAACCCGGACCCGGAGGCACAGGAGCGCTTCCGGGAGGTGAGCGCGGCCTACGAGGTGTTGTCCGACCCGGAGAAGCGGCGCATCGTCGACCTGGGCGGCGACCCCCTGGGCAACGGCGGCGGAGGCGGGGGCGGCGCGTCCGACCCGTTCAGCGCGTTCGGCTTCGGCGACATCATGGACGCCTTCTTCGGCGGCCAGGGCGGCGGACGTGGGCGGGGCCCGCGCAGCCGCGTGCAGCCGGGCGCCGACGCGCTGATCCGGATGCAGCTCACGCTGGAGGAGTGCGCCACCGGCGTCACCCGCGACCTCACCGTCGACACCGCCGTGCTCTGCAGCGAGTGCAGCGGCTCCGGGTGCGCGCCGGGCAGCGCACCCACGATGTGCGACATCTGCAACGGGCGCGGCGAGGTGCAGACCGTGCAGCGCTCGTTCCTCGGCCAGGTCGTCACGTCGCGGCCCTGCCCCAACTGCCGCGGGTTCGGCGAGGTCATCCCGGAGCCGTGCCGCCAGTGCGGCGGCGACGGGCGGGTGCGGTCGCGCCGCACCGTCGGCGTGCGGATCCCGCCGGGTGTGGCCGACGGCATGCGGGTCCGGCTGGCCGGCCAGGGCGAGGTCGGCCCCGGCGGCGGCCCCGCGGGCGACCTCTACGTGGAGGTCGAGGAGGAGCCGCACGAGCTGTTCACCCGCGACGGCGCCGACCTGCACTGCACCGTGCAGCTGCCGATGACCGCCGCGGCGCTCGGCACCACCCTGCCGCTGCCCACCCTCGACGGCACCGAGGAGCTGCACCTGGAGCCGGGCACCCAGGGCGGCACCGTGCACACGCTGCGCGGCAAGGGCATGCCCCGGCTGCGTTCCACGGGCCGCGTCGACGGGCGCGGCGACCTGATGGTGCACGTCGACGTGGTGGTGCCCACCAAGCTCGACGCCAAGCAGACCGAGCTGCTGCGCCAGCTCGCGGCGTTGCGCGGGGAGGAGCAGCCCGACCTCGCCGGTGGCAACCGCAACGGCCACGGCATCTTCTCCCGGCTGCGCGACTCGTTCGGCCGGTGACCGGCCGGGCATGAGCACCGCGCCCCTGTTCCTGGTCGACGCGCTTCCCGCCGCGGGGCCCGCCCGGCTGGACGGGCCCGAGGGACGGCACGCGGCCACGGTCAAGCGGCTGCGGCCGGGCGAGGCGGTGCTGCTGTCGGACGGCCGGGGCGGGCTCGCGCACGCCGTGGTGGACGCTGCCGGGCGCGACGCCGTCGACCTCACGGTCACCCGCCGCGCCGACGCCGAGCCGCCCGCCCCCCGGGTGCTCCTCGCCCAGGCGCTGGTCAAGGGTGACCGGGGCGAGCTGGCCGTCGAGCTCGCCACCGAGGCGGGCGTCGACGGCATCCTGCCCTGGCGAGCCGCGCGCTGCGTCGCCCGCTGGGAGGAGGGGCCGCGCGGCGCGAAGGCGCTCGCCCGCTGGCGCACCACGGTGCGCGAGGCCACGAAGCAGGCGCGCAGGCCGTGGATGCCGGAGGTCGAGGAACCCGTCACGACCACAGCCTTGGCCGGCCGGGTCGCCGCGGCCGACCTCGCGATCGTGCTCCACGAGGCCGCGGCCGAACGGCTCACCGACGTTGCGCTGCCCGAGCGCGGCGACGTGCTGCTCGTGGTGGGCCCCGAGGGCGGCGTCACCGACGCCGAGCTCGAATCCCTGGTGGCGGCGGGGGCGCGGCCGGTGCGGCTGGGGCCGGAGGTCCTGCGGGCCTCCACCGCGGCCGCCGTGGCTTTGGGCGCTTTGGGGGTGCTCACCCGGCGTTGGGGTTGACCTCGCCGACATCCGGGTGAGATCGGGCCCGCCGGGTTGCGGCGGGAGTACCGTTCCCCCGTCGTGGTCTCCGGCCGGGGGTGTTCGCACCCACGGGGCCGTCGGCGTGGTTCCCCCCACAGCCGGCGGACGCCGCGCCGCAGTGGGCGTACCCCCCACGTCCGCTGCGGCGCGGCAACCGGATCATGCGATGCTCACGACGTGTCCACCGCCCCGCAGCGCATCGCCTACGGCGACCACCCCAGCCAGTTCGGCGAGCTCACGCTGCCCGCGGGCGAGCCCCGCGCCGTGGTCGTGGTGGTGCACGGCGGGTTCTGGCGGCAGCGCTTCGGCCTCGAGCTCGGACGGCCGCTCGCTGCCGACCTCGCGGCCGCCGGGTTCGCCGCGTGGAACATCGAGTACCGGAGGGTCGGCGGCGACGGCGGGTGGCCCGCCACGTTCGAGGACGTCGCCGCCGCCCTCGACGTCCTCGCCGACCGGCCCCTCCCGCTGGACCGGGTCGTGGCCGTCGGGCACTCCGCGGGCGGGCACCTGGCCACCTGGCTGGCCGCACGCCCGGGCCTTCCGCCGCACGCCCCCGGCGCGGCGCCCGCCGTGCGGCTCGCCGGCGTGGTGAGCCAGGCCGGTGTGCTCGACCTCGCCGACGCCGAACGGCGCGGCGTGGGCAACGGCGCCCAGGCCGACCTGCTCGGCGGCGGGCCGGACGACGTGCCCGACCGCTACGCCCTCGCCTCGCCGGTGGAGCGCCTCCCGATCGGCGTCCCCGTGGTGTGCGTGCACGGCACCGCCGACGTCAACGTGCCGATCCGGCAGAGCGAGCGGTTCGTGGCCGCGGCGGGCGCCACCGCGGAGCTGGTGACCCTGCCCGGCGTCGAGCACTTCGCGGTGATCGACCCGGCCACCGAGGCGTGGCGGGCCTGCCGGGACGGGCTGGAGCGCCTGCTCGCGCACGGAGCCCGCACCAACGGCACCCCGGTCCAATAGGTTGGCACCGACGTGCCGTCCGTACGACCCCCGGGAGGCTCCCGTGTCCGTGCTCTCCGACCTGCTCACGGCGTTGCGCGCCCGCACCGTCGAGGTCGTCGACCTGACGGCCCCGCTGCAGGCGGACACCCCGGTGCTGCAGCTGCCCGCGCCCTTCGCCAACGCGTCCGCGTTCGGGCTCTCCGAGATCAGCCGCTACGACGACCGCGGGCCCGCCTGGTACTGGAACGACATCCACACCTCCGAGCACACGGGCACGCACTTCGACGCGCCGGTCCACTGGATCACCGCGAAGGACGGGGAGGACATCGCGCAGGTCGCGCCGCAGAAGCTGATCGCGCCTGCCGCGGTGCTCGACATGGCCGACCAGGCCGCCGACGACCCGAACTTCCTCCTCGAGGTCGAGCACGTGCGCGCGTGGGAGGAGCAGCACGGGCCGCTGCCCGAGGGCGGCTGGCTGCTGTACCGCACCGGGTGGGACGCCCGCAGCGCCGACGCCGCCGCGTTCCTCAACGCGGGCGCGACGCCGGGGCTCTCCGTGACGTGCGCGAAGTGGCTCGCGGAGGAGGCGCCGATCATCGGGCTGGGGGTGGAGACCGTCGGCACCGACGCGGGCGCGGCGCACAGCTTCGACCCGCCGTTCCCGTGCCACAGTTTCCTGCTCGGCGCCGGCAAGTACGGCCTCACGCAGCTGCAGAACCTCGCCCAGCTCCCGCCCACCGGGGCCGTGCTGGTGGCGGGTCCGCTGCCGATCGTGGGCGGGTCGGGCAGCCCGGCGCGCGTGCTGGCGCTGGTGGAGCGGTGAGGGTTGCGGACCTGGTCGGACGCGCGCTCGCCGAGCTCGGCGTCGGGCACGCGTTCGGGGTGGTCGGGAGCGGCAACTTCCACGTGACCAACGCCCTGCGCGCGGGCGGCGTGCCCTACGTCGCGGCGCGGCACGAGGGTGGCGCGGCCACCATGGCCGACGCCTACACCCGCACCAGCGGGCGCGTCGGCGTGCTGTCGGTGCACCAGGGCTGCGGCCTCACCAACGCCCTCACCGGCATCACCGAGGCGGCGAAGAGCCACACCCCGATGCTCGTGCTCGCCGCCGACACCGGTGCGGCGGCGGTGCGCTCCAACTTCCGGATCGACCAGGACGCCCTGGCCCGCTCGGTGGGCGCGGTGGCGGAACGGGTGCACTCGCCCGAGTCCGCGCTCGCCGACGTCGTGCGGGCCTACCGCACCGCCGTCGAGCAGCGCCGCACCGTGGTGCTCAACCTGCCGCTCGACGTGCAGGCGGCAGAGGTGGACGACGCACCGGTGCCCGCCTTGCCGTCGCTGGTGCCGGTCCGGCCCGGCGCGGACGCGGTGGAGGCGCTCGTCGGGCTGGTCGCGGGGGCACAGCGGCCCGTGTTCGTCGCGGGCCGGGGAGCCCGGGGCGCCGGCCCCGAACTGCGGGAGCTGGCGGCCGCGTCCGGGGCGTTGCTCGCCACGTCCGCCGTCGCGGCCGGGCTCTTCGCCGACGACCCGTGGTCGCTCGGGATCTCCGGCGGCTTCGCCACCCCGCTCGCGGCCGAGCTGATCTCCGCCGCAGACCTCGTCGTCGGGTGGGGCTGCGCGCTGAACATGTGGACGATGCGCCACGGCGCGCTCATCGGGCCGGACGCCAGCGTGGTGCAGGTCGACGTCGATCCCGACGCGATCGGGGCGAACCGGCCGGTGCACCTCGGCGTCCTCGGCGACGCCGCGGCCACCGCCACCGACGTGCGCGCCGCGCTCGACGGCACCCGCACCGGATACCGCACCCCGGACGTCCGCACCGCGATCGCGGAACGCGGCCGCTGGCGCGACGAGCCGTACGACGACCTGACCGGGCCCGGGGGCATCGACCCCCGCACCCTGTCGATCGCCCTCGACGACCTGCTGCCCGCCGAACGCACCGTGGCCGTCGACTCCGGTAACTTCATGGGCTACCCCAGCGCCTACCTGCGCGTGCCCGACGAGCACGGCTACTGCCTCACCCAGGGCTTCCAGTCGATCGGGCTCGGCCTGGCCACCGCGATCGGTGCCGCCTTCGCCCGGCCGGACCGGCTCGCCGTCGCCGCGCTGGGCGACGGCGGCGCGCTGATGTCGGCGGCCGAACTGGAGACCGTGGCGCGGCTCGGCCTCCCGATGGTCGTCGTGGTGTACGACGACCGCGGCTACGGCGCCGAGGTGCACCACTTCACCGGGGAGGACCACACCACCGTCGCCTTCCCCGACACCGACATCGCCGCCATCGGCCGCGGCTACGGCTTCGACGCCGTCACCGTGAACGCGCCCTCCGACCTCGACGGCGTGGCGCGCTGGGTGGACGGGCCGCGGGAGCGGCCGCTGCTGGTGCACGCCCGGATCGCCTCCGACGGCGGGTCCTGGTGGCTGGCGGAGGCGTTCCGGGGGCACTGAGGCCGCCCCTTGTGCCAGCAAGGTGGCTTTACTGGCGCAATGTGCCAGTAAAGCCACCTTGCTGGCATTGGGGGGACGGGCAGGCCAGGGCCTGCCTGACCTGGCGCGCGGCGCCACCGGGAGGCAGCTTTCCCTCGGAGGGGCGGAGCCGGAGGTTTCACGGCGATCAAGGGCAAATGGTCGCTCCCAGAGATCATCTAGCGACCTGGCCCATGATCAGAGAGTTGGCGCATTCCCGTGTCGAAAACGCCCGGGAATGTGCCAAACCCGTGATCATGACCGCGGAACCGGCCGGAGGTGGCGCCGCGCGCCCACCCGGGCAGGCCCCGCCTGCCCACGTAATGCCCCGCACGATGCGCGGCGCCACCGGCGGCCTGTGGGCCCGCGTGCGTCAGCCCACCTTCTCCACATGGGTGTTCATCCCGGTGAGCGCGACGCCGTCGGGCCGTTCCACCCGCAGCGGCGGGACCGGGGTGCCGGTTTCGTCGTCGACCAGCACCGAGTGGGGCTCGCCTGCGTCGAAGGCGTGCGCCTCGCCCCACTGCCGCAGGGCGACGATCACGGTGAACAGCTCGTGACCGGCGTCGGTGAGGACGTACTCCTGGCGCCTCCCGGACGCAGCGGCCTGCCGGCGGAGGACGCCGTGGTCGCCGAGCCGGCGGAGCCGGTCGGTCAGGATGTTCTTGGCGACGCCGAGGTTGCGTTGGAAGTCGGTGAAGGTCCGGGTGCCCTCGACGGCGTCGCGGACGATCAGCAGGCTCCATCGGTCCCCGACGAGGTCGACGGCGCGCGCGACGGGGCAGTGGGGGTCGGTCCACCGGCGGTGGCCCGCTTCGATCGGTTGCATTTCGCTACCTTCGTGTCTACGTTGCCGATTGGTTTCAAACTACTACCGATCGGACCACCGTGCCTCCCTCGACCTCCGCCCTCACCTGGACCCGCCGCCTGCTGCTCGCGGTGGTGTGCGGTGTGTCGGTCGCGAACGTCTACTACGCCCAGCCGCTGCTCGAGCGGGTCGGCGCCGAAATGTCGATCTCGACGGCGCAGCTGGGCTGGGTGGTGGCCGTCGGGCAGGCGGGCTACCTGGTCGGCCCCGCCGCGCTCGTGCCGCTGGGGGACTGGCTGAACCGCCGCTCGCTCATCCCGGCGCACCTGCTGGTGATCGCGGTGGGCGCCACCGCGGTGGCGGTCTCGCCGGGTCCCGCCGTCCTGTACGCCGGGGTGGCGCTCGCCGGTGCCTTCTCGGTGGTGGTCCAGATCGCGGTCGCCTACACCGCGGCGCAGTCGCCACCCGACGAGCGCGGCCGCAACCTCGGGATCGTCACCTCCGGGGTGGTGGTCGGGATCATCATGGCCCGCACGGTGGCCGGGGCCGTCGGCGGTCTCGCCGGGTGGCGTGCCGTCTACGCGTGCGCGGCCGCCGTGGCCGTGGGCATGGCCGTCCTCACCTGGGTGGCGTTGCCCGACGACCGGCCGCTCCCCGCGCCGGCGTCATACGGACGGGTGGTCGCCGCCACGCTCGTTCTGGGCGCCGACGACCGGGTCTTCCGCGTCCGCGCGCTGATCGCGTTCTTCCTGTTCGCCTCGTTCGGCGTGCTCTGGAGCGGGCTGGCACTGCCGCTGAGCGACGCCCCCTGGCGGCTCTCCCCGGAGCAGATCGGCCTGTTCGGGTTCGCAGGGCTGGCCGGCGCGCTCGGCGCGGCGCGCGCCGGTCGGTGGGCCGATCGCGGCCGGGCGGACCTGGTGACGGTCGTGGCGTTGGTCGTGCTGATCGTCTCGTGGTCGCCGATCGGGTACGCCGCGCACTCGTTGTGGCTCGTGGCCCTCGGCGCGGTGCTGCTCGATTTCGCCGTGCAGGCTGTGCACGTCACCAACCAGGGCCTGATCGTCGCCCGGGACCCGGACGCGAGCAGCCGCACCATCGGCGGCTACATGATCAGCTACTCGCTGGGTTCGGCCCTCGGCGCCGTCACGACCTCCACCCTCTACGCGCTCGGGGGCTGGCCGGCCGCCTCGATCTCGGGTGCCTGCTACGCGGCCGCCGCGTTGGCGGTCTGGCTCGTCGACCGCGTCGTGCCCGACCGCTCCACGGCTACCCCGGTCGGCTGACACCACGTAGCCATGGCAACCGTTCCCCGGCCCGGCACGTCTCTTCCGGCACAGGGGGAGTCGTGGGACAGGGGGAACGGACGTGAACGGATCTCGGATCGCGGCGCGGGCAGGTGTCCTGCTGGTGGCGATCGGCCTGCTGGCGGGCTGCGGGGGAACGGAGCAGCCCACGGGTGTGGGGAGCAGTGCCGCCGCCGCGACGCCGACGCCGGCACCCGCGGAGCCTCCGGCGGCTGCCCCCGGGGCGCCGGCGGTGGGGGACGGCGGTGGGCCGGAGCGGCCGCCCGACGTCTCCGACGGCGACCCCCGGTGCGCGCCCGCCCAGCTCGAGGGGCGGATGGAGCCGGGCGACGCGGGAGCGGGGCACCGCTCGGCGACGCTCGTGGTGACCAACACGTCGACCAACAGGTGCACGCTCTACGGCTACGGCGGCGCCGAGCTCTACACCGCGAGCGGCGTGCCGATCCCGACCCGGTTGACGCGCTCGCTCGAGCCCGGGCCGTCCCTCGTGCTGCTGCTGCCGGGCTCGAGTGCCCGCAAGGACCTGAGGTGGACCGTGGTGGCCACCGGCGACGAGCCGGTGGACGAGCCGTGCCAGGTGCCGGCCAGCCAGCTGCGCGTGATCCCGCCGGACGAGACGTCGCCGTTCTCCGTGATCTGGGACCTCGGCCCCGTCTGCGACGGCGGCCGGCTCGACGACAGCGCCTTCTACGCCCCGTGACGGTCAGGCGGGAACCGGCGCGCAGGCGTCGGAGATCGCGGCCGTGTCCCAGTAGAACGGCCAGACCTCGGTGATCCGCCCCCGGGCGACGCGCACCTGTTGCAGGATCGGGAACTCGAGCTCCCGCCCGGTCGCGCGGGCCCTGGCCCGCACCTGCGTGCGCACCACCACCACGTCGCCCGCGGGGTGGAACTCCTGCGCGAGCATCTCGAACGACGCCCACGCGCTGCTCATCGCGGCGAAGAACCGCTCCATCCCGGCGTGCCCGCGCCAGGTACCGCCGTAGGGCAGCGCCTCGGCCTGGTGCAGCGCGATGTCGGGCGCGAAGAACGGCGCCAGGGTGGCGAAGTCGGCCTTCCCGGGCCCGCCGGCGTCCAGGTACTCCTGCTCGGCGGCGTACATGCCCCGCAGCACTTCCAGCGCGTCGTCCGTCATGCCCTCCAGCCTGGCCGCCGGATGCGGCATGGTCTGGCGGCGATCAGCCCTTGATCCCGGACTCCGCCACGCCCTGCACGAGGTAGCGCTGCAGGAACACGAACACCAGCACCAGCGGCACGATCGAGATGAGCGCGGCCATGAACACCTGGTGGAGGTTGATCGTCTGCGCGGTCATGAGCGTGGACAGCGAGACCTGCACGGTCCACATGTCCGGGTCCTGCCCGACGACCAGCGGCCAGAGGAACTGGTTCCACGAGGAGATCACGGTGATCACCGAGATGGCGGCGAAGAAGCCCAGCGAGTTCGGCACCACGATCCGCCAGAAGACGCCGAGGTAGCCGAGGCCGTCGATGCGCCCGGCCTCCTCCAGCTCGCGCGGGAAGTTGAGGAAGTACTGGCGGAACAGGAACGCGGTGAACCCGCTGAACAGCACCGGGACGATGATTCCCTGGTAGGAGTTCACCCAGCCCAGCCGCGAGACGATGATGAAGCTCGGCACGAACGTCACGGCGGGCGGCACCATCAGCGTGAGCAGCACCGCGTAGAAGATCGGCGTGGCGTACCGGAACGGGATGCGGGCCAGCGCGTAGCCCGCCATCGACGACAGCACGATCGTGCCGATCGTCTGGGTCACCGCGATGAACGCCGAGTTGAACAGCGTGCGGCCGAAGTTGGCCGACGTGTCGGTGAAGACCTCGCCGACGTTGCCCCACTGCAGCGAGCTCGGGAAGATCGTCCAGTCGACGCCGGTGATCTCCTTGTCGGTGGCGAACGCGTTGCGCAGCATCAGGTAGAACGGCAGCAGGAACAGCACGGTGGCGATCGCCAGCGCCGCGTACCGCGCCACGGTGCCCGCGACGGTCGACTGCTTCACTCGGGCCTCCCGAACCCGTACACGCGGTTCTGCAGCAGCGTCACCAGCACGATCAGCGCGGCGAGGATCATCGCGCCCGCGCTGCCGTGGCCGTAGTCCTGGTTGCCCTGCGCGGTGTAGTAGAGGTAGACGAGCGGGGGCCGGGCCAGCGAACTGTTGCCCAGCAGGTTGTAGAACTCGTCGAAGGCCTGGTAGGCGGCGATCAGGTTGAGCAGCAGCACCGCCACCGACGTGGTGCGCAGCTGGGGCAGCGTGATGTGGCGGAACGTCTGCCACCCCGCCTTGGCGCCGTCGACGTACGCGGCTTCGTAGAGCTCCGGCGCGATCCGCTGCAGCCCGGCGAGGAACAGGATGATGTAGAAGCCCAGCTGCAGCCACAGCCGCACGGTGGCGATCACGAGCCAGTACCACGGCGGGCTCACCGACGACAGCCAGGCGATGTTCTCCACCCCGAACAGCGAGAGCACCTGGTTGGCCAGCCCGAACCGGACGCCGTTGAAGATCGACAGCTTCCAGACCAGCGACGCGACCACGTAGGAGCACGCGGTGGGCAGGAAGAACGCCGACCGGAAGAAGGCCCGCGCGACCGTGATCTGGTTCAGCAGCACCGCGAGCAGCAGCGCCAGCACGAACGTGAGCGGCACGATGATCGCCGCGAAGATCGTGAACGTCCACAGGCTGTCGAGGAACGGCCCGGGCGTGAGCAGGTCGATGTAGTTCTGCAGGCCGATGAACTCGCGGGGCTGCACGGTGTTCTGCGCCCGGTTGAAGCTGAGGACGAAGCTCCAGGCGATGGGCAGGTACACGAACACGACGAGCCCGGCGAGGAACGGGCCCATGAAGAGCCAGAACGCCGGGGTGGCCCCCATGCTCCCGCGCCGCCGCGGGCGGGCACCCGCGGCGGGCTTCTGCTCGGGAGGCGCCTGTACCGCTGTCACGCCTGGAGACGGGCCAGCTCGGCCTCGACCACCTGCTGCGCCTTCGCCAGCTCGGCGTCGATGTCGCCACCCGCGCGCACGATGGCCGTGGCGGCGTCGGCGAACGCCGACTTCATCTTCGGCGTCCACATCGGGTTGGGCGCCACCGCCGACTCGTTGAAGATGCGCAGCGCCTCGGCGGCGAGGCCTTCCTGCAGCTTCTGGGCGCCGGACGCGATGCTCTTGCGCGGCGGGATGTGGAAACCGTAGTTGAGGTTGAAGTCCTCCTGCGCCTCGGCGTTGTCGATCCACAGCCACTTGACGAAGTCCTTGGCCAGTTCGACGTCGGTGGCCTTGGCGCTGACCATCGACGACCAGCCGCCGAGGAAGGTGACCGGCTTCCCGACGGTGGAGCTGAGCGCGGGCCAGGGCACGATGCCGACGTCGTCGCCGAACGCCTCGAGGATCTTCGGCATCGCCCACAGCCCGGTCCACTGCATGGCGCACAGCTCCTGGGTGAAGGCGGAGGGGTCCCAGAAGTCCGTGGGAGCGCCGAGCAGGATCGACCCGCTCTCGGCGAGCTGGCGCAGCTTGAGGAGCGACTCCTTCGCCTCGGGCGTGGTGAAGCCGATCTGGTTGTCCGCGGTGATGTTCGCGGTGCCCGCCGACCAGAGCACGAGGTCGAGCAGGGCGCCGCCGCCGAACGCCGGGGTGACACCGGCGTCGTTGCCGATGAACAGGCCCTTGACCCCGTCGTGGTCCAGCGCCCGCGTGGCGTCGATCAGCTCGTCCATGGTGGTGGGCGGCTGCACGCCCGCCGCCGCCAGCAGGCTCTTGCGGTAGTAGAGGAAGCCCGTGTCGTCCACGATCTTGACGCCGTAGACCGACCCGTCGAGCGAGGTGGCCGTGAGGTCGGTGTCGGTGTAGTCGTCGCGCACCGGGCCGACGATGTCGTCGAGCGGCACGATCTGCCCGCTGCGGACCATGTCGGCGTTGAGCTGGTACTCGAACACGTCCGGGCCGTTGTCGGACAGCAGGCCCGACGACAGCTTCGACTCGTAGTCACCCGGCGTCCACTGCACGTCGACGGTGGCCCGCGGGTACCCCTCGGCGTAGCGCTGCACGGCCTGCTCCGTGCCCGACTCGCCGTAGAGGTGGTACCACTGCCGCAGCGTGGGCTGACCCCCGGAGCCGCCCCCGCCGGTGTCGAGGCCGCCGCTGTCGCCGCCACAGGCCGCCAGCGCGCCACCCAGACCGAGCCCGCCGACGAGCGCCAGGAACGTGCGGCGGGTGGACACGGGCATGCGAGACGGCAGGTTCATACGGGATCTCTCGACAGCCATGCTGGCCTCTCGTCCTCGCTGACGGGTGTGCGGCGGAAAGCCCTTGCTCGATCTTTGGAGAGCGGACGCTATGGCCCCGATCACAGGGGTGTCAATGACCGATGTTGGCGCTCACATCCGTCGGTACCGAAGCGTGACGATCCGGAACGGCCGCAGGTCGAGCCGGGTGCCGTCGGCCGCCAGCGAGATCGGCTCCGGCAGCGGCCGTTCCAGCAGGTCGGTCTCCACCACGCCCGCGTGGTCGAAGCCGGCCGTCACCCGGGCGCTCGCCCGCCCGCCGTGCGCCTCGTAGAGCCGCACCACGACGTCGCCGCTGCCGTCCTCGGCCAGCTTCACGGCCTCCACGACGACCGCGGGGGAGTCGACGGTGACCAGCGGGGCGATCGGCGCGCTGCCGCGCACCGTGCGCAGCGGCAGGTTCACCCGGTAGCCCTCCGCCACCGCGTCGGCGATCGTCGCGCCGGCCCGCAGCGAGACCCGCAGCCGGTGTTCGCCCTGGTCGGCGGTGGGGTCCGGGAAGAGCGGCGCCCGCAGCAGCGACAGCCGCACCACCGTGGTGGTGCCGCCGTCCTCGCGGGTGGAGCGGGTGACGTCGTGGCCGTAGGTCGAGTCGTTGGCCACGGCCACCCCGTAGCCGGGCTCGCCGACGTGCACCCAGCGGTGGGCGACGGTCTCGAACCGCGCGGCGTCCCACGATGTGTTCGTGTGGATGGGGCGGTGCAGGTGCCCGAACTGGATCTCCGACGTGGACCGCTCCGCGTGCACGTCCACCGGGAAGGCGAGCTTGAGCAGCTTCTGCCGCTCGTGCCAGTCGACGTGGGTGTCGACGTCGATCGCGGCGGAGCCCGCGTCGAGCGACACGACCTGCGTGATCGTCGACGCGCCGGTCTTGCGCACGATCCGGACCGCGGCCCGCTCCGGTCCCCGGTCGACGACCGCCAGCTCGGCGACGTCGGTGAGGTCGCGGCCGTGGCGGCGGTAGTGCTCGTCGATGTCCCAGGCGTCCCACTGCGTGGGGGTGTCGCGGTGCAGCTGCAGCAGGTTCGCCGCCGCGCCGGACGGCACGAGCTCGCGGTCGGCGGCGAGGTCGTACACCGAGGTGAGCAGGCCGCGGCCGTCGACCACGGCGCGGACGACGCCGTTGTCCAGCACGGTGCCGCCGGGGCCGTCCTCGACGCGCACCGCCGCGGCCGGCTGAGCGAGGGGGCCGCCGCCCAGCGCGGGAACGCCGTCGACGGGATAGGGGCCCGCGTTGACGGCCAGTGCGCCCTCGCCGTCGCCCGCGAGCGCGGCCAGCGAGGTGGCGATGACGCCCTCGAGTTCCTCGGCGACGCGGGCGTAGTTGCGTTCGGCCTCCTGGTGCACCCAGGCGATCGAGGTGCCGGGCAGGATGTCGTGGAACTGCTGCAGCAGCACGGTGTGCCAGCACCGTTCCAGCACGTCGGCGGGGTAGGGGAGCCCGGAGCGCACGGCCGCGGTGGCCGCCCACAGCTCGGCCTCGCGCAGCAGGTGCTCGCTGCGCCGGTTGCCGCGCTTGGTGCGAGCCTGCGACGTGTAGGTGCCGCGGTGGAACTCCAGGTACAGCTCGCCCGACCACACGGGCGGGCGCGGGTACTCCGACTCGGCGGTGGAGAAGAACTCGGCGGGCGAGGTCATCCGCACGGCCGGGGAACCCTCCAGCGACTTCGTGCGGGCTGCCGCGGCGAGCATCTCGCGGGTGGGCCCGCCGCCGCCGTCACCCCAGCCGAACGGCACGAGCGAGGTGTTGGCACGCCCCTTCTCGGCGTACTGGCGCTGCGCCCGGTGCAGCTCGCGCTGCGACAGCTCGGAGTTGTAGGTGTCAACCGGCGGGAAGTGCGTGAACACCTGCGTGCCGTCGATGCCCTGCCAACGGAACGTGTGGTGGGGCATCACGTTGGTCTCGTTCCAGGAGATCTTCTGGGTGAGGAACCAGCGCGACCCCGCCGCCTTGATGATCTGCGGCAGCGCGGCGGAGTAGCCGAACGAGTCGGGCAGCCACACCTCCTGCGGTTCCACGCCGAGCTGCTCGATGAAGAACCGCTTGCCCGCCACGAACTGGCGGGCGAGCGCCTCGCCGCCGGGCATGTTGGTGTCGGACTCGACCCACATCCCGCCCACCGGCACGAACCGGCCCTCGGCCGCGCGCTGCTTGACGCGCTCGAAGAGCCCGGGCTGGTGTTCGGCCAGCCAGGCGTACTGCTGGGCCGACGACGCGGCGAACACGAACTCGTCGTCGGTCTCCATCAGGTCCAGCACGTTCGCGAAGGTGCGCGCGACCTTGCGGACGGTCTCGCGCACCGGCCACAGCCAGGCCGAGTCGATGTGCGCGTGCCCCACGGCGTGCACCCGGTGCGCGCTCGGCCACGCCGGGCTCGCCAGCACATCGGCCAGCTCGGCCCGCCCCAGCGCCGCGGTGCCCGCCACGTCGTCGGGGTCGACGGCGTCGACGGCCCGCTCCAGCGCGCGCAGCACCTCGGCGCGCCGCGGCAGGTCCGCGGGCAGCTCCTCGACCAGGCCGGCCAGCGTCCAGAAGTCCTGCGCCAGCTCCCAGACCGGCACGTCCAGCAGCGCGATGTCGGCGGCGACGAGCCGGTAGAGCGGGTCGTCACCCGCCGTGGCGAGGTCGCCCATCCGCGTGGGGGCGTAGGTCCACTCGCTCGCGACGCCGGGGTTGGACGCCGCCTCGACGTACAGGTCCACGGCCGATCCCGGCCCGCCCGGGAGCGGCACGTGCGCGTTGCGCGGCTCGACGGCGGCCACCACCGCGCCGTCGGGGGTGTAGGCGAGCCCCTCGGACTGGAAGCCGGGCTGCACGCCGGCGAAGCCGAGGTCCACGGCGAGCTCGGGGCGCGTGCCGGGGTCGGTCCACCCGTCCGGCACGGTGCCGGTGACGTGGAACCACACCGTGCCCCACGGCCGGCCCCACGGCGAGCCCACCGCGAACGGGGTGAACTCCTGGCGCACCGCCTCGGCGAACGGAACGGGTTCGCCCGGTGCCGTCCACGCGGTCACCTCGAGCGGCACGCGTTCGCGGTACATGGCTGTGACGAGCCGTTCGCGGACGAAGCGGGCGATCCGCCCCCGGACCAGCTTCGAGTCGTCGTGCATGCGTTAAATCCAATCGGTGGACTAAATGCGCTGTCAAGGGCGGCCGGCGCGCCGAAACAACGGGCGTTCCGACAGGGGCAGGCGCTACCATCGAGGACGTCCCACGAGCAGAGACAGGAAGCAGGCGGCACACCCCTTGACCCATCCGGATCCCGTCCAGTCCCGCATGGCCGTTCCGGACGCTGCTCTGCTCGCGCTGCTGGGCTCGCGCGACGAGAGCCTGCGCGTCGCCGAGGACATGCTCGAGGCCGACGTCCACGTGCGCGGCAACGAGCTCACCCTCACCGGCACCCCGGCTGACGTGGCCTTCGCCGAACGCGTCTTCACCGAGCTGATCATGCTGGCCGAGCGTGGCCAGCAGGTCTCACCCGACGCCGTGCGCCGCACCGTCGAGATGCTCGGCGACGGCGAGGCCGACGAGCGCGCCCGCATCGGGGAGTCCCCCGCCGAGGTGCTCTCGCTCGACATCCTGTCGCGGCGCGGCAAGACCATCCGGCCCAAGACGCTCAACCAGAAGCGCTACGTCGACTCGATCGACGCCCACACCATCGTGTTCGGCATCGGGCCCGCCGGTACCGGTAAGACATACCTGGCGATGGCCAAGGCCGTGCAGGCGCTGCAGGCCAAGATGGTCAACCGCATCATCCTCACCCGGCCGGCCGTCGAGGCGGGGGAGCGGCTGGGCTACCTGCCGGGCACGCTCTACGAGAAGATCGACCCGTACCTGCGGCCGCTGTACGACGCGCTGCACGACATGATCGACCCGGAGTCGATCCCGAAGCTGATCGCCGCGGGCACCATCGAGGTGGCGCCGCTGGCGTACATGCGCGGGCGCACGCTCAACGACGCCTTCATCATCCTCGACGAGGCGCAGAACACCACGCCCGAGCAGATGAAGATGTTCCTCACGCGGCTCGGCTTCGGCTCGAAGATCGTGGTCACCGGCGACATCACGCAGGTCGACCTGCCGGGCGGCACCCGCTCCGGGCTCACGGTCGTGCGTGACATCCTCGGCGACGTCGACGACGTGCACTTCGCCCAGCTGGCCAGCACCGACGTGGTGCGCCACCGCCTGGTGGCCGACATCGTCGACGCCTACGCCCGGTGGGACGCGGCGAGCGAGCGGCCCAACCTCCGCGCCGCCGCGCCGCGCAACGGTCCGCCCCAGGACCAACGCCGCCGCAACCGCCGCTGAGCAGCTGCTGACCTGTACGAACGGCACCTTCGTCCGATAGAGCGGTACGGGGGTGCCGTTCGTACGGCGCGTCAGCCGCCCGCGGCCTCTACCGTGCGGGTCACCGCCTCCGCGGTGGCGCCCAGGGCCTCCGACACCTCCCAGGCCACGGCCTTCACGCGCTCGCCCAGCTCCGCCGCGCGGCGCTCGTCCATGCGCACCTCGGGCACCGACGTGCCGAGGGCGCCGACCACGGCCCCGGTGTGGTCGAACAGCGGCGCGGCGACGGCCCAGATGCCGGGGTGGCGTTCGGCGTGCGACTCGGCCCACCGGCGGGTGCGGATCGTGGCGAGTTGGGCGCGCAGCTCGTCCGGGTCGGTGACGGTGCGGGGGGTGGCGGCCGGGATCGGGCGGGAGAGCCAACGTTCCTGCCGGTCGGGCGGCAGCATCGCGAGCATCGCCTTGCCCGGCGCGCCGTGCGGCAGGGCGAGCGGCACGCCGATGTCGGTGTAGGTGCGGCGCAGCTCCTGGTGGCTCTCCACCTGGTCGACGACCGCGCGCTCGTCGGTGGGCAGCAGCTCGTGCACCGCGACGGTCTCGTCGATCTCGTCCCGCAACGCGCGCAGGAACGGCAGCGCCGCGTCGCGCAGCGTCGTGGGCACGGCCCCGCTGCGCGCGAGCTGCACGAGCAGCGGCCCGAGGCCGTAGCGCCGGCCGGGGGTCTGGCGCACGAGGCTGTTGCCCTGCATCGCCGCGAGCAGCCGGTGCGTGGTGCTCGTCGACAGGCCCGTCATGCGCGCGATCTCGCTGATCCCGAGCTCGGGCCGGCGCGCGTCGAAGCAGCGCAGGATCGCGACGGCCCGGTCGATCGACTGCACGCCCGCCCGTGCCGGCGCGTCCGCCGCGTCCTCGCTCACCGCGCCTCCAGCCGTACGCGCGCCCTTGACCTGGGCGGAGACGGATCGTAGTCTTTCCACGAAACGGGATGATATCCCGTGATACGGGAAAGGCGGTGTTGTGCTCCCGCTCGACGGATTCCGCGTCCTCGACCTGACCCGATTCCTGTCCGGCCCCTACTGCACGATGGTGCTGGCCGAGCTCGGCGCCGACGTGATCAAGGTCGAGCAGCCCGTCACCGGCGACGACTCGCGGCGGCTCGCGCCGAAGGTGGAGGGGGAGAGCTACCCCTTCGCGATGCCCAACCGCAGCAAGCGCAGCATCTCGCTGGACCTCAAGACCGACCGCGGGCGCGAGCTGTTCCTGCACCTCGCCGCCGACGCCGACCTGGTGATCGAGAACTTCCGGCCGGGCGTGGTGCGCCGCCTCGGCATCGACTATGCGGCCGTGCAGGCGGTGCGGCCCGACGTCATCTACTGCTCGATCAGCGGGTTCGGGCAGACCGGCCCGTACCGCGACCGGCCGGGCTTCGACATCATGGCGCAGGGCGCCATCGGCCTGATGCGGATGACCGGCGAGCCCGGCGGGCGCCCGGCCAAGGTCGGCATCGCGATCAACGACATCGCCGCGGGCGCCACCGCGATCTACTCCGTGCTCGCGGCGCAGATCCAGCGGGCCCGCACCGGCGAGGGGCAGTACCTGGACATCTCGCTGGTCGACGCCGGCCTGGCGTGGACGGTGTGGGAGTCGGGCGCGTGGTTCGGCGGCGGGGAGGAGCCCGCGGCCACCGGCACCCGCCACCGCCGGTCCACGCCGTACCAGGCCTACCGCACCGCCGACGGCTACGTCACGATCGGCGCCAACAACGACCGGCTCTGGAAACGCCTGGTCACCGGCGTGCTCGACCGGCCGGAGTGGCTCACCGACCCGCGGTTCACCACCCTGACCGACCGGATGGCCCACATCGACGAGCTCGAGGCCGAGATCGAGCGGCTCACCACCACCCGCACCACCGAGGAGTGGATCAAGCGCCTCGACCGGGCCGGGGTGCCCGGCGGGCCCGTGCTCACCTACGCCGAAGCGCTCGACGACCCGCACGTCATCGAGCGCGGGATGATCGTCGAGCAGGAGCACCCGATCATGGGCCCGATGCGCACGATCGCTCCGCCCACCAAGTTCTCCTCCCTCGACTTCCGGGTGCGCGGCCCCGCGCCCTGGCTCGGCCAGCACACCGCGCAGGTGCTGCGCGACAGTGGCGTCGGCGACGACGAGGTGGCCGAGCTGTTCGCGACCGGAGTCGCCTACGACGCCCACCCCGAAAGGCAGGCGAGCTGAACGTTGCCCGA
Source organism: Pseudonocardia zijingensis (assembly GCF_042657305.1). NCBI lineage: Bacteria > Bacillati > Actinomycetota > Actinomycetes > Pseudonocardiales > Pseudonocardiaceae > Pseudonocardia > Pseudonocardia zijingensis. The sequence continues at coordinate 230,595 of NZ_JBHSKO010000004.1, read as the reverse complement.
CCAGATCCTGATCGAGCGCGACGGCCCCGCGGGCGTCGCCACCGTCGTGCTCAACCGGCCGCAGAGCCACAACGCGATCACCATCGACATGTACCGGGAGCTGCCCGGGCTCCTCGCCGGGCTCGACGCCGAGCCCGACGTCCTGGTCGTGGTGGTGCGCGGGGCGGGGGAGAAGGCGTTCGCCTCCGGTGCCGACATCGCCGAGTTCGAACGCGAGCGCGGCGACGCCGAGCGCGCCCGCCGCTACAACGAGCACGTGGCCGCGGCCGAGCGGGCCCTCGACGGCATGGTCAAACCGACCATCGCGATGATCCACGGCTACTGCATCGGCGGCGGGGCCGGACTGGCGCTGGCCTGCGACATGCGCTTCGCCGACGACCGCGCCCGCTTCGCGATCACCCCGTCGAAGCTCGGCCTCGTCTACAGCCTCGAGTCCACCCGCCGGCTCGTCGACCTCGCCGGGCCGTCCCGGGCCACCTGGATCCTCGTCTCCGGGCAGCAGATCCCGGCCGAGCGGGCCGTGGCGCTCGGCCTCTTCGACGATGTCGTGCCCAGCGCCGACCTCGCCGCAGCCACGTACGGGTTCGCGGAGGTCGTCACCACCCGCGCGCAGTACAGCGTGCGGAAGGGCAAGGAGATGGTGCGCCGGGTGATGGCAGGCCAGCTCACCGACGACGAGGAGACCCTCGCGATCCGCAACGGGTCGTTCGACACCGGCGACTACGCCGAGGGCGTGCGCGCGTTCCTGGAGAAGCGCCCGCCCCGGTTCACCTGGCGATGAGCGGCGACGTCGCGGCCCACGCCGCACGGGCCGCCGCCGAGGCCCGCCCCGAGTTCGGCGCGTTCTTCCTCGCCCGCTTCCTGGACCTCGACATCTCCTACGACGACGAGGCCCGCACCTGCACGGTGGTGCTCCCGTACGCCGGGCACCTGTGCAACCCCCAGGGCTCCGTGCACGGTGGCGTGCTCGCCACCGTGATGGACGTGTCCATGGGGCACCTGTGCCACCGCTTCCTGTCCACCGCGGTGACCGTCGAGATGAACCTGCGCTTCTTCCGCCCGCTCACCGGCCACGGGCGCTGCACCGCGGAGCTGCTCAACGCCGGCCGCAAGCTCGTGCACCTGCAGTCCCGCCTCACCGACGACGCGGGCCGGCTCGTGGCGTTCGCCGCCGGCTCGTGGCACCGACTCGACGCGAAGGATCCGACGCCCCGGTAGGTAGACCCCGCGCTCCGGCACCGTCGCCGGGAAGGGAGACCGTCATGGCCACCACGTTCCTCAGAAGGGCGGGCGCTGCGCTCGCCGCGGCCGCCGTGACGGTGGTGGCCGGCTGCTCCGGGACGACGGACGAGTCGCCCGAGGAGTACCCGTCGCAGGACATGGACTGGACGATCGCCTTCGGGCCGGGCGGCGGCAACGACATCATGGCCCGCACGATCGTGGACATCCTGCAGCGGCACGAGCTCTACCCGCACGACATCGTGGTGGAGAACCGGGAGGGCGGCAGCGGGGCCACCGGGTGGGGGCACGTCTACAGCGACGCGGGCAGCGGCTACTCCATCTCCACCACGTCGGGCTCGTTCATCACCACCCCGCTGCAGGCCGACACCGGGTGGCAGCCCCAGGACTTCACGCCGGTCGGGCTCTTCGCCACCGACGACGCGCTGTTCCTGGTGCCCGGCACGGGCCAGGTCACCGACTGGGCGAGCTGGGTGGAGCACGCACGGGCGAAGGGCACGGTGGTCGTCGGCGGCATCGGCACGGTCAACGTCGACTTCATCGTGCAGTCGATGCTCGCCGACCAGGCCGGGTACGCGATCGAGTACGTGCCCTTCAACGACGAGGGCCAGATGCAGACGGCCATGCTGTCCGGCAGCCTCGAGGCGATCATCTCCAACCCGGGCACGGTGCTGGGCCAGGTGCAGGCGGGCCAGCTGCGGGCGCTGCTCACCACGGCAGCGCAGCCGCTGCCGGAGATCCCGGACGTGCCCACCGACGAGTCGCTCGGCTTCACCGGTCTGCCCTCGATGCCCCGCGGGCTCATCCTCCCGCCGGGCGCCCCCGCGCACGCGCAGCAGTGGTGGATCGCGACCATGCAGAAGGTCGTCGAGACGCCGGAGTGGAAGGCCTACGTGGCGGACAACCACCTGTCCGAGGACCTGCGCTGGGGCGCGGACTTCACCGCGTTCCTCGACACGACGCAAGCGGACTTCCGGCGGATCCTCACCGAGCAGGGCGCGCTGTGACGGCCGTGCAGCAGCGCGACGTGGCACGAGGGGTGCACGTCGGCGCGCAGGAGGTCTTCCTGGGGATCCTGCTCGTGGTGTTCGCGGTCTACCTCCAGCTCGCCCTCGGCATGGAATGGCGCACCGCCGCGGGGCGCATCGGGCCCGGCTTCTTCCCCCGCATCGTCGGCGGGGCCGGGGTCGTGCTCACGCTCGCGGCGCTGGTGCGCAGCGTGCGGCGCGGCGCACCGGAGGCCGAGGCCGACGACCGGCACCCGCGCACCCTGGCGGTCGTCGTCGCGGCCTGCGCGGGGCTGGTCGCGGCGTTCACCGTGCTCGGGGCCGTGGTGGCGGGGGCGCTGTTCCTGCTGGGCTGCCTGTGGTTGCTCGACCGCGCGCACCCGGTGCGCAACGCGGTGGTCGGCCTCGGGGTGCCGCTCGGGCTGTACCTGCTGTTCGACACCGTGCTGAACGCGGGCCTGCCGGCCGGCGTCCTGCCGTTCTGACGGGCCGGGGGCGACACCGTGGACGTCTTCGCCGATCTCGGCCAGGGGATCCTGGCCCTGCTCAGCGTGCAGAACGTGCTCCTGCTGGCCGCCGGCGTGCTGCTCGGGATGGTCGTCGGCGTGATCCCGGGGCTCGGGCCGTCCGCCGGGCTCGCGATCCTGCTGCCGCTCACGTTCGGCCTCGAGCCGACCGGCGCGATCATCATGCTGGCCGCCGTCTACTACGGCGCGATGTACGGCGGCACGATCACGTCCGTCCTGATCAACACGCCAGGGGAGTCGGCCACCGTCGCCAGCACGTTCGACGGCTACCCGCTCGCGCGGCAGGGCCGGGCGGGGCCCGCGCTGGTGGTCGCCGCCATCGCCTCGTTCGTCGCCGGCACGGTGGGTGCCGTGCTGATCAGCGTCGCCGCCCCGGTCACGGCGGCGGTGGCGAGCAGCTTCGGGCCACCGGAACTGTTCCTGGTCGTGATCGCCGGGCTGCTCACGCTCATCGTGGTGATCGGCCGCAACCGGCTGCTCGGGGCGCTGTCGGCGCTGATCGGCTTCGCGCTCGCCACCGTCGGCGTCGACATCGGCGGTGGCGCCCAGCGCTACACGTTCGGCTCCACCGAGCTGATCAACGGGATCGACTTCATCCCGGTGGCGATCGGGCTGTTCGGCATCGGCGAGATCCTGCACACCCTCTGGTGCGGCGGGCACCTCGAGCGGCTCGGCTACTTCACCGTGGGCGGGCGCGGCCGCGCGTTCTGGCCCAGCCGGCAGGACCTGCGGGAGTCGCGCGGCCCGATCCTGCGCGGGTCGTTGCTCGGGTTCGCCGTGGGTACGGCACCCGGCGCGGGGGCCACCGTGGCGTCGCTGATGTCGTACAACGTGGAGAAGTCCGTCTCGCGCACCCCGGAGCGGTTCGGCAAGGGCGCGATGGCCGGGCTCGCGGGCCCGGAGGCGGCGAACAACGCCGCATCGGCCGGGGCGATGGTGCCGCTGCTGACGCTGGGCATCCCGGGATCGGCGGCCACCGCGGTGCTGGTGGGCGGCTTCCTGATGTGGGGGCTGCAGCCCGGGCCGCTGCTCATGGAGCAGAACCCGGAGTTCGCCTGGGGCCTCATCGCCAGCATGTATCTGGGCAACGTGATGCTGCTGCTGGTCAACGTCTTCTGCATCCCGGCCTTCGCGAGCGTCGCCCGCGTGCCGTTCCGGGTGCTGGCGCCGGTGATCATCCTGCTGTGCGTCACCGGGACGTACTCGGTGAACGGCAGCCTCGTGGAGGTCGCCGTCATGCTGGGCTGCGGCGTGCTCGGGTTCTTCATGCGCCGGTACGGGATGTCGCCCGCGGCGCTGGTGATCGCGCTGGTGCTCGGCCCGCTCGCGGAGGAGACCCTGCGTCAGACGATGATCATCTCGGGTGGCGACTTCACGATCTTCCTGCAGCGCCCCACGAGCCTGGTGCTGCTCGTCGCGATGGCGGCGCTCGTCCTGCTGCCCGTGGTGCTGCCCCGCATCCGGCGGACCGCCCGGGCCGGTTTGTAGGCTGCTCGAACCCCCCACGAGAGGATCAGCATGCGTCTGGCGAGTGTGCGCGTCGACGGGGCCGAGATCCCCGCTGTCGTCGAACCGGCACGGGGCGTCGCCCGCGTGCCTGAACTGCTCCCCGGGTTCACCGGCGACATCCGCACCCTCCTCGTCGAGGACCGGCTCGCCGAGCTGGGGAAGGCCGTCGAGTCGGCGGCCGACGGGCTGTTCGTCCCCGAGCCCTCGGTGACCTTCGGCGCCCCCTACCGCCACCCGCGGATGATCTGGGGCATCGGGCTCAACTACGTCGACCACGCCGCCGACCTCTCCGAGCAGGTACCCGAGGAACCGGCGTCGTTCATCAAGGGCGACCACACCGTCATCGGCCCCGGCGAGGAGATCCCGATCCCGCCGCAGAGCAACCGCACCACCGCCGAGGCCGAGCTCGGGCTCGTGATCGGGCGCACCTGCCGCAACGTGAGCGAGGCCGACGCCCTCGACTACGTCGCCGGCGTCACCACCGTGCTCGACCAGACCGCCGAGGACATCCTCGAACGCAACCCGCGCTTCCTCACCCGGTCGAAGAACTTCCCGGGCTTCTTCTCCTTCGGCCCCCAGATCGTGCCGCTGTCCGAGGTGGGGGACCTGGCGTCGGTGGAGGTCAGCACCGTGCTCGACGGCGCCGTGCACCGCAGCAACACCGTCGCCCGCATGCGCTACTCGCCGCAGTTCCTCGTGAGCTTCCACAGCGCGGTGATGCCGCTGTACCCCGGCGACATCATCTCCACCGGCACCCCGGGTGCGGTCCACATCCGCCCCGGCACGGTGGCGGAGTGCCGCATCCCGGGAGTGGGTGTGCTGACGAACCCGGTGGTGCAGGGCTAGAGGCCCCGCCGGCGAGTTCAGGAAAGCCACATTCAGGGCCGGAGAGGCCTTGAATGTGGCTTTCCTGAACCTCGGAGCCGGGCGCGGCACTCAGCGGGGCAGGTACGTCTCCAGCATCGCGTTGCGGAACTTGCCCTCCGGGTCGTGCTTCAGCGTCAAGGCCGCGAAGTCGGCGAGGTGCGGCCAGAGCGACGCGACGGTGGCGGGCGCCGTGCCGAACACCTTGCCCCAGTGCGGCCGGGCATCGAACTCGGCGAGCGCCGTCTCCAGGGCCGCCACGGCGGGCAGCGCCGCCTCGGTGTCGGGCACCCAGGTGAAGTGCAGCACCGCGGTGTCGCGGCCCTGGGCCGGGGAGAGCCACAGCTCGTCGGCCGCGACCGTGCGGATCTCCGACACCTGCAGCACCGGCGTGATCTTGTCGCGGACGGCGTCGACCGCGCGGAGGGCGTCGCCGAGCGCGGCGCGCGGCACGAAGTACTCGGACTGCAGCTCGTCGCCGCTGCTCGGGGTGAACGCGAGGCGGAAGTGCGGCAGCCGCTCGTGCCACGGGCCGGGCTCGCCGAGCTGCGGCGTGCAGTGCTGCGGGTCGATGCCCGGCACCATGTGCACCTGCGCGGGGGCCCGCGTCGCGCCGAGCCAGCGGACGGGCGGTTCCGGGTCGGTGTCGAGCTGCTTGAGCCAGACCTGCTCGAACCCGGCGCCCGCCCAATGGGTGAACAGGCTGACGCTGTAGCCGCCCGCGAGCGCCTCCTCGGCGTCCTCGAGCGCCAGCCCCTCGTAGATCCACTGCCGGATCCCGAACGTGGGGCGCAGGTCCAGCGTGAGCGTGGTGACGATCCCGAGCGCGCCCAGCGCCACCACCGAGCCGGGGAACTCCGGATCGCCGCGCCGGACGGTGCGCAGCTCGCCGTCGGCGCCCACGAGCTCGACGGCGGACACCGCGGTGGCGAGCGCTCCGTTGTGCTGCCCGGACCCGTGGGTACCGGTGGCGCAGGCACCCGCCGCGACGATGTGGGGGAGCGAGCCGAGGTTGGGGAGGGCGAAGCCGGCCTCGTGGAGCCGGCCGGTGAACTCGCCGTAGCGCAAGCCCGCCGAGACGCGTGCGGTGGAGGACGCGGCATCGATCTCGATCACGGGTGGGAGCCCGGCCAGGGTGACGTGCTCGCCCTCGGTGTCGGCGATCCGGCTGAACGAGTGCCCCGACCCGAGCGCCCGCACCTTGTCACTCGCGGCGACCAGCTCCTGCAGCTGAGTGACCGAGCCGGGGCGGTGGACCTCCCGTGAGGAGAACACGACGTTGCCTGCCCAGTTCGCGGTCACCATGGGAGGCAACCTACCCATCCGCCGCGACGGTCTAGGCTGGTCGTCCGGTACGCGAGTGGAGCAGGGGAAACAGGTGTCGATCGAGGTCTGCAACGAGTCGGGCGTGCCCGTCGACGAGTCGCTCGTGGCCTCCGTGGCGCGTTTCGCGCTCGACGCCATGCACGTCAACCCCGCGGCCGAGCTGTCCGTCCTCGTCGTCACCGAGGAAGTCATGAGCGAGCTGCACGAGCGGTGGATGGACGAGCCCGGCCCCACCGACGTGCTGTCGTTCCCGATGGACGAGCTGGTGGAGGAGTCCCGGCGCCCGGACGCCCCCGACACCGGCCCGGCGCTGCTCGGCGACATCGTGCTGTGCCCGGACTTCGCCAAGGCACAGGCCCGCAAGGCGGGCCACTCCCTCGCCGACGAGCTGCACCTGCTCACCGTGCACGGCGTGCTGCACCTGCTCGGCTACGACCACGCCGAGCCGGAGCAGGAGCGGGAGATGTTCGGCCTGCAGGCCAAGCTGCTCACCGACTGGCAGGCCGCGCAGCAGCGGGCAGCCGCCCAGGCCGCGCGGCAGCGCAGCGACTCCGCGGTGCTGGGCACCGCGGGTCTCGAGGACGACTGACCCCCGATCATGGACGACCCCCTCCCGCTGATCGTGATCGCGGTCCTGCTGGTCCCGCTCGCCGGGCTGTTCGCCGCCGCCGACGCGGCCCTCAACACGGTGTCGCGCGCCCGTGTCGACGCGCTCGTGCGGGAGGGTCGTCCCGGGGCGCGCGCGCTCGCCGCCGTCGCCGCCGACCGCCCCCGCCACGTCAACCTCCTCCTGCTGCTCCGGCTGGCCGCCGAGACCGCCGCCACGGTGCTGCTCGCGATCGCCCTGATCCAGGTGTTCGACCGTGACTGGGCGGGCGGGCTCACCGCGGCCGCGATCATGGTGGTGGTCAGCTACGTGCTCATCGGCGTCGGGCCGCGCACGCTCGGCCGCCAGCACCCCTACCGGATCGGCATGCTCGTCGCGGCGCCGGTGCGCGCGCTCGCCACGCTGCTCGGCCCGCTGACGAAGCTGCTGATCCTCGTCGGCAACGCGATCACCCCGGGGCAGGGGTTCCGCCAGGGCCCGTTCTCCTCCGAGGTCGAGCTGCGCGAGCTCGTCGACATGGCCAGCACCAGCGGCGTCGTCGACGAGGACGAGCGCCAGATGATCCACTCGGTGTTCGAGCTGGGCGACACGCTCGTCCGCGAGGTGATGGTGCCCCGCCCGGACGTGGTGTGGGCCGAGCGCGGCACCCCGGTCGACAAGGTGCTGCGCCTCGCGCTGAAGAGCGGCTACTCGCGCATCCCCGTGCTCGGGGAGAACATCGACGACATCATCGGGGTCGCCTACCTGAAGGACCTCGTGCGGGCACAGGCCGAGTCGCCCGACGCCCCGCTCACCGACGTCATGCGGCCCGCCGCGCTCGTGCCCGACACCAAGCGGGTGGACGAGCTGCTCAAGGAGATGCAGGCCGCGCGCAACCACATGGCGATCGTGGTGGACGAGTACGGTGGCACGGCCGGGGTGGTCACCATCGAGGACATCCTCGAGGAGATCGTCGGGGAGATCACCGACGAGTACGACACCGAGGAGGTGCCCGACGTCCAGGAGCTGGACGACGGGAAGCGCCTGCGCGTGTCCGCGCGCCTCCCGGTGGAGGACCTCCTCGAGCTCTTCGGCGGCGCCGACGGCTCGGAGGGCCAGGAGCACGACCTGGGCGAGGTGCTGGAAGCCGCCGACGTCGACACGGTGGGCGGGCTGCTCGCCCAGCAGCTGGGCCGGGTGCCGCTGCCCGGTGCCGAGGCCGAGGTGGCGGGCCTGCGGCTCCTGGCCGAAGGCGGCAAGGACGCACGCGGGCGCATCCGGATCAACACGGTGCTGGTGGAGCCCGTCGAACAACCGGCGCCGGACGAACACGGCGCCCAACGCGAGGAGAGCGATGTCCGACCAGGCTGACCCGGAGGCCCGTTCATGAGCCCGAGCACCCCCTCGTTCGACGTCGTCGTGGTCGGCGGCGGCATCGTCGGTCTCGCCACCGCGCACGCCGTGGCGCGCACCGGGCGGTCCGTCGCCGTGGTCGAGCGCGAGCAGCAGCTGGCCCGCCACCAGACCGGCAACAACTCGAACGTGATCCACTCGGGCCTCTACTACGCGCCCGGCGGGTACAAGGCGCGCCTCGCGGTGGCGGGCTGCGCCGAGACCGTGGCCTTCTGCCGCGAGCACGACCTGCCGCACGAGGTCACCGGCAAGCTCGTGGTGGCCACCGAGCCGGAGGAGCTGCCGCGGATGGCGGAGCTCAAGCGGCGCGGCGACGCCAACGGCGTGGAGAACCACGAGCTGGACCAGGCCGGCATGCGCGAGCACGAGCCGCACGTCCGGGGCATCGCGGCGCTGTACGTCCCCTCCACCGGCATCACGGACTACAAGGCGATCGCGGAGAAGATCGGTGAGCTCGTCGGCAAGGAGGGTGGCGAGATCCACCTCGGCCGGGCCGTACACCAGATCGTGCGCCGGGCGGACGACGTCGTCGTGCGCACGGACTCGGGTGACCTGCTCGGCAAGCAGGTCGTCGTGTGCGCGGGGCTGCGCTGCGACGATGTCGCGAAGGCGGCGGGCGCCGACCCGGGCGTGCGGATCATCCCGTTCCGCGGCGAGTACTCCGGCTTCAGCGACCGGGCGGCGGAGCTCGTCAAGGGCCTGATCTACCCCGTGCCCGACCCGGCGTTCCCGTTCCTGGGCGTGCACGCCACGCGCGGGATCGACGGGCACGTGCACGCGGGCCCGAACGCGGTGCTAGCCCTGGCCCGCGAGGGGTACTCGTGGGGCGTGGTGAAGCCCAAGGAGTTCCTGCAGACCATCACCTACCCGGGCATGCTCAAGGTCGCGCAGCGGCACTGGAAGTACGGCTTCGGCGAGATGCACCGGTCGCTGTCGCGCAAGGCGATGGTCAAGCAGATCCAGCGGATGCTGCCCGACGTGCGTGCGGAGGACCTGCACCGCGCCGGAGCGGGCGTGCGTGCGCAGGCGGTCAAGGCCGACGGCACGCTCGTCGACGACTTCCTGTTCGTCGAGCAGGGCAGCGGTGCGGGCTCCGTGCTGCACGTCCTGAACGCCCCGTCGCCCGCGGCCACCGCGGCGCTGCCGATCGGCCGCGAGATCCTCGAGAAGCTCACCGGCGAGAAGCTCGCGCCGCTGTGATGACCTTCGCCCAGGTCCCCGAGGGTTTCCGCTCCGGGTTCGCCTGCTTCGTCGGACGGCCGAACGCCGGCAAGTCCACGCTGACCAACGCGCTGATCGGGCAGAAGATCGCGATCACGTCCAGCAGGCCCCAGACCACCCGGCACGCGATCCGCGGCATCCTGCACCGCGAGGACGCCCAGCTCGTGGTCGTGGACACCCCCGGCCTGCACAAGCCGCGCACGCTGCTCGGCAGCCGGCTCAACGACGTCGTGCGCGAGACGTGGGCCGAGGTCGACGTGATCGGGTTCTGCGTGCCCGCCGACCAGCCGGTGGGCCGCGGCGACGAGTTCATCGTCAACGAGCTGCGCTCGGTGGCCGGCCGCACCCCGGTGCTGGGTGTCGTCACGAAGACCGACCTCGCCCAGCCCGACCAGATCGCCGAGCGGCTCACGCAGCTGTCGGGGCTCATGGAGTTCGCCGAAGTCGTGCCCTGCTCGGCCGTCGACGGGTTCCAGGTGGGTCTTCTCGCCGACCTGCTCGTCGCCCGCCTCCCCGAGGGCCCGCCGCTGTACCCGGACGGCGAGCTCACCGACGAGCCGGAGGAGACGCTCGTCGCGGAGCTGATCCGCGAGGCCGCCCTCGAAGGGGTGCGCGACGAGCTGCCGCACTCGATCGCCGTGGTGATCGAGGAGATGGTGCCGCGGGAGGGCCGCGACGACCTGCTGGACGTGCACGCCAACATCTACGTCGAGCGGTCCAGCCAGAAGGGCATCGTGATCGGCAAGGGCGGCGCGCGGCTGCGGCAGGTCGGCGCCGACGCCCGGCGGCAGATCGAGGCGCTGCTGGGCACGAGGATCTACCTCGACCTCCACGTGAAGATCGCGAAGGACTGGCAGCGGGACCCGAGGCAGCTGCGGAAACTGGGCTTCTGACCCGGCTCCCGGCCTCCCGGCTCCCGGCCTCCCGAGTGCCGGCATGGTGGCTTTACTCGCGTAATCGGCCGGCAAAGCCACCATGCCGGCGTACCGGGGCGGGGGGCTCAGAGCGTCACCGGGAGAGCCCTTAGGCGCCAGGTGCCTCCGTCGGATCCCGGCCGGACCTCGCCGGCGAGCGCGAGGCGAGGAGCCCGGCGCAGGAGCGCGGTGAGCGCCACCTCCGTCTGCACCCGCGCGAAGGCGGCGCCCAGGCAGAAGTGCGGCCCGTGGGCGAAGCCGAGGTGGGGCGCGGGTGCCGTGCGCGTGACGTCGAGCGTGCCGGCGTCGGGGAACGCGCGTGGGTCACGGTTGGCGGCCGCGATCATCACGACCACCGGCTCGCCCACGCCGATCCGCACGCCGGCCAGCTCGACCTCCTGCGTGGTGAACCGGGGCAACGCCAGGAGCTGCGGGCCGCACCAGCGCATCAGCTCCTCGACAGCCTGCGGGGCGAGCCCCGGGTCGGCGCGGAGCGCGGTGAGCTGCGCGGGGTGGGCCAGCAGCGCGTCGACGGCGTTGGCGAGGAGGTTCGTCGGCGTCTGCCCGCCCAGCACGAGCTGCCAGACGAGCGAGACCAGCTCGACGTCGCTCAGCCGGGCGCCGTCCTCGGCCTGGACGCGGACGAGGTCGGAGACGATGTCGTCGCGCGGGTGGGCGCGGCGGGCGGCGACCGCGGCCCGGGCGCCCTCGACGACGCCCGGGAGGGCGTCGGTGAACGCGGCTCCCGCGCCGGCGGCCACCGCGGCCCCGTAATCCTGCCAGCGCGGGCGGTCGGAGTCGGGGATGCCGACGAGCTCGCAGATCACGGCCATCGGCAGCGGCCGGGCGACGTGGGTGAGCAGGTCGGCCGGGCCGCGGGCGGCGTGGGCGCAGAGGTCGTCGAGGAGCTCGTCGACGATCGCCTCGATCCGGGGCCGGAACTCGGCGGCGCGCCGCGGCGTGAACGCCGGTGCGACCAGCCGGCGGAGCCGGGTGTGGTCGGGGCCCTCCATCTCCTGCATGGACCGCAGGTAGGGGGCCAGATCGTCGGACACGGGCGGCTTGAAGGCGAACGTGCCCGGGCCGAGGGCGAACCGGGCCGGGTCCGAGAGCACCGCGCGGCACTCGGCGTGGCGCGTGACGCCCCACATCGGCGCCATGCCCGGCACGACCAGGCGGGCCAGCGCCGATCGTTCCCGTGCCTGCCCGTGCGCGGTGAACGGGTCGCGCAGCACCGCGGGATCGGTGAGGTCGATCTCGGGCAGGTCGGCCACGGAGTCCTCCTCCTAGATGTTTCAATCAGATGTTCTCATCATCTGGATGGTGAACGTAGCATCGCGGCGCGGAGATCGACAACGGGCGGGAGGGGCATGGGCCGGCTCACCAGGGCACAGGCGCAGGAGCGCACCCGCGAACGCGTGCTCGCGTCCGCCCGCACCGAGTTCCTCCAGCGCGGGTTCCGCGACGCCAAGATCGACGTGATCGCCGAGCGTGCCGAGCTCACCCGCGGCGCGGTCTACTCCAACTTCCCGGGCAAGCGGGCCCTCTACCTCGCCGTGCTCGCCGAGGAGGCGGAACGGGCGGCGATCCCGGAGGTCGTCGCCGGCACCACACCGCGCACCGCCCTCGGCGCGTTCGCCCGGGCATGGGTCGGGCGGCTGCCCCTCACCACCGACGGCCCCGACGGCGCGGTCCCGCTCGGTGCCGACCTGCTGCCCGAGGTGCTGGCCGACGAACGAACCCGCACCCCGTTCGCCCAGCTCATGGCGCTCGACGCGATCCTGCTCGGGCTCGCGCTGGAACGGATGCACGAGCCGGCGGGGGAGGGTAGGCGGGTGCGGGCGGCCGAGGTCGCCCTCACCACGCTGCACGGGGCCGCCCAGCTCGCCGCCGCGGCGCCCGGGTTCGCCGACCCGTTCGACGTCGTGCGCGCCTGCGAGGGCTTCGCCGACCTGGAACTCGGGAGCGGGCGCGGGGACGAGTGGGCGCCGCCCCACCTGCCCTACGTGCCCCGCGCGCGGCCGGTCGGCCGGCCGTGGGAACCGCCCGCCGCCGTCGACGCCGTCCGCGATGCGCCCGCCCGGCTCGATGCGGACGGGGTGGTCGCGGTGCTCGGCCTGCACCGGCTCGTGGCCGTCGAGGAGGCGGTGCGAGCGGCACCCGTGGGCTCGACGGTCACCGCGGTGCTCGTGTCGAGCGACCCCGGCGAGCTGACGCCGCTCGCGCGGCTCGTGGTGGCCGACGTCTGCCGCTGCATCCGGCTCGCCTTCCCCGAGCAGGCCTGGCCCCAGCTGCAGGTGGTGCACGACCCGGCGGGGGCCGTCGCCGCCGCGGCGGGGGAGCGGGTGGTCAGCGACGCCACCGAGGTCGCTGTGCGCGTGGCGGGCGGGCGGATCGTCGCGGAGGCCGACGGCAGGGGCGCCTGCCACGCGGCGGCGTCAGCCTGAGGCAGCCGGCTCCGCCCGGCTCCGTATGCCAGCAAGGTGGCTTTACTGGCGTAATGCGCCAGCAAAGCCACCATGCTGGCACCGGGGAGGCCGTGGGTAGCTCGCCCAGGGGCGCCTCTCTTATGCCGGCAAGGTGGCCTTACTGGCGTAATGCGCCAGCAAAGCCACCATGCTGGCGAAGCGGGGCGCCGGCGCGGGGCCTCAGGCAGCCCGGGCCTTGCGCACCAGCTCGATCATCGCCTGCCGGACGGTGTCGGGGGTGTCGGTGCGCTCGTCGAAGGGCAGGCGCACCGCGGTGGTCTCGCCCCCGGGCTCGTCGGCGGCGAGCACGGCGAAGCCGTAGCGGTCGACGGCCACCATCCGCGCCTCGACGGTGTCGGGGCGGCCGGCGAACCGGCGGCAGAACAGCACGAGGGAGTCGGCGTGGTCGTCGTTCATGTGGGCGAGGATCCGGTCGGCGTGCGGGCGCAGCGGGTCGGGTTCGGCCTCGGTGTAGCTCGCCGCGTCGACCCAGCTCATCCGGCCGAAGCCGCCGACGTAGCGGACCGACTGGACCTCGAGCCGGTAGAGCCGGAAGTCGGCGAAGCCGGAGTAGAACGCGCCCGGGTGGGCGGCCTTGTAGGTCTCCAGGGCGGCGTCGCGCTCCTCGCCCCGCAGCTCGCCGACGCGGCCGATCACGGTGACCCGGGCCAGCGCGAGCGGGTCGCCCGTGCCCACCTCGGTGGCCATCAGCGACGCGCGCGGGTCGGCGGCGAGGTTGCGGCTGTGCTCGGCGAGGTCGCTGAGCAGCAGCAGCGGGCGCCCCTCGTGGTCGACCGCGTGCGCGACGAGCGAGCCGAACGGGAACCCGCCGTCGCCGATCGTGGCGAGCGAGCCGGTGCGGACGGCGGTGATCAGCGTGCGGGAGCGTTCCGCGTCGCTGGGCTCGCCGCGCACCCCCGGTGTGGCGGCGAGGGTGCGCTCGGCCGCGGCGCGTTGGTGCTCGGGCACGACATGGGTCACCGGGTCTCCTCTGATCGGTTCATCGCCACCCCACTGGTGTGGGGAGGCGGTGTCAAGCCGGGCCCGGCCGTACGCTTGGCCGGTGACCCTGTGGCGAGACACCGGCCTCGTGCTGCGGGTGCAGAAGCTCGGCGAGGCGGACCGCATCGTCACGCTGCTCACCCGCCGCCGCGGCAAGGTGCGCACGGTGGCGAAGGGGGTGCGGCGCACCCGGTCGCGCTGGGGGGCCCGGCTGGAGCCGTTCAACCACGTCGACGTCCAGTGCTACACGGGGCGTTCGCTGGACGTCATCACCCAGGCCGAGACCGTCGACGCGTTCGGCGTCGGGATCGTCGGCGACTACACCCGCTACACGGCGGGCTGCGCGATGCTGGAGACCGCCGACCGGCTCGTGGCCGAGGAGGGCGAGCCCGCGCTGCGGGTGTACCTGCTGCTCGTGGGGGCGGTGCGGGCCCTCTCGGGGCAGGACCGCGACCCGTCGCTCGTGCTCGACGCGTTCCTGCTGCGCGCCATGACCCACGCCGGGTGGGCTCCCGCCATCTCCGAGTGCGCCCGCTGCGCCGAGCCCGGCCCGCACGCCGCGTTCAACATCGCGGCCGGGGGAGCGGTGTGCCCGCGGTGCCGGCCGCCGGGCTCCGTGCGGCCGTCGCCCGAGACGTTCGCGCTGCTCGACGCCCTGTTGCACGGCGACTGGGACACCGCGGACTCCGCCACCAGCGTCACCCGCCGGGACACCAGCGGGCTCGTGGCCGCCCACCTGCAGTGGCACCTGGAGCGGCAGCTGCGGTCGCTGCCGCTGGTGGAGCGGCGGGCTATGAGCTGACGGCGCCCGCGGCCCGGCGCGCGAACGCGGGCGCGTGCTCGGGGCGCAGCCCGACGCCGATCAGGTAGGCCGGCACGAACGACGCCGCGGGGATGGCCTTCAGCAGCGCGAGGATCGGCTTCGGCGGGCCCTGTCGCCTGCCCTCGATGACCGGCCTCAGGACGGCGCGGTGCATGACGCGCTGGAGGGTCTGCACCGCGACGGTGGGGGCGATCCTGCGCCTGCGCACGGCGGCCAGCTCCGCGGCGGTGACTCCGCCCCGCAGCAGCGGCTCGGCGAGCAGGGTCGCGGCGGCGACGGCGTCCTGCACGGCGAGGTTGATGCCGACCCCGCCGATCGGGGACATCGCGTGCGCGGCGTCGCCGATGCACAGCAGCCCGTCGACGTGCCAGCGGTCGAGCCGGTTGAGCCGGACGTCCAGGTGCTTGACGTCGTCCATCGACGTGAGCTCGCCGACCCGGTCGGCCAGCTGGGGCACGCATTCGGCGATCTCCCGGCGGAACCACTCGATGCCGCGCTCGCGCAGCTGGGCGTCGCTGCCCTTCGGGCCGAAGTACGCGATCTGGAGGAAGTCCTCCCGCGGGATCATGATCACGAACCGGCGCTCGCGCATGACCGGCTGCAGGGCCTCCGGGTCGCCTGCGCCGCGCGGTAGCCGGAACCACCACGTGTCGATCGGCACCGGCAGCTCCGTGGGCCGCAGCTCGGCCTGGGCGCGGGCGATCGACCAGCGGCCGTCGCAGGCCACGGTGAGGTCGGCCCGCAGCTCGTGGGCCGCGCCGTCCTCCGTGCGGTACCGCACGCCGCGCACCCGGCCGTCCTCCTGGATCAGCTCGGTGACCTCGGCGCGCATCCGCAGCGTGTGCGACGGCTCCTGCGCGCCCGCCTCGGCGAGCAGGTTGAGCAGGTCCCACTGCGGCACCATCGCGATGTGCGGGTGGGCCACGCGCAGCCGGCGCAGGTCGCCGATGACGACGCGGCTGCCGTCGGGGAACGGGAAGGCGATCTCGTGCAGCCTGCTCTGCGGGAGCTGGGCGAACCGCTCGCCGAGGCCCAGCTCGTCGAGCAGCTGGAGGGTGGACGGGTGGACGGTGTCCCCGCGGAAGTCGCGCAGGAAGTCGCCGTGCTTCTCCAGGACGGTGACGTCGACCCCGGCTCGCGCGAGCAGCAGGCCGAGGACCATGCCGGCCGGGCCGCCGCCGATCACCGCGCAGGTCGTGCGCTCGGTCATCGGACTTCCCCCTTTATTCATTGGATGTTGAATAAGGCCGACGGTACTCGGTCGGGGGACCGGCGTCCAGCCGCTCAGGATCCGAGGTAGCGCAGCACGGCGAGCACCCGCCTGCTGTAGCCCGCCGTCTCCGGGATGCCGAGCTTCCCGAAGATCGAGGCGACGTGCTTCTCCACCGCGCTCACCGACATCCGCAGCCGCTCGGCCGTGCCGGCGTTGGTGAGGCCCTCGGCCATGGCGTCGAGGACGTCGCGTTCGCGGGGGGTGAGGCGGGCGAGGGGGTCGGCGCGGCGGCCGGCCGCGAGCAGCTGCCGCACGACCTCCGGGTCGAACGCCGCCCCGCCCGCACCGACGCGCTCGAGGGCGTCGAGGAACTCCCCGACCTGCGCCACCCGGTCCTTGAGCAGGTAGCCGACGCGCCCACCGTCGTCTCCGATCAGCTGCGCGGTGTGTCGCCGCTCGACGTACTGCGACAGCACCAGCACCCCCACCTGCGGCCACCGGCGCCGGATCTCCAGCGCCGCCACCACGCCCTCGTCGCTGTGGGTCGGAGGCATCCGGACGTCCACGACGACGACGTCGGGTTGCCGCCGCTCCAGCGCGCCGAGCAGGGCGCGGGCGTCGCCCACCGCGTCGAGCACCTCGTGGCCCTCGTCGGCCAGCAGCCGGACGAGCCCTTCGCGCAGCAGGGCCGAGTCCTCGGCGATCGTCACGCGCACGGCAGCTCCGCGGTGACGACGGTCGGACCGCCGGCCGGGCTGGTCACGGCGAACACCCCGTCGGCGGCGGCCACCCTGCGCGCCAGGCCGGCGAGGCCACCGCCCGCCGGGTCGGCACCGCCACGGCCGTCGTCGCGGACCGCCACCCGCAGCCGGCCGTCCACCGTCGCCACCTCCACGTCCACGCGCTGCGCCCCCGAGTGCTTGGCCGCGTTCGTCACCGCCTCGCTGATGACGAACCAGGCCGCGGCGCGCACGGTAGCGGGCGGTTCGACCGGCAGGTCGCACCGGATCCGGACCGGCAGGGGCGCACGCTCGGCCACCGACTCCAGCGCGGTGGCGAGGCCGCCGGTGTCCAGCGCCGCCGGGTAGACGCGCCACGACACGTCGCGCAGCTCGGCGAGCGCGCGCCCGGCCTCGTCGTGCGCCTGCGCCACCAGTTCCGCGGCGCGGTCGGGGTGGCGGCGCGCCCGGCCCAGCAGCATGCCGAGCGCCACCAGCCGCTGTTGGACGCCGTCGTGCAGGTCGCGCTCGATCCGGCGCCGCTCGTCGTCGACGGCAGCGACCACCGCGTCGCGCGTGCGCGCGAGCTCCTCGACGCGCCGCGCGAGCCGCTCCTCGCGCGAGGGGGCCAGCAGCCGGGCGAGGAGGGCGCGTTCCCCGCGGGCCACGCCCGCGGCGCCCGCGAGGGCGAGGTAGAGCAGCACGGCGCCCGGGACGGCGTAGGCGACGATGACGCCGCCGCTGATCACGGTGCCGTCGCGCTCCATCGCCCAGGGGGTCTGCGTGAGCCACGAGTACCCGAGCGTCACCGCGGCGGCCAGACCGATGCCGAGCAGCGCCAGCACCGCGCCGCCCAGCAGGCCGACGGGGATCCGCGCCGCCAGGTACCGCAGGGCCCGCGGCGGGGCCGGGTCGATGCCGTGGTCCGCCCCGCCGAGGAGAGCCACGACCCGGCGGCGTTCCAGCGCCGCGAGCCGCTGCACCGTCGTGTCTGCCGCCAGCCGGAGCGCGGGCACGAGCAGGGCCACGGCCACCGGGAGCGCGAGCACCACGTGCGCCACGGCCGAGCAGGCGCCGAGGGCGACGCCCGCGCCCGTGCGCGCCCACGTCCGCACGGCGCTACCGCGGGGACCGGTGCGGCGGCGCCGCGTCGGGCCGGACCGCCGGGATCCGCTGCGTGGGCTGCGCGCCCCACTCCGTGGACGACGGCTGCGCCGACCACTGCCGGGCGGGCTCCGGCGGCCGGGCCCGCACCGCCGGGATCAGCACGGTGGGGGCGTCGGCCAGATCGGCCGGCTCGTCGGCCACGTCCGGCGCGTCGCGGCGGCGCCGGACGCGCAGCACCACGAACACCACCACTGCGACGGCGACCGCCACGAGCACGACCTTGGAGAGGATGCCCGCGTAGCTCTCGACGACGTGCCAGTTCTCGCCGAGCAGGTACCCGGACACGACGAAGATCGAGTTCCAGATGAGGCTCCCGGCCGCGGTGAGCGCGAGGAACAGCGGCACGCTCATGCGCTCGACGCCCGCGGGTACCGAGATCATGCTCCGGACCAGCGGCACCATCCGCCCGAAGAACACCGCCTTGGCGCCGTGGCGGGCGAACCACGCCTCCGCCTTGTCGATGTCGCCGACGTCCACCAGGGGCATCCTGTCGGCGATCGCGCGCAGCCGCTCGCGGCCGAGCGCGGCGCCGAGCCCGTACAGCGCGAGCGCGCCGACGACGGATCCGAGGGTGGTCCAGACGATCGCGGCGACGAGGCTCAGCTCGCCCCGGGACGCGGCGAACCCGGCGAGCGGGAGGAACACCTCGCTGGGCAGCGGCGGGAACACGTTCTCGAGCGCGATCGCGAGGCCGACCCCGGGTGCGCCGAGCGCCTCCATCAGGTCGACGACCCAGCCGACGATTCCGTCGATCTCGGGCCCTGGAGCGGCGGTCATGATTCACACGGTAGAGGGATGGGCGGTTTGCCCGGACTGGGGTAGTCACCCGAGGGACCCTGAGGTCTACCCCACGGTCGCCCCTAGGGTTGACCCGTGAGTCGGTTCCAGCCCCCGCCGCCGCACCCGTCGGGTGCGCGTCCGCCCGCGATCCCGCCGGAGCTGGTGCCCCGCCACGTCGCGCTGGTCATGGACGGCAACGGGCGCTGGGCCAACGCTCGCGGCCTGCCCCGGATCGAGGGGCACCGCCGCGGGGAGGCCTCGCTGATGGACGTGGCCCGCGGCGCGATCGACATCGGCGTCAAGTGGTTGTCGGCCTACGCGTTCTCCACCGAGAACTGGAAGCGCAGCCCCGACGAGGTGCGCTTCCTCATGGGCTTCAACCGCGACGTCATCCGCCGCCGCGTCGACGAGATGGACGCGATGGGCGTGCGCGTGCGCTGGGCGGGCCGGCGCCCGCGGCTCTGGCGCTCGGTGATCAAGGAGCTGGAGATCGCCGAGGAGAAGACCAGGCACAACGACGTCCTGACGCTCACCATGTGCGTGAACTACGGCGGGCGGGCCGAGATCGCCGACGCCGTCAAGAAGGTCGCGGCCCTCGCCGCGGAGGGCCGGATCAAGCCCGACAAGATCGACGAGCGCATGATCGCGCGGTACCTCGACGAACCGGACATGCCGGACGTCGACCTGTTCGTGCGCTCCTCGGGCGAGCAACGCACGTCGAACTTCCTGCTCTGGCAGTCGGCGTACGCGGAGCTCGTCTTCCTCGACACCCTGTTCCCCGACTTCGACCGCCGCCACCTGTGGCAGGCGATCGAGATCTACGCCCGCCGCGACCGACGGTTCGGCGGCGCCCTCGACTCCCCGGAGGCCGTCTCGTGAGCAGTGCGATCGCCGACATGCTCGCCGTGGCCCGCGCGGCCCTCGAACGCTTCCACGACGTCACCGCCGACGAGGACGGCGCCCTCACGTTCGCCCACGGCGGCGTCGTCTGCGCGTTGCAGGGCCTGGACCTGGAGGACGGCCTGCCCGTCCTCAACCTCACCTGCGTGGTGGCCTGGGACCTGCCCGCCGAGAGCGACGTGCCCACGCAGGTGGCGATGGGTGTCGGGGAGGGCCTGTTCGGCACCCCGCGGGTGATAGAGGGCAGCGCAGGCTGGGACGTCACGTGGCGCTACGCCTTCCCCGCCGCAGGGTTGGACGAGAAGGCGATGGGCACGCTGCTGATGCTGGTGGTGAGCGGCGCCTCCAGCCTGCGCGCCGCCTTGCTGCCCGACGAGAGCCGGTCAGCCCGGTGAGGTGACGTGCGCCCCCGGGCCGGGGTGGAACACCGACTCGTGGCCGTCCCGCCAGCGAACCCGGTAGCACGTGCGGTCACCGGAGCCGATCACCTCGAGGACCTCGCCCTCGCGCCGGCTCTGGTCGACGACCGTCGCCTCAACGACGATGTGGTCGCCTGCTTTCGCCTCCATCGGCAGGTCACCTCCCTCCGGATCGGGCTTCACCTCGATGCTCCCGCAGCGGGCGGCCGCGGTCCAGGGGGATCGCCCGCCGGGTGTCAGCGGGACGCGCCGCAGTCCTTGCAGAGGCCGAAGACCTCGGCCGTGTGGCTCAGCTCCACGAACCCGTGGTCGGCGGCCACGCGCTGCGCCCAGGTCTCGACGGCCGGGCCCTCGATCTCCACGGTGTAGCCGCAGCGGCGGCAGACGAGGTGGTGGTGGTGCTCGGCGGACGCGCAGCGGCGGTACACGGCCTCGCCGGAGCCGGTGCGCAGCACGTCGACCTCACCGCCGTCGGCGAGGGTCTGCAGGGTGCGGTAGACGGTGGTGAGGCCGATGCCCTCACCGGCCCGCCGCAGCTCCTCGTGGATCTCCTGCGCGGAGCGGAAGTCGTCGAGCCGGTCGAGCATCGCCGACACCGCCGCGCGCTGCCGGGTGGCGCGCAGCGCGCGCGTGGTGGGCGCCTGCCCGTCGACGCCGGTGTTCATCGCCCCTCCTCGACGTGCGCGACCGCGTCGACCACGATGTGGGCGAGGTGGTCGTCGACCAGCGAGTACACCACCTCGCGCCCGCGGCGTTGGCCGTGCACGACACCGGCGGACTTCAGCACGCGCAGGTGCTGGCTGATGAGCGGCTGGGCCACCTCCAACGCGTCGACCAGGTCGTGGACGCACCGGTCGGACTCCAGGAGCTGCAGCACGATCGCGATGCGCACGGGGGCCGCGAGCGCGCGCAGCAGGTCGCCCGCGGCCGCGAGCGTGCGCGTGGTGTGCACCGGAGCCGGGGGAGCGCCCGGGCTGCCTGCCGCGTGCTCGACGTGATCGTCGGCGGGCAGCCCCTCCTCGGCGGCTCGCCCGACGGGCCCCGCACCTGCGACGATCGACATCGGCGTCCCCATCCCCGGGAGCGGCGGCCGCGCTCCCCGGTGGTCAGTGCGCTGCGGGCCGCGTCCCCATCGTAGGCGCGTGCTGGAAGGGTGGGTGGCGTGCTGCTCGTGTGCCGGTTCACCACCTCTCCCGATCTCCTCGCGCGCGCCCGCACGGCGCTGGAGCTGCTCACCGCGGCGCCGGGGTGCCTCGGCGGCGAGTTCGGGCGTTCGGTGGACGAGCCGGACCGCTGGGTGCTCACGGTCCGCTTCGCCTCCGTGGACGCCTACCGGCGCGCGCTCTCCCCGTTCCCGGTGCGCGAGCACGTGGTGCCGCTGCTGTCGGAGGCGCTGGCCGACGAACCGGCGACGTTCGAGGCGCTGGTGACGGCCGAAGGCGGCACGGCGACCACGCACCGGAGCCTGTTGGCCTAGCCTCGTTCCGCATACGGAACGAAGGAGGGGGCATGACCGTCAGTCGCCTGCGTGAGATCCCCGGCATCGGCGTGGACCAGCTCGGCGACCGGGCCGACCGGGAGGGCGACGAGACGCTGCTCCGCCTGGAGAACCTCGACACCGACCTCCGCCCGCCCGCGGTGGCCCTGGAGACGACCAGGGCCGCGATCGACCAGGACAGCGCCAACAGCTACCTGCCCTTCCAGGGCGGTCTGACGCTCCGCGAGGCCGCCGCCGCCCACGTCGGGCGGCTGGCCGGACGGCACTACGACCCCGCCCGTGAGTGCGTCATCACGGCGGGCGGGCTCAACGGGGTGCTCAACACGCTGCTGGCCACCGTCGAACCCGGCGACGATGTGGTGCTGGTCGACCCCGTCTACGCCGGGCTGGTCAACCGCGTCCGGCTCGCGGGAGGGGTGCCCCGCTTCGTCCCGCTGACCGCCACCGCGGCCGGGTGGACGCTCGACCCGGACGAACTGGCAGCCGCGGTCACCACGCGCACGGCGGTGGTGCTGATGATGTCGCCCGCGATGCCGACCGGATCGGTGCTCGGACCCGCGCACTGGGACGCCCTCGCCCGCGCGCTCGACGGTACCTCGGCGTGGCTGCTCCACGACGCCGCCATGGAACGCATCCGCTTCGACGGCGCCGAGCCGGCGCACCCGGCCCGGCACGAGGGGCTCGCGGCCCGCACGATCACCGTCGGCTCCGCGTCCAAGGAGCTGAGGATGATCGGGTGGCGGGTCGGGTGGGTCGTCGGCCCGGAGGCGATCATGGGAGACGTCAACCTGGTCGGCCTCACCAACGTCGTGTGCCAGGTGGGGCTCGCCCAGGAGGCCGTGGCCGCGGCGCTGAGCGCCCCCGACGCGGACGCGGACGTGGCGTGGGCGGTCGACCTGTGGCGCGCCCGGCGCAACGCCGTCCTGGGCGAGCTCGCCGGCTACCCGGTGATCCCGCCCGACGGCGGCTGGTCGCTGCTCGTCGACACCGCGCAGCTCGGCATGAGCCCGGCCGAGGCCTCCGAGCGCCTGTTCACCCGCGGCCGCGTGGCCGCCACGCCGATGGACGGGTGGGGTCCCTCGGGCGAGCGCTACCTGCGGTTCGTGTTCGCCAACGAACCGGTCGAGCGGCTGGGCGACCTCCGCCTGCGCGTCGAGGCGGCGTGGGGCTGACCGGCCAGGTGACGGTTCAGGCCCGCAGCTCCTTGTGCAGCGGCGCGGGGAACCGCGGGGTGAAGCGCACGTCGCCGAGCAGACGTTCGAGCTCGTGGGCCGCCTGCTCGACCTCCGCCGATCGCTCGGCGCCGACGTCCTGCAGGATCCGCAGGGCGATCGTTCCGTCGCCGCGCTGCGCCCAGCCGCCGACGATCCGGCCGTCGACCCAGACCGTGGCGCCGCCGTTGCCGTTGCGGTCGAACAGGAGCGGGACGTGGGCCGGGTCGAGCAGGAAATCCCGCTGCTTCCAGCCCATGGTGGCCGGATCGAGCCCGGGGAGCAGGGCGACGGACGGCTCCGCGGATTCCACCGGGTCGACGTCGTCGGGCAGCACGAAGCCGGTGCCCTCGGCGAGCTCCACCTCGACGGCGCCGACGTCGGCGAGCGCGCGTTTCGTCGCGGCCACCGTCCAGCCCGCCCACCACTGCAGGTCGGCGGCCGTGCCCGGCCCGTAGGAGCGCAGCCAGGCCTGCGCGAGCGCGGCGCCCGCCGTGCGGGGCTCCAGCGGCTCGGCGAGCACCGGCGCCCATGCGTCGGCCGCCGCCCACCGGTACTGGCCGTTGATCCACGTGCCGGAGGGCGCGGCCCGCAGCACCCTGCCCTCGAAGCCGAGCACCAGCAGCAGCCGGGAGTGCGCGGACATGGACGTGGCCTGCCGCCCGGTGCCGATCGTGATCGGCACGGCGAGGTGCGGCACGAGCCTGCCCAGCTCGCGCGCGCCCAGCGGCCCCTTGTCGGCGAGCACCGCGAGGATCTCGGCCGACGCCTCGGCGATCCAGCGCGCGGGGTCGGGCCCCAGGCCTGCCCCGGTCACGGCGGCGAGGAGCATCGATCGCTGCCGCGGCAGCAACGTGACGGTGGCCGAGTGGTGGGCCGCCCGGGCGAGCTCGTGCCCGAAGACCCACAGCGTGCGGCGCATCGCGTGGTGGCGCACCAGCGAACGCTGCACGTACAGCGCGTCGTCGACCGCGGGCAGCACGGGACGGCGCATCCGGGCCGCCGCGGACAGGTGCACCGTGACCGGGTCGGTGGAGTGGAGCCCGGCGAGGGCGTCCGCCGCGGCGACCACGTCGTCGGTGCGGGTGCCCGGCGTGAGCAGGAGTCGCGCGGCGAGCCGGGCTCGCCTCTCGGCGGGGTCGATGCGGCGCACCCGGAGAGCCTGCCAGACCGGCGCCGCGCGCGGATCAGCTCGCGGTGTACGCCGCCACCGTGCGCTCGGCCGCCGCCCGGGCCGCCTCGGGCTCGGCACCGCCTGCCACGTCGGCCTCGGACCAGCGCCGTCCGCACTCGGTGAGGAACCGCGTGCCCGACTCCGTGGCCCACCACGCCGCGTGGTCCTGGTCGTTGGTGACGCCGCCCCCGGTGGCCAGGTGCAGGGCCAGCGCGGCGAGCGCCATGTCGTAGCCGAGGCCGACGGCGCCGGGGCCGTACTGCTCCCAGTGCTCCTCCGGGTGGGCGATGTGCTCCAGTTCGAAGCGCGACCCGCCTCCGGGCTCGGGGGCCAGCCGGACCTCCACCCAGCTGATCCCGCCGCCGAACTCCCAGGTGAGGGAGAAGCTCTTGGGCGGGTCGCAGCGCTCGACGGTGCCGGAGGCGTTGCCCTCGATCTGGTACCGCCCGCCGAGCCGCAGGTCGCCGCTGACGGGGGCGAACCAGCGCGCGAGCCGGTCGGCGGTGGTGCAGGCCTCCCACAGGTCCTCGACGTCGGTGTCGTAGGCCTGGCTGATCGTCACGACCGCGGCCTCGCGACCGTCGCGCTCCCGGCGGCCGACCGCCCGCCGGACGGCGTCGACCTGCGGGTCGATCTCGAACATGGTCACTCCTCTGGGTGGTCGGAGCGCAGCCTGCGTTCGCGCTTGCCGCGCTCGATCTCGGTGGCCAGTGCGGCCAGGCGGGGGGTCCAGAACCGGCGGAAGCGGTCGAGCCACCCGTCGATGTCCTGCAGCGGTTCGGTGCGCACCGCGTAGAGCCGACGCGTGCCCTCGGGGCGGACCGTGGCGAAGCCGTTGTCGCGCAGCACCTTGAGGTGCTGGGAGACCGCGGGCTGGGAGATGCCGAACTCCGCGCGGACCACGGCGGTGACGGCCCCCGAGGTCTGCTCGCCCTCGGCCAGCAGCTCGAGGATCCGGCGCCGGACCGGGTCGCCGAGGACGTCGAACGCGTGCACGACGGCGAAGCTACAGGTCTGACTTATATAAGTCCAGACTTAAAATACGGCGCGGACCGGGGTGGGACAACCCGGTGGACCGCGGCGGATAGGCTGGAAACCTCACCTTCCGTCGTCCTGGAGTCACCCGTGGCCAGCAAGCCCTCGTCCGCAAAGATCGACACCATCGTCGCGCTCGCGAAGCGGCGCGGCTTCGTCTTCGCGTCCGGGGAGATCTACGGCGGTACCAGGTCGGCCTGGGACTACGGGCCGCTGGGCGTCGAGCTCAAGGAGAACCTCAAGCGGCAGTGGTGGAAGTTCATGGTCACCGGCCGCGACGACGTCGTCGGCCTCGACTCGTCGGTGATCCTGCCGCGCCAGGTGTGGGTGGCCTCCGGCCACGTCAACGCGTTCCACGACCCGCTGGTCGAGTGCCTGTCCTGCCACCGCCGGTTCCGGGCCGACCAGCTCGCCGAGGAGTACACCGAGCGCACCGGCAAGGCGGCGGCGGAGGACGACCTCTCCGAGATCCCCTGCCCCAACTGCGGCACCCGCGGCCAGTACACCGAGCCGCGCGAGTTCAACATGATGCTCAAGACCTACCTCGGCCCGGTGGAGTCCGAGGAGGGCCTGCACTACCTGCGCCCGGAGACGGCCCAGGGCATCTTCGTGAACTTCCTCAACGTGCAGACCACGTCGCGCAAGAAGCCCCCGTTCGGCATCGGCCAGATGGGCAAGAGCTTCCGCAACGAGATCACGCCCGGCAACTTCATCTTCCGCACGCGCGAGTTCGAGCAGATGGAGATGGAGTACTTCGTCGAGCCCGGCTCCGACGAGGAGCTGCACCAGTACTGGATCGACGAGCGCACCAGGTGGTACACCGACCTCGGCATCGCCCGCGACAACCTGCGCCACTACGAGCACCCGAAGGAGAAGCTGTCCCACTACTCGAAGCGCACCGTCGACATCGAGTACCGGTTCGGCTTCACCGGCCAGGAGTGGGGCGAGCTCGAGGGCATCGCCAACCGCACCGACTTCGACCTGTCCACCCACTCCAACCACTCCGGCGTGGACCTGTCGTTCTACGACCAGGCCTCCGGCGCCCGCTACCGGCCGTACGTCATCGAGCCGGCCGCCGGCGTCGGGCGCTCGATGATGGCGTTCCTCATCGAGGCCTACACCGAGGACGAGGCCCCCAACGCCAAGGGCGGGGTCGACAAGCGCGTGGTCCTGCGGCTCGACCGCAGGCTCGCCCCGGTCAAGGTCGCGGTGCTGCCGCTCTCGCGCAACGCCGACCTCTCCCCGAAGGCCCGCGACCTCGCCGCCACGCTGCGCAAGCACTGGAACGTCGAGTTCGACGACGCGGGCGCGATCGGCCGCCGCTACCGCCGCCAGGACGAGATCGGCACCCCGTTCTGCGTCACGGTCGACTTCGACACCCTCAACGACCAGGCCGTCACCATCCGCGAGCGCGATTCGATGTCGCAGGAGCGCGTGGCGCTGGACCAGGTCGAGTCGTACCTCGCGGCGCGCCTGATCGGCTGCTGACTCCCGGTACGTGATCGTTCCGAGATGCGGGTCGCCGCCCCGGGCGGGGCGATCCACCACATCTCTGACCGATCATGCCCGTGTCCCCATTGCACGAACGGCACCTTCGTACCGCTCTATCGGACGAGGGTGCCGTTCGTACGGGGTGGGTCAGGCGGGGGCCGGGAGGAGGCGGTCCAGCAGGTCGTGGAGCGTCACCAGGCCCAGGATCGCCCCGTCGGCCTCCACCAGCGCGATCTGGTTGCGCTCGGCCTGCATCGCGCCGAGCGCGTCGTGGATCGGCAGGTCGGCCGGGAGGGTGTGCACCGGGCGCATGAGCTCGGCGGCAGTGGTGGTGACGGGCACCGCCAGCGCGTCGCGGACGTGTACGACGCCGACCGCGCGGCCCTCGGCATCGCCGACGACGAGCCGCAGGTGGCCGCTCTCCCGGGCGGCGGCGCGGATGGCCGCGGCGTCGGCGTCGGCGGGTACGCCCGCCACCTCCGACCGCGGCCGCACCACCTCGCGCAGCGGCGCCCGGTCGAGCTCGAGCGCCGTGACGATCTGGTCGCGGCGTTCGGGGTCGAGGGCGCCGGTGGTGGCCGAGTGCTCCACCAGCTCGCGCAGGTCGTCCGGGTTGCGGCCGCCGGCCAGCTCGTCGACCGGCTCGACGCCCACCCGGTGCAGGCACCAGTTGGCCATGCCGTTGAGCGCCACCAGGATCGGGCGCGTGACCAGCATGAACGCCCGCATCGGCAGCGCCAGCATCGTGGCGGAGCGCTCCGGGTGGGCGATCGCCCAGGACTTCGGGGCCATCTCGCCGACCACCAGGTGCACGAACGTGACGATCACGAGGGACAGCACGAAGGACACCACTGTGGCCGCCGGGTCGCCGATCCCGCCGAACAGGGGGTGCAGCAGCTCCTCGACCGCGGGCTTGCCGATGGCGCCGAGCCCGACGGTGCACAGGGTGATGCCCAGCTGCGAGCCCGCGAGCAGCATCGACAGGTCGCGGGACGAGCGCAGGGCGGCCCGGGCGGAGGGGCTGCTCGCCGCGGCCTCCTCGAGGCGGTAGCGGCGAGCCGCGACGAGCGCGAACTCGATCGCGACGAAGAACGCGGAGAGCGCGACCAGCACCGCGGACACGCCGAGCGCGACGCCGATGCTCATGTCCGCACCTCCTCGTCGGCCCACGCCAGGCGCACCGACGACGGCACGCGCCGCTCGACGGCCAGCACGCTGAGCTCCAACGTGCGGGGCGGCTCGCCCTCCTCGGACAGCGACGGGTCGGTGAGCTCGAGGCGCACGCGGTCGCCTGGCTGGGGCAGCCGCTGCAGCTCGTGGATCACCAGCCCGCCGATCGTCTGGTAGCCGCCCTCGGGCAGGTCGGCGTCGAGGAGGCGCTCGGCCTCCTCGACGGACAGGGTGCCGGGCACGGTCCATTCGCCGTCGCCCGCGGCGAGGTCGTCGGCCCCGGCCGGGTCGTGCTCGTCGGTGATCTCGCCGACGAGCTCCTCGGCGATGTCCTCGACGGTGACGACGCCCGCGAGGCCGCCGTACTCGTCGACGACCACGGCGAACTCGTCGTCCGCCGCGCGCAGCCGGTCGAGCACCGCGGGCAGCGGCAGCGACGCGGGCACGAGCACGGGGGTGCGGGCGACGTCGGTGA
This sequence comes from Pseudonocardia zijingensis, assembly GCF_042657305.1. Classification (NCBI taxonomy): domain Bacteria; kingdom Bacillati; phylum Actinomycetota; class Actinomycetes; order Pseudonocardiales; family Pseudonocardiaceae; genus Pseudonocardia; species Pseudonocardia zijingensis. The sequence goes on along the minus strand of NZ_JBHSKO010000004.1, from coordinate 202,444 downwards.
CGCGCAGGGTGGCGAGGTCGGTGCGGCCCTCGAGGGCCAGGACGTCGCGCAGGCAGATCACGCCGACCACGTCGTCGGGGCTCTCCCCGATCACGGGCAGGCGCGAGTGGCCCGACGCCATCACCTCGACCAGCTCGGCGATCGTGGCCCGCGCGGGCACCGAGGTGACCCGCGGGCGCGGGATCATCGCGGCCCGCGCGGTGCGGTCGGTGAAGTCGAGGACGCGGTCGAGCAGGGTGGACAGGTCGTCGTCGAGGTCGCCGCTGTCGCGGGACTCGTCGATGATCGCCTCCAGGTCGCGCGGGGTGGCCGAGTGCTCGACGTCGTGCACGGGTTCGATCCGCAGCGCCTTGAGCAGCAGGTTCGATGCGGCGTCGAACAGCCGGATGAGCCAGCCGAAGGCGGCGAGGTAGATCGACGTGGAGAGCGCGAGCGCGCGGGCGACCGGTTCGGGGCGGGCGATGGCGAGGTTCTTGGGGAACAGCTCGCCGAACACCATCTGCACGACGGTGACCACGACCAGCGCGACCAGCGCGCCGAGGGCCACCCCGAGCCCGGCGGGCACGCCGGTGGCGCCGAGGAGTTCGGCCACGCCGTCGCCGATCATCGGCTCGGCGACGTAGCCGGCGAGCAGGCCGGTGACGGTGATGCCCAGCTGGGCACCGGAGAGCATGAAGGAGGTGCGGCGGGTGATGGCGAGCGCCCGGCGCGCGCCGGCGTCACCGGCGGACGCGCGGGCCTGCAACCGGGAGCGGTCGACCGCCATGTACCCGAACTCCTGGGCCACGAAGTAGCCCGTGAGCACGGTGAGGGCGACGACCGCCAGCACCCCGACGAAGATGGAAACGATGGTCACGGGCCATCGGCCCGTTCAGGCTGCCGTCCTGCGAGGACGGCGCCGGTACTGTCTGCGGGGTCCATTGTTCCTGTGGTCTGGTTGTGGGCGTTCGTCCGATTGCAACGCCGGAGATCGTCGGATGGTTCCCGACCGCCGGGCGAACACCTCACACGATAGACGCGTTCGTGCGCGAATCCGTCAGCGCCGATCGCTACCCTGGGGATCGTGACGGAAGCGGGCGCGGCTGCGGTGTCGGAGCTCCGGGATCTGGGTGCGGCGCTGCGGGAGTGGGCGCCCCACGGCGTCGGTGTGGTGCGGGTGCTCGCGCGCCACGGGTTCGGCACCGTCGAGAGCGGGCAGCTGGTCGCGGCCACGGCGGGTGGCCCGGTGGCCGGTTCGCTCTACCGCGGCGCCCTCGACGACGCGGTCCTCCCGCTGGCCCGGGCCGCGGTGGCAGGGGCCGACACCCGGGAGGCGCACGTCGCGGAGGCGGCGGCGGTCGACGCCGGGCTCGCCTGCGCGGGCGGGGCCACGCTGCTGGGCCATCCCCTGCCTGCGGCGCAGGCCGGTGCGCTGGGCGAGGCGCTGGAGCGCGAGGTGCCCGCCGCGCTGGTCTCCACCGTGCGCGGCAGCGGCGCGGTGGTGCTCGCCGGGCCGGAGCTGGAGGCCGTGCACGGGTCGCTGGGCACCGCGGAGCTCGACGAGCAGGCGGCCTCGGCTGCCCGCGGCCTGCTGCGCCGCGGCGCCACCGCCACCGAGCGCGTGCAGGCGGGCGACGACGAGCTGCTGGTCGACATCTGGGTGCCGGTGCCCTCGGTGCTGGTCGCCGGGGCCGGCGCCATCGGCGAGGCGCTGGTGGCGCAGGCCGAGCTGCTCGGGTGGGGTGCGCGCACCGAGACCGGTCTCGACGCCGTTCACGCCGCCGTCGCCGCGTTCACCGACGCCGACGTGCTCGTGCTGCTCGACCACGCCCCCGCGTTCGACGTCGTGCTGGTCGACGCGCTGCGGCGGGGCCGGGGCTTCATCGGCGCGCTCGGTTCGCGCCGCACCCAGGCCGCCCGCCGCGAGCGGTTGATCGCCGCGGGCCTCACCGAGGAGGAGCTGGCGCGGCTGCACGGGCCGGTCGGGCTCGACCTGGGGGCGCGCACACCTGCCGAGACGGCGGTGTCGATCGTCGCGCAGGTGGTGGCGGCCCGGTCCGGCCGCACGGGCAGCGCGCTCGCCGCCACCGACGGCCGGATCGGCTGATGACCGCCCGGCACGACCTCTCCCGGCCCGTGCGGTCGGCCGCCCTGCGGCCCCGCCGGGTCGCCGACCTCGTCGGGGCCGAGGCCCCCACCCTCCCGCTGCCCGGTCCCGAGCGGCCCCCGCGCCGCCGCGGCTGGTTCTTCCGGCTGGTCGTGGGCGGGCTGCTGATGGTCGCGCTGGTGGTTGGCGGCACCGCGTTCCGGGTGTGGCAGGTGGCGCGGGTCGACGACCGGCAGCCGGTCGACGCCGTCATCGTGCTCGGGGCCGCCCAGTACGACGGCGAGCCCAGCTCGATCTTCGCCTACCGGCTGCGGCACGCGGAGGCGCTGTACGAGGAGGGGCTGGCGCCGCGGATCGTCACCACCGGCGGCAACCGCGCGGGCGACGCCCACACCGAGGCCGAGGCGGGCCGGCGCTACCTGATCGAGCGGGGCGTGCCGAGCGAGGACGTGATCGCCGTCGCGGAGGGGTCGGACACCCTCGGCAGCCTCCAGGCCGTGGCCGCCCGCGCCGGGCAGGACGGCTGGACGAGCGCGCTCGTCGTCAGCGATCCCTGGCACTCGCTGCGCGCCCGCACGATGGCCCGCGACAGCGGGCTCGACGCGTGGACCTCGCCCACCCGCAGCGGCCCGGTGGTGCAGACGCGTGAGACCCAGCTGCGCTACATCGTCCGCGAGACCGGGGCGCTGCTGTACTACCTGCTCACGCACGCGTCCGTGGACACCGAGTCCACGGGGCTGGGCTGATGCCCGCCGACGGGTACTCCGCGCACGATCGGGCCCGCCCGGCGCCGGAGTCGCCCAAGGGCACCGGCCGGGAGCGGCGCAGCCCGTTCGAGCGTGACCGGGCCCGGGTGCTGCACTCGGCGGCGCTGCGCCGGCTGGCGGGCAAGACCCAGGTCGTCGGGCCGGGGGAGGGGGCCGAGATCAGCGGTGTGCCGCGCACGCGGCTCACCCACTCGCTGGAGGTCGCGCAGATCGGGCGCGGGATCGCCGAGGAGCTGGGCTGCGACCCCGACGTCGTCGACACGGCGGGCCTGGCCCACGACATCGGCCACCCGCCGTTCGGCCACAACGGGGAGCGCGCCCTCGACGGGTTCGCAGCCGAGTGCGGGCTCGAGGGCGGTTTCGAGGGCAACGCGCAGACGCTGCGCATCCTCACGAAGCTGGAGCCCAAGGTCGACGGGGTGGGGCTCAACCTCACCCGGGCCACGCTCGACGCGTCCTGCAAGTACCCGTGGGTGCGGCGGCCGGGCGACCGCAAGTACAGCGCGTACCCCGAGGACGCCGACGTGTTTGCGTGGGTCCGCGAGGGCGCCCCGCCGCGGCGGCGCTGCCTCGAGGCGCAGATCATGGACTGGGCCGACGACGTCGCCTACTCGGTTCACGACGTGGAGGACGGCATCCTCGCCGGCCGCATCGACCTCGCCGCGCTGGGCGTGGCGCACGAGCGGGCCGCGCTCGTGGAGCTCGCGGCGCGCCACTTCGGGGCCGAGCCGCACGCGCTCGGCGAGGCGGCCGAGGCGCTGCTCGCGCTGCCGGTCGTCGCCGCGGTGCGCGGGTTCTCCGCAGCGAGCGCGTCGGGCGGCGACCACGTGGCGCTGAAGCGGCTCACCAGCGAGCTCGTGGGCCGGTTCGTGCACGCCGCCGTGGAGGCCACCCGGTCGGCCCACGGCGACGCCCCGCTGCTGCGCTACACCGCCGACCTGGTGGTCCCGGCCCGGGCCGCGGCGGAGGTGGCGCTGCTCAAGGCGGTGGCGCTGCGGTACGTGATGAGCGACCCCGGCCGGCTCGCGATGCAGGCCCGCCAGCGCGAGCTGCTCGTCGAGCTGGCCACCGCGCTGCGCGCGGGCGCCCCGGAATCGCTGGACCCGGTGTTCGCCGCGGAGTGGAAGGCGGCCCCCGACGACGCGGCCCGGGTGCGGGTGGTGCTCGACCAGGTCGCGATCCTCACCGACCAGCAGGCGGTCGCGCGCCATCGCGCGATCGCCGGATGAAGCGGACACTCGGGACGTGCGCACCATCGGCAACGTCATCTGGCTCGTGCTCGCCGGCTGGTGGCTCGCGATCTGCTACGCGGTCGCGGGCGTGCTCGCCTGCGTCCTGATCATCACGATCCCGTTCGGGATCGCCGCGTTCCGGCTCGCGGGGTACTCCCTGTGGCCGTTCGGGCGGCGGGTGGTCGTGGCGCGTGAGGCGGGCCTGCCGTCCCTGATCGGGAACGTGATCTGGATCCTCCTGTTCGGCTGGGAGCTCGCGCTCCTGCACATCGCGGCCGGGGTCCTGCTGATGATCACGATCATCGGCATCCCGTTCGGCATCGCCTCGATCAAGCTCGCCGTGCTCGCGCTGGTGCCGCTGGGCACCCGCGTGGTCGACGCGGAGGAGGCCAGGGTCCCGGCCTACGAGATCCGTCCCGCGTAGCTGTCACGAGCGGGCCCGCCGTCTCGTCCTCGGGGTGACACCACCTCGAGGAGGACGACATGCCACGCATCCCCGCGGTCCCCGAGCAGGAGGCCGGGTTCCTCACACGGCTCGTGTACCGCGTCATCCGCCGCAAGTTCGGCGACGTGCCGGAGCCGCTGGCGGTGGCCCGCCACCACGGGCGCCTGTTCTGGGCGTCGCTCGTGGCCGAGGGCGTGCAGGAGTGGGCGCCGCGGGTGCTCCCGACGCGGGTGCGCGAGCTGGCCGTCTACCGCACCGCCACGGTGATCGGCTGCTCGTGGTGCGTCGACTTCGGCACGATGCTGCAGCGCCTCGACGGCCTGGACGTCGAGCGCCTGCAGCACATCGACTCCTACGCCACCCACCCGCTCTACGACCGGGCCGAACGGCTGGCGATCGCCTACGCCGACGCGATGACCGCGCAGCCGATGACGGTGACCGACGCGCAGGTGGCGGAGCTGGAGGCCGAGTTCGGGCGGGCCGGGGTGGTCGAGCTCACCCACGCCATCGCCCTGGAGAACATGCGGGGCCGGTCCAACCACGCCCTCGGCATCACCGACCAGGGGTTCGACGCGGCCTGCAAGGTGCGCCTCAGGCCGGCACCCGCGCCAGCTTCTCGGGGTTGAGCACCTGGTAGATGGCCGCGATCCGGCCGTCGCGCACCGCGAAGGACGCCACGGCGCCGGCCGGTGACCCGAGGGCGGGGGTGCGCAGACCGAGCTCGCCGTTGACGTGGAGCACGAACGCGCCGCGCAGGAGGTCCTCGCCGTATTTCTCGAGCAGCCCGAGCGCCAGCCGCGCCACCTTCTCCGCGCCGACGACGGGGCGGCGGGCGGCCTTCGCGCGGCCGTCGGAATCGGCGACCCAGACGACGTCCGGGTGCAGCAGCTCCACCAGCGCGGCGCCGTCGGCGCGCGCCATCGCCTCGCTGAAGCGGGTGATCAACGCCTCCTGCTCCGCGGTGGTGGCGCGCGGCGGCGGGTCGGCGGCGGCCACGACCCGGCGGGCCCGCGTCGCGTGCTGGCGTGCCGTGGCCTCCGGGCAGCCGAGCACCTCGGCGATCTGCGCGTACGGCAGCGCGAGCGCCGCGTGCAGCACGAACGCCACGCGCTGCGGGGGCGTCAGGCGCTCCAGCACCAGCATCGCGGCCATCCGCACCCCCTCGTCGCGCACCACGGCGGCGAGCGGCTCGTCCTCGCCGGTGGTGACGAGCGGCTCGGGCAGCCACGGACCGACGTAGCGCTCGCGGCGGGCCGCCGCCGAGCGCAGGCGGTCGAGACACAGCCGTCCCACCACGGTGGTGAGCCACGCGCGTTCGTCGCGGATCTCCGCGCGCGCCGCCTCGTCCAGCCCGGCGAGGCGCAGCCACGCCTCCTGCACGGCGTCCTCGGCGTCGGCGACGCTGCCGGTGATCCGGTAGCCGACCCGCACGAGATGGGCCCGGTGATCCTCGAACAGCCGCTCGTCGGTCAGCACGGCGCCGACGGTACGCGGCCGGGGTGCTCACGACGCGGCGGCGACGCCCGGGTCGGACGGGAGCTCCTGGCCGGGGCAGGTGCTCAGCACGCCGGCGATCGCCTCCCGCTCCGCGGCGGTGACCCACAGCCGGTACTTGGTCTTCACCGCCACCTGCCGCGAGACGTAGTCGCAGCGGAAACCGCGGGCCGGCGGGAGCCAGGTGGCGGCGTCGCCGTCGCCCTTCTGCTGGTTGAGCGACCCCTCGGTGGCCATGAGGTTGAGCGGGTCGTTGGCGAGCTGTTCCCTGGTGGCGGCGTCGAGCTGCTGCGCCCCGGTCTGCCACGCGTTGGACAGCGCCACGACATGGTCGATCTGCACGTCGTCGCTGGTGTCGCGGCCGCGCCGGAACTGCATCGTCCGGCCGGAGTACGGGTCGGCGAACACGCCGCTCTGCACCACGCACGAGTGCGTGCCGGGCCGGTACTCCACGGCGGTGAGGTCGCGGGCGAGTACGTCGTTGCGCTGGTCGCAGCCGTTGCGGTCGATGTCGCGCCAGCTGGGCCCGAACTCGTCGCGGTCGTAGCCGGTGCGCGGCGCCCTGCCCTTGACCGGGAGGGCTTCCAGCGCCGTGGCGGCGTCCCCGGTCGGGCTCGAGACCGGGGCCGGGAGGGGGTCGATCCGCACCTGGATGTCGGCACAGCCGGCCAGCACGGCGGCGAGGAGGAGGATCGGGAGGAGGACGGGCCACCGCAGCTGCACCCGGTGATCATCTCCTGCCGCGCGGGGAGCCTTCCATCGGCCGAACGGCCGAGGGCGGGCGCGGAATCCGTACCTCCGGCTGAGGCCGGTCTCCGCGTTCCCGGTGGATCGTGGAGCCATGACGAACTTCGCAGAACTGCTCACCGTGCTCGCTGCAGGCGGCGGCCTCGGCCTGCTGCTCGTGATGGCCGCGGTGCCGTTGCTGATGGACACCGACCGGCCGCGCGAGAGCCGCGCCGTCGTGCGGCGGTGACGGAGAACGCTCAGCAGGCCAGCGGTTCCCCCGCGGCCGCCGGCGCCACGAGCCGGGCGCTGCCGTCCGGCTCCAGCGACAGCAGCGGGAACAGCTTGCCCACCGCGTCGCCGCACGCCGACAGCGCCAGCTCGCCACCCGCGCCCACCACGCTGTTCACGCCCCGCACCTGGTAGAGCATCTGGATCACCGCGCCCGGGCTCACCTCCTGGGCCTCGGCATCGGTCGTCTGCCCGGCCCGCCGGATCGCGGTCAACGCGAGCAGCATCGTGTCGTGCCCCATGATCGCCGCGCCGTCGTCCAGCGACTCCTCCGGGAACAGCGTCGGCAGGCAGGCGTCGCACCCCGGCCGGAAGTACGCGAGGGCACCCGCGTTGTAGCGGTCGCGGTGCTCGGCGACGTCCCACATCGCGGGGTGGGCGAGACCCGTGTAGGTCAGGCTGACGTTCCCCGACAGCGCCGTGCGGACGCCGACGTCGGCCGCCAGGGCCAGCTCCCGGATCCCCGACGTGTCGTCGCCGGTCACGATGTCCAGCGGGGCGTCCTGGCACGGGCGGTTGGCCAGCACGTCGACGAACTGCGCGAGCGGCTCCCCGCGCCCCGCGAAGTACACGACGTCGGGGCGCTCGACGCACAGGTTCCGCCCGATGTCGCTGAACGCGGCGTTCAGCCCGTCCTTCGAGCTGTCGAACGTGGCCTCGGGCGTCTCCCCGTACGTTCCGCGGAAGGCGCTGGCCAGCGTGGCCGCGTAGGGGTCGTCGGCGTTGGTGTCGCGCAGCAGCAGCGGCCGCGCGTACCCGCGGCCGCGGATGTGCTCGGCAGCCGCCCGCGCCTCGTCGGTGTTGGTCGGGGCGACGCGGAAGAACCCGTCGACCAGCCGGGTCGCCGGGTCGACGCTCAGGCTGTCGGCCGTCAGCCGCGCGCCGATCACGGCGATCGAATCGCCGTCGGCCGGATGCGTCAGCTCGGCGATCGCCTCCTGCGTGGTGCGCAGGCTGTAGCCCATCCCGGCCACGGCGCGCAGGCGTTCGTCCCCGGCCGCCATCTCCTGGAACCGCCGCACCACCTCCTGCCAGTGGGCGTTGCCGACCCCCGCGTTGCCGACGACGAGCTTGACCTTCGGGCCGCCACCCTCCACCTCGGCGGTGTGGTTGGCCCGCAGCTGCGCCACGTGGGCCCCCTCCAGCTCGTGGCGCAGCTCGGCCGACTCGGCCGTGCGCTCCGCCTCCGGGGCGAGGGGGAGCAGGTAGCCCACGGTGTAGAACGGCCCGTCGACGTCGGCGTTCTCGGCGGCGATGGCGGCCATGACCGGCGCGAGCAGGGGATCACCGAAGTCGCTGGAGTCCGACACCCCGATGCACGCCTCACCCACGGAGCGGAGGCCGGCGTCGCAGGGGTAGAAGGGGCTCCACCGAGCCGACGGCGCGAGCCACACCACGAGCGCGGCGACGACCAGCACGACGGTGAGGCCTGCGACGAATCGCGGTCCGGGCGGACGCGGCACGATCGAGCTCCTTAGCTGCTAGACCAACTCGTCGAGGAACTGCTGCCGGGTGCGCAGCTCGGCGGCGTGCGCGAACAGCGCCTCCGTCATCGACCGGCTCAGGCGCGTGTCGGTGAGCGCCTCCAGCGCGTGGGCGGCGTCCTGGAACTCCTGGTGCTCCGGGCGCCCGAGGTGGTTGCGGCTCAGCCACAGCGTCGCCACCAGTTCGGTCACGCGCCGTTGCCGCTCGTCGGTGCCGCTGTCGGTGGCCGCCGCCCACGCCGCGGCGAAATCGGTGTGCTCGTCGCGCCTGCGAGGTGCGCTCGTGATGCACGTGAGCTCGTCGAGCCAGCGCGCGGGATCCCCGTCGTCGAGCAGCCCGGCCAGGTAGCGGCCGGCAGGCAGGGCGTGCCCGGAGCGCGCGAGCAGGTAGTGGTGGCGCCAGGCGCTGTCGGAGTGCCGGGCGGCCAGACGCTCGAAGACCACCTCCCACGACATTGGCGACCGGGCCTGCGACAGCCCCGCGAGGTGGGCGCGGCGCAGGACCGGGTGCAGCGCCTCGGATGCGGGACCCGCCCACAGCGACCGGGAGACGAGCACCTGCGCGCGCGTCCTGCGCGTCAACGTGTCCTGCACCGAGATGCCGGGCTCCCCGGACGGGGCGAGCACCGCGAGGAACGCGGCGGCGGCGCTCGGGTCGCGCGGGCTGATCGCGCTGAGGATCTGCAGGTCCTGCTCGAGCTCGCGCGTGGCTCCCGCCGGCAGCGACGCGGTCGCGAGCTCCGTGGCGAGGGCGAGGGGGAACAGGGTCTCCCGGTTCGGCCTCCCGTCCCTCGGCAGCGCCCGCCCGCGCTCAGCCATGCGCTCGTACGCCCAGCGGTGGCCACCGGACAGGGACCGGCTCCAGCGGTCCACGGCGTCGCCGGGCTCGTCCCGCGGAAGGTTGTGGCCGAGGTCCAGCACGTGCACCGGTGCCGGTGCGCCGGAGGGGCGGGCGCGCAGGTCGACCGCGTCGGGCCCGGTCGGCCCCACCACGTCCCGGCCCCAGGGGAAGCCGGCCACGCCCGAGGCGGTGCGGGCGCCGCACGCCGCGACGACCAGCAGCGGGTCCCCGGCCCCTGGGCCGGGCTCGTCCCGGCGCGCCGCGAGCAGCTCGCGGACGAACAGCAGGGGAGCATCCGCGGTGCCCGCGCCGTCGATCAGCAGCAGCACGTTGCGCGTGAGTCGCTCGGAATGGCGCCAGCGCGTGAACGCCCGCCGCAGGTCGGCGACGAAGGCCCGCAGCAGCAGGGCGTCGACCTCGGCGTCCCGGCCGCCCGCGTGGTTGAGGCGGTTCAGCTCGACCAGGCCGGCGATGCCGCCGTTGGTGCCGGTGGCGGCGGCGAACCACCGCCAGGCCGACACCCGCCTGCGCAGCAGCCACATCAGTGGCACCACCGCCTCGAGCCCGGCGTGCGCCCCGGCCTGGACCTCGTTCGGGGGCAGCGCGGCGAGCACGCGCCGGGCCCTGGCGACGACGCCGCGCACGTCGGTCATCACGAGGTCGCGCCGTCCCAGGTGCTCCTCCAGCGCCCGCATGGCCTGCACCGGGTCGTGGGGGAGCCTGGGCGTCAGGGCGGCGGCACCGAGGAAGAGCCGCCGGAACATGCGCCTCGGCACGGGGGCTCGGCGCACGAGCTCGTCGGCGATGGCGAGGGCCACCTCGTACGGCCGCGCGTCCCGGGCACCCTCCAACGCGATCCGCACGACCGGCGCACGGGGGCGCCAATGGGCGTCGACCTCGGCGAGCAACGGGGACTTCCCGCTGCGGACGGGGCCCTGGACGACCACCACCGGGAGGTCGGGCAGGGCGCGGTAGTCCGCTCGGTCGAGCTGATCGGCGAGTGAGTCGCTCAGCGTCAAGGCGTGGATCCCTTTGCGGCGCAGGCGTCCTCGGGGCGGCTGCTCGGGTGACGGGCGGGGGCCCGAACGGGTGATCTCCAGGAGCTGATCGTTTTACCGCATACCGGTCCGTTGCGCCACCCTCACGCTGCGTCGTCCCCGCCGGAGGAGGCGAGTGTGCGGGGCCGTCGGGGGCCGCGCCTAGACTCCTCACCGTGGCGGGCCGGATCCGGGACAGCGACATCGCGGAGGTCCGCGACCGAGTCCGCATCGACGAGGTCGTCGGCGAGTACGTGGCCCTGCGCCGGGCCGGGGCGGGCTCGATGAAGGGGCTGTGCCCCTTCCACGACGAGAAGACACCATCGTTCAACGTCCGCCCGAGCCACGGCACGTTCCACTGCTTCGGCTGCGGTGAGGGCGGCGACGCCATCGCCTTCCTGATGCGGATGGACCACATCTCGTTCGTCGAGGCGGTCGAGCGGCTCGCCGAGCGGGTCGGCTACCGGCTCACGTACGAGGGCGGCGGCAGCTCGGTGCAGCGCGACCGCGGCACGCGCTCGCGGCTGCTGGAGGCCAACAAGCGGGCGGCCGAGTTCTACGCGGAGCAGCTGCGCACCCCCGAGGCCGCCGCGGCCGTGCAGTTCCTCACCAGCCGCGGATTCGACGTCGCGGCGGCGGAGCGGTTCGGCTGCGGCTACGCGCCGGCGGGCTGGGACAAGCTCACCCGCCACCTGCTCGCCGCCGGGTTCACCCTCGACGAGCTGATGAAGGCGGGCCTGTCCAAGGAGGGCAGGCGCGGGCCGATCGACCGCTTCCACCGGCGGCTGCTCTGGTCGATCAAGGACCTCGGCGGCGACGTCGTCGGGTTCGGCGCGCGGCGGCTGTTCGACGACGACGGCATCGACGCCAAGTACCTCAACACCACCGAGACCCCGGTCTACCGCAAGACCCACGTGCTGTTCGGGCTCGACCTCGCCAAGCGCGAGATCGCCAAGCGCCGCCAGGTGGTGGTGGTCGAGGGCTACACCGACGTGATGGCGATGCACCTGGCGGGCGTGCCCACCGCGGTGGCGTCCTGCGGCACGGCGTTCGGCTCCGAGCACATCTCGGTGATCCGCCGCCTCATCGGCGACGACTCGTTCGACCTCGGCGAGGTGATCTACACCTTCGACGGCGACGCCGCCGGGCAGGCCGCGGCGCTCAAGGCGTTCGAGGGCGAGCAGAGCTTCGCGGCGCAGACGTTCGTGGCCGTGGCACCCGAGGGCCAGGACCCGTGCGAGCTGCGCCAGGCCCACGGCGACACCGCCGTGCGCGATCTGGTGGCGCGCCGCGAGCCGCTGTTCGAGTTCGCGATCCGCAGCATGCTGCGCGACCACGACCTCGACACCGCGGAGGGCCGGGTGGCCGCGCTGCAGCGCACGGTGCCGCTGGTGGCGCGGATCAAGCGCGAGGACCTGCGCGACGAGTACGCGCGCCGGCTCGCGGGCTGGACGAGCTGGGACGACATCGCGATGGTCGTGCGGCGGGTGCGGGAGGCGGCCGGGGCGCCGCCCGAACCCGTGCGCGGGCGCAACGGGCGCCGGGAGCCCCCGTCGCCGCCGCCCAAGGACGACCCCCGGCTGCACCTGCAGCGCGAGGCGCTCAAGGCGGCGCTGCAGGTGCCCGCCGTCGCGGGGCCCAGCTACGACGAGCTGCCCGAGCAGGTGTTCGTCCACCCCGTGTTCGCCGCCGTGCACCGCGCCGTACAGGCTGCGGGCGGGGTCTGCAGCGGCCGGGAGGGCCACGCCTGGCTGGAGGCGGTGCTCGCGGAGTGCTCCCAGGAGGCCCGCCCGCTGGTCACCGAGCTGGCCGTGGAGCCGCTGGAGCTGCCCAAGCGCAACACCGACGAGGCCCGCTACGTCGGCAGCGTCATCGCCGGGGTGCGGCTCGCGCTGGTGGAGGCGCAGGTGGCCGACCTCAAGGCCCGGCTGCAGCGCACCAACCCGGTGGAGGAACCCGAGGCCTACCACCAGCTCTTCGGCGACCTGGTGCCGCTGGAGCAGTACCGCATCGCGCTTCGGGAGCAGGCGGCGCGATGAGCGAGCTTGCGAGCGAATCATTGTCACAGCGCCCGCGCGAAGCGCCGGCCGAGCGCAGCGAGGTCGAGCGATGAGCGAGCTTGCGAGCGAATCATTGTCACAGCGCCCGCGCGAAGCGCCGGCCGAGCGCAGCGAGGTCGAGCGATGAGCGAGCTTGCGAGCGGATCGATGTCACAGCGCCCGCGCGAAGCGCCGGCCGAGCGCAGCGAGGCCGAGCGATGAAGCTCCTGCGCAAGCTGCTGCGCCGTGAGGAGGTGCCCGCCGACGTCGCGGGCCGGCTGGGGGCCGAGGAGCGCGTGCTCGCCGTGGCCGCCCTGGGCGACGAGCGGCACGTGGTCGTCACGTCCTACGGGCTCTGGCTGCCAGGCGACGAGGGTGCCCGGCTGCTGAGCTGGCACCTGATCAGCAAGGCCGCCTGGCGCGGCAGCGTGCTCACCGTGGTCGAGGCGGAGGAGACCGAGACCGTCGGCGGGGCGGTGCTGCTGGCCGACCTGCCGGCGCGGCGGCTGCGGCTCACCGAGCCCGGCCGCGTCCCGGAGACGGTGCACGCCCGCGTGGAGGGGTCGATCCGCAGCCGTCACCACCGCGACCTGCCCGGTGGCGGGGCGTGGTTCGTGCAGCGCAAGGTGCCCGGCCGCGACGGCATCGTGCTGCAGGTCCGCCCCGACCCGGGCACCGATCTGGCCGTGGTGCGCCAGGTCGTCGCCGACGTCGAACGCACGTTGGGCCACCTGTGACCGCCACCTCCTGGGACCCGGCGCTCTACCTCGACTTCGACGACCACCGCTCCCGCCCGTTCCTCGACCTCCTCGCGCGGGTGGGGGCATCAGCGCCGCGCCGGGTCGTCGACCTGGGCTGCGGGCCCGGCCACCTCACCGAGCTGCTCGCCGCCCGCTGGCCCGGCGCCGAGGTCACGGCCCTGGACTCCTCGCCGGAGATGGTGGCGGCGGCGCGGGAGCGGGGGATCGCCGCCGAGCTGGCCGACGTCGTCGACTGGACACCGGCCCCCGGCACCGACGTCGTGGTCACCAACGCCGTGCTGCAGTGGGTGCCGTCGCACCCGCAGCTGCTGCCCCGCTGGCTGGAGGCGCTCGCGGCGGGTGCGTGGTTCGCGATGCAGGTGCCGGGCAACCTCGGCGCCCCGTCCCACGTGCTGATCCGGGAGCTCGCCGCCGAACCGCGGTGGCAGGGCCGCGTGGACCTGCGCGACGAGCTGGCCGTGCCCGAACCCGCCGCCTACGCGGAGCTGTTCGCCGCCCATGCGGAGCACGTCGACGTGTGGGAGACCACCTACCTGCAGCGCCTCACCGGCGAGGACCCGGTGCTGCAGTGGATCAGCGCCACCGCGCTGCGCCCGGTGCGCCACGCGCTGGGCCCGGCCGACTACGAGGCATTCCGCGCCGAGCTCGCCCCGCGGCTGCGGGCGGCGTACCCGATGCGGCCCGACGGGAGCACCTGGTTCCCCTTCCGCCGCATTTTCGCGGTGGCCCGCACCTGAGTGCCCTCCCGGCAGCCGGAGGCGGTGAAGATCCGCAGTTCCGGTTGTGTGGGTTGCTGCCGCCGCAGCAGTGGACACCCGATACCGGCGATCGTGAACGCTCGGCGGCCGGGGCCTGCCCGGTGGGCGCGCGGCGCCACCGGAGGCATGTCCTGCGAGCATGATCGGCCCCATCTGCTCGGACCGTCGGGTTCCGCGGAACGCAGGCCATGATCAGCGACTCTGCCGATCATGAGCGGCGTGGACGGAAGTCGATCACCAACGAGCGGTGCGCCGGTCACGGAAGCGACGCGAAACGCCACCACCGCGGGTCGAGCGGCCGCCCCCAGGGGGGCACCCCGGAACCGGCGTGCCCCGCGCCGGGGACGGGTGCCAGGGCAACCACGGGATGCGGTAGTGGTGCCCACCCAGCCACCCGCCGACCGAGGGGATCAACACGAGAACGGCGGTCTCGCCCGTGAGGCCCTCGAGGCAAGGGGAGGCCGCAACCTACCGGCCGGGAACGGCGCGCCCACCGCAGCCCGTCCACCCGGGTCGGCAGGTTCTGCGGAACGCAGCAGGCACCGCGCACAGCGAGTCGGGTCCGCACACATGCCGGGCGGTGTGTGCCGTCCCGACCCGGTGTGTGCGGTGGCCCCGCCCACTGGCCGGCAGGGTTCCGCGTTCTAGGCGATCCGGGCGCCGAGCTCGGCGGTGACGCGGTCGACGTCCGGGGTGCTGATCAGCAGCTCGTGGTAGCCCAGCTGCTCGCGGAACCGGTCGTCGACCACGATCCGCAGCGCCGGGACCCAGCGCCGGACGCTCACGAAGCGGTTCGTCGGGGAGCCGATGCCCCAGCGGCCCAGCTTGAGCACGCCGGTGATCACGAGCCCGGCGCGCCCGATGCCGGTGGCGGAGGCCCGGGTGGGCCGGTCCACCCGTTCGACCCGGCGGATCTCGGCGCGGGGCACCACGATCCGCGATCTCCCGCCGCAGAAGAGCTTCTCGAAGGCCGAGAGCTGCACCGTCACGGTGTTCTCGTCGACGTGGACCGTCCCCATCGTGCGTCCTCCCCGCTACAGTGTTCTCACTCCTTGTATTAATACCAGATTTGGAAATGGAGGTCGAGGCGTGGCCGACGAGACGTCGCTCGCCGACCTGCTGCACCAACCGGTGCGGTGGCGGGTGGTGCAGGCCCTGATCGGGCGCTCCCTCACCACCGCCGAGCTCGCCGAACTGCTGCCGGACACGCCCACCACCACGCTGTACCGGCACATCGGTGTGCTGGTGAAGGCCGGGGTCCTGGTGGTCGTGGGGGAGCGGCGGGTGCGGGGCGCCGTGGAGCGGACCTACGCGCTGAACACCGCGGCCGCCGACGCCGACAACGCCACCGCCGGCGACGACGCCGCGGGCCGCGAGCGGCTGCGCACGATGTTCACCGTCTACCTCGCGGGGCTCGCCCGCGACTTCGACCGCTATCTCGCCCGGGACGAGGTGGACCCGCACCGGGACGGCGTCGGCATGCGGCAGGCCGCGCTGTGGCTGTCCGACGACGAGCTGGCGCAATTCCTGGCGCGGCTGGGGGAGGCGCTCCAGCCGTTCCTGGCGCACGAACCCGGCAACGGGCGCACCCGGCGGATCCTCTCGACGATCCTCGTGCCCGACCCCTGACGCGTCGCGGATGCCGGAAACCGCGGGTGCCGCGGGCGCGCGGCTGGTAGACCATTCGGCGTGGAGAAGATCGCGAAGGGCCTGCTGAGCTGGGCGTCGATCCTGGAGGACGCCACGCGCGAGCAGGCCCTGCAGACCGCCCGCATGCCCTTCGTCCGGCCCCACGTCGCGCTGATGCCCGATGCGCACCTCGGCATGGGCTCCACCGTCGGCAGCGTGATCCCCACCGTGCGTGCGGTGATGCCGGCGAGCGTCGGCGTCGACATCGGCTGCGGCATGGCGGCCGTGCGCACCCAGCTCACGAAGGACGACGTCGCCGCGATCGGCCGGCTCTCCGCGCTGCGCGAGTCGATCGAGGCGGCGGTGCCCGTGTCGATGGGCGGCTACAACAAGCGCCTCACCGACTCGGCGGCGGCCCGCGTGGCCGAGCTGGAGGCGCTCGCCGAGCAGGCGGAGTTCGACCCGGACTCGTACGCGCGGAACTGGCGGCTGCAGCTGGGCACGCTCGGGTCGGGCAACCACTTCATCGAGCTGTGCCTGGACGAGGCCGACCGGCTGTGGGTGTTCCTGCACTCGGGGTCGCGCGGGGTCGGCAACAAGATCGCGCAGTACCACGTCCGCACCGCGCAGCAGCTGTGCGAGCGGTGGTGGGTCGACCTGCCGCACCGCGACCTCGCCTACCTGCCGGAGGGCACCGACGAGTTCTGGCACTACATCAGGGAGCTGCGGTGGGCGCAGCGGTTCGCGCTGGAGAACCGCGCCGAGATGCTCGACCGGATCGTCGGCTGCGTCGCGCGGTGGGCGGACCGGGACGTCGAGCGGGCCGAGGACGTCCAGTGCCACCACAACTACACCGAGCAGGAGCGCCACGCAGGCCACGACGTCTGGCTCACCCGCAAGGGCGCGATCGACGCCTCACCGGGGCGCCGGGGCCTCATCCCGGGCTCGATGGGCACCCGCTCGTACGTGGTGACGGGGCTGGGCAACCCGTCCTCGTTCAACTCGGCGCCGCACGGGGCCGGGCGCAACTTCTCCCGCCGCGCCGCACGGGAGAAGTTCACGGTGGAGCAGCTCGCCGAGGCGATGGCCGGGATCGAGTGGCGGGCGTCGAACGCGTCGGCGTTCCTGGACGAGATCCCGGACGCCTACAAGTCCATCGACGTCGTGATGGAGGACGCGAAGGACCTCGTCACGGTGGACCACACGCTGCGGCAGATCCTGAACGTCAAGGGTGACTGACGGGCGGGGTCACTGCGAGGCGGGCCGCAGCGCGTCGGCCTGCGCGTAGCGGCAGTTGGGGTCCCAGAGGATGAACGAGCGGATGCCGATGGACTCGCCGGCGTCGATCTGCGCGCGCACCTCGGTCGCCCCGTAGTGCACCCGGAGGCTGAACGCCTGCAGCCAGGGGATCACCGTGGAGCCGGTGCCCTCCGTGAGCTTCTGGAAGTCGGCGAGCGACCGGGCCGTGATGTCGAACGGCGACGACTCCGGGTCGGCCACGTTGTACTCGCCGCGCCCCCAGTGCGACGGGTACACCATCGGGGCGACGTAGTCGGCGTACTTCGCGATCAGGGTGATGTCCTGCGCGATCTGCGTCGGCCGCGTCGCCGCGATCCCGAAGACGGACGCCCCGAGCAGTGCTCCGTGCTTGCGGACCACCGGCCGGGTCTCCGCGAGGAAGTCGGCGATCGACTGCTCGGGCGTCGTCGTGAGGCCCTCGAAATGCATTCCGGTGATGGCGCCGTCCGGGCGGCGCACGTAGTCGTAGAGGATTTCGTCGAACCCGAGCCCGGCGGCTTCCTCGGCGAGCGCCACGTTGTAGGCGCGGACCTCGGGATTGGCGAAGTTCGTGAACGAGTACGAGCCGTACCCGCTCGTGTAGGGGGTGCCGTTGGCATTCTGCACGAGCCAGTCGCGGTGCCCGTCCTCCCAGGCGGCCTGCCCGAGCAACGGGTCGCGGAACGCCACGATCCGGCCGACGACGCGCAGGCCGGCCGCGTGCAGCTGGTCGACCACGGCGCGCGCGTCGTAGTAGCCCTTGCTCGCGCCGATCTCGTTCGCGAGCGGCACCTGCGAGGCGTAGCCCACCTCGCCGCTCTCGTCCTTGATGTCGAGCTGGATGGTGTCGATGGCGCCTTCCTTCGCCAGCTGCAGGACCGGCTCGCGCAGCGACGGCGCACTCCAGGCCTGCGCCGTCATGTGCACTGCGCGCATGCCGGGGTGCTGCACCGGGATCGGCACCATCTGGGCCGTGGTGTTGCCCGCCTCGTCGCGCGCGAGGAGGTCGATGTCGGCGGCGCCCGCGGCCTCCGTCAGGACGAACGTGCCGTCGTCCTCGAGCTCGTAGGGCGCACCGTTGACGAGGAGCTCCTCGGCACCCTCCACCCGGCCCCTGACCTCGGTGGACGCCTCGAGCGCCGTGGGGGCCACCGGGTCGACGACGATCGCGGGCGCGGTGGCGTCCACGGTGAAGTCGATCCCGGTGCCCGAGCCGGGCAGCGGCATGGCCGCGTCGGGGGAGTTCACGACGAGGGAGTGCTCGCCCTCGGGGAGCGCCGACGCGTCGAGCACGAAGCGCGCGCCGTCGCGGCGCACGGGGGCCGGGGCGCCGTCGAGGAGGACCTCGACCTCGCCGGGGTCCGTGAGCGCGGTGATCTGGACGTCCCGCAGTGCGGCCGGCGCGTAGGACCCGCCGTCGGCCACGCCGGTCACGGTGACGTCCGGTTGCAGCCACGCAGCGACCAGGACCAGCATGCCGGCGACGATCAGCGCGATCGCGCCCGGCACGAGGAACCGGTGAGGGGTGGACACCGGGCCGTCCATCGGAACTCCTTCGGCAAGGTGGAAGGTGATCACTGTTTCAGTACCCGGACCGCCCGTGTACAGGAACAACACCATGGTGTGATCGAGCAATAATCCGGGTGGTGCCGCGGGTAGCGTCGCGGCATGCCTCGGTTGCGCATCGTCGCGGCGTCGGTCGCCGTGCTTCTGGCTGCCGGCTGCGGAACGGATTCCGACAGCCCCGATCCCCATTCCGCGCAGCCGCCACCCGCGCCCGCCCCGGTCGATCCCGCGCAGGTGCAGGCCAACGAGCTGGGGCGCATTCCGGTGCTGATGTACCACCGGATCGTGCCCACCACCGAATCGGTGTACGACCGCACGCCCCAGGATTTCCGGGCCGAGCTGGAACGCCTCGCGCGCGAGGACTACGTGCCGATCACCACGGCCGAGCTCGCCGCCGGGCGCATCGACATCCCGGCGGGCAAGCACCCCGTGGTGCTGACGTTCGACGACGGCGACCCCACCACGATCACGCTCGGCCCCGACGGCGCCCCGGCCCCCGGCTCGGCCGTGGGTATCCTGCTCGACGTGGCCGGGGCGAATCCCGGGTTCCGCCCGGTCGCGAGCATGTACGTCAACGCCGATCCGTTCGGCGGCGGTCAGGCCGGCGCCGCGGCGCTGCGCTGGCTGCACGACAACGGCTTCGAGATCGGCAACCACACCTTCGGCCACACCAACCTGCGCACCGCGTCGGCGGAGAAGGCGCGCCAGGACATCGCGCGCGGCGACCGTGCGATTCGGGAGGCGGTGCCCGGTTACGAGCCCCGCACGCTCGCGCTGCCGTTCGGGGCGCGCCCGCGCGACCCGCAGCTCGCGGCGCGCGGCGAGGGCTACGACTACTCCGGCGTGCTCCTCGTGGGCGCGAACCCGGCGCCGTCGCCGTTCACGGAGGACTTCGCCGCGCAGGCCATCCCGCGGATCCGCTCGCAGGGCCCCGACGGGAGCGAGGCCGAGTTCGGCTCCACGGTGTGGCTGGACAAGATGGCGGCGAACCCGGGCAGCCGCTACACCTCCGACGGCAACCCGGCGGTGATCTCCTTCCCCACGGGCAAGGAGGGCCCGGCCGCGCCGTACGCGGCCGCCGCGGCGCCGTACTGACGGGCGCGGCCTAGCCGGCAGCGCGTTGCGCGAGGGCGGCGCGCAGCGGGGCGAACCGCGCGATGCTGTCGTCGAGCCCACCGGGGCGGGAGCTCAGCAGCCAGCACGCCCGCTGCTCCACCAGCAGCCCGTCCAGGCTCGCCAGCAGGTCGGCGGCCGAGGTGGGTTCCAGCTCGGCCACGCCGCCCGCGGCGAGCAGCGCCACCGCGAAGCAGGCGAGCGCGACGGCCTGGCGGGTCTGGCGCACCGCGACGTCCCCGTCGGCTGCGGCGGGCCGGGCGTGCGCGAGGGCGTCGGCGGCCGCCGACAGCACGCGTTCGGCCTCGGCCAGCCGGTCCGGCGCGACGGCGGGCACCCTCCCCTCCCCGGACAACGCGGCGGCGATCGCCGAGCTGTTCAGGATCGGCGCGTCGAGCAGAGCGGCCACCGACCCGGCCGCGGTGAGCGCGGCCCCGAGGCCCGGGCCGTCGAACACCACGCGGTCGAGCACCGCGGCGAGGTCCGTGTCGCGGTTGGTGTCCGCGCACCAGCTCACCGCGGCCCCGTACAGCAGCCCGGGATAGGTCACGGGCGGCGGCTCGAGATGGCCGTGGTCGCCCCACGACGTCACGACGTACCCGCCGGCGCCGTGCTCACGGCCGACGTCGGCGGCGTCGAGCAGGTTCTCCATCGCGTTGTCGAGCCGGCCGACGATCGAGTTCCACGCCCCGGTGCCCGGCGCCACCCAGAACGGCCGCCCGGCCGCCGTGAGCGCCTCGGCCCGCTTCCGGAAGCCCCCCGCGAGCGCGTCCATGTCGAAGCCGTCGGCCGCCCACCGCGCGCGCTGCTCCGGGGTGGCGCGGTCCAGGGCGGCACGGGCGTGCTGCGGGCCGTCGTACTGCCACACCACCGGGACGAGGCCTTCGGTCGGCAGCAACTCGGCGACCTCGGGGTGGTCGGCCAGCACGTCGGCCCAGAACAGCACCTCGTAGCCGTCGTCGAGCAGCGGGCAGGCGACCCGCAGCACGTGGTCGAGGTAGACCCGGCCGAGCCCGCGCTGCGCCGCCTCGGCGGCGCTACGACCCTTGCCCAGCTCCCACGGCTCGTCGGCGCCGATGTTCACCCGCCGGGCCCGCACGGTGGCGGCGAGCTCACGCACCAGCCCGAGCGCGAACGCCGCGTTCTCCGGCGTCGGCTGCAGCGTGCTCGGCGGACGGTGCCTGCCGTGGATCGTGAACCCCTCCGGCTTCTCCGCCCGGTCCCGGTAGCCCTCGTGGGCCAGCCAGCGCTCCATGTGGCCGAGCGTGTTCTGGTTCGCGACGAGGGTGATCCCGCGCCCGGCGCACAGGGCGTCCAGCCAGCGCATGTCGTCGGCCGTCAGCGGGCTCGCCGCCGCCCACACCGGGGCGTGGTCGGCGAAGGCGAAGGTGTGCTCGGTGTAGAGCTCCAGCTGGTTCATCCGGGCGGCGGCGAGGATGTCCACGTAGCGGCGCAGCGTGCGGCGGGTGGGCACCCGGTCGCGGCTGATGTCGAGCATGAAGCCGCGCACGGGGAAGTCGGGCCAGTCGCGCACCCGCAGCGCCTGCCGGGCCAGCTCGCGGTCGGCGAGCACCTGGTCGAGGGTCTGGCGCGCGTAGCGCAGGCCGGCGTCGTCGCGGTGGCCGATGCGGGTGCCCGTCGCGTCGCGCGTGATCGAGTAGCCCTGTTCGGGCAGCTCAGGGTCGTGGTGCACCTCGACGGGGGCGTCCGGCGGGGGACCGGGCTCCGCGAGCACGTCGAACGAGCGGGGAACGGGGAAGACGGGCGACGGCACGTGGATCATGGTGACGGCGGCGGGCACCGCGTGCCAGTCGGCGGGCGGTGCCCGTGATGGGATTCGGTACGTGAGCGAGCTTGCGAGCGAACCAATCGACACAGCAACCGCCGCGAACGCGGCCGACGAGCGTCAGCGAGGAGGCGGCGAGAGCAGAATCGCCGTGATCCCCGGGGACGGGATCGGAACCGAGGTCGTCGAGTCCGCCCGCACCGTGCTCGACGCCGCCTGCGCCCGGCGCGGCGTCACGCTCGAGTACACGGAGTTCGACTGGTCCTGCGAGCGCTACGACCGCGAGGGCGCGATGATGCCGGCCGACGGCATCGACACGCTGCGCGGCTTCGACGCCATCCTGCTCGGGGCGGTCGGGTGGCCCGGGGTGCCCGACCACGTGTCGCTGTGGGGCCTGCTCATCCCGATCCGCCGCGCGTTCCGCCAGTACGTGAACCTGCGCCCGATCCGGGTGTTCGAGGGCGTGCAGAGCCCGCTGCGGCTGGCCGACGACGTCGACTTCGTGGTGGTGCGCGAGAACAACGAGGGCGAGTACTCCGAGGTCGGTGGCCGAGTGAACCGGGGCCTCCCGGACGAGCTCGCCGTCCAGGAGTCGATCTTCACGCGGGCCGGGGTGACCCGGATCGCCGACTACGCGTTCGAGCTCGCCGCGTCGCGTCGCGGCCACGTCACGTCCGCCACCAAGTCCAACGGGATCGTGCACACCCTCCCGTTCTGGGACGAGGTGGTGGCCGAGCGCGCGGCCCGCCACCCCGGCGTGCAGTTCGACAGCGAGCACATCGACGCCCTCGCGGCCAAGTTCGTGCTCCAGCCGCAGCGCTTCGACGTGGTGGTCGGCTCCAACCTGTTCGGCGACATCCTCTCCGACCTCGCCGCCGCCGTCGCCGGCTCGATCGGCATCGCCCCCTCGGCCAACCTGAACCCGGAGAAGGAGTTCCCGTCGATGTTCGAGCCCGTGCACGGCTCGGCACCCGACATCGCTGGCCAGGGCATCGCCAACCCCGTCGGCGCCGTGTGGTCGGCCGCCCTGATGCTGCAGCACCTGGGCCACGGGGACGCGGCCGCGGACGTCCTGCGGGCGATGGAGACGACGCTCGCGAAGCCGGAGACCCGCACCCGCGACCTGGGTGGGACGGCCACGACGGCGGAGGTCACGCAGGCGCTGGTGGTGGCGCTGGGCTGAGGCCTCCCGCCGAGGGGCCGCGGGAGTTCAGGAAAGCCACATTCAGGGCCGCTAAGGCCCTGAATGTGGCTTTCCTGCCCTTCGGCGGCCTCCGTTCCTCAACCTCAGGCGAGCACCTTGCCCGGGTTCAGGATCCCCTGCGGGTCGAAGGTCTCCTTGATCTTGCGGTGCAGGCCCAGGCTCAGGTCGCCCAGCTCCGTGGCGAGCCACTCGCGCTTGAGCACGCCCACGCCGTGCTCCCCGGTGATCGTGCCGCCGAGGGCGAGGCCGAGCTGCATGATCGCGTCGAAGGCGCGCTGGGCGCGTTCGACGGCGGCGGGGTCGCCGCGGTCGAAGATCACCGTGGGGTGCATGTTGCCGTCGCCGACGTGCCCGGGGCAGGACACGACGACGTCGTGCTCGCGGGCGATGGCGGTGATGCCGTCGAGCAGGTCCACGAGGCGGGCGCGGGGCACGGCGACGTCGTCGATGAGCGTGGATCCCAGCTTCTCCACCGCGAAGTGGACGATCCGGCGGGCCTGCATGAGCATCTCGGACTCGGTGGCGTCGGAGGCTACGGCGACGTCGAGGGCGCCCAGTTCGGTGCAGATCGCGCCCATCGCCTCGACGTCCGCGGCGGCCCGGGGCCCGCGGTCGGACTGGGTGAGCAGCAGCGCGCCGACGCCGGTGGGCAGGCCCATGTCGCGGTAGTCCTGGATGGCGCGGACCGTGACGCCGTCGAGGAACTCGCACAGCGACGGCTGCAGCCCGGCCGCCATGATCCGGGTGACGGCGGACAGGGCGTCGGAGGCGGAGGCGAACGCCGCGGCCATCGTGAGGGCGGTCTCGGGGGCGGGACGCAGGGCGAGGACCGCCTTCGTGATCACGCCGAGCGTGCCCTCGGAGCCGACGAGCAGCTTGGTGAGGTCGTAGCCGGCCACGCCCTTCGCGGTGCGCCGCCCGGTGCGCAGCAGCTCACCGGTGGCGGTGACGACCTCGAGCCCGCGCACGAAGTCGGCGGTGACGCCGTACTTCACGCAGCACAGCCCGCCCGCGTTGGTGGCGAGGTTGCCGCCGATCGTCGAGAGCTCCCACGAGGACGGGTCGGGCGGGTAGTACAGGCCCTGCTCGAGCACCGCGCGCGAGAGCACCGCGTTGAGGACGCCGGGTTCGACGACGGCCACCTGGTCGACGGGGTCGATCTCCAGGATGCGGTCCATCCGGGTCAGGGAGAGCACGATGCCGCCGTCGACGGCGTTGGCGGCGCCGGACAGGCCCGAGCGCGCGCCCTGGGGCACCACCGGCACCCGGTGGGCCGACGCCACCCGCAGCACGTGCTGCACCTGCCCGGTCTCCGTGGGGCGCACGACCGCGAGCGGGGTGCCCGCCGCGCAGAAGCTGGCCTCGTCGAAGCGGTAGGCCTCGGTGCTGGCGGGGTCGGTGATCAGCGCGTCGGCCGGGAGTCCGGCGGCGAGCTCCTCCAGGACGGTCATGGTTCCCTCCGGCGGCCTTCGAGGCCGCACGTCGACGGTGTTCGAGAAGCGGTCGTCATGCCGGGCGGAGCCGCGCGTGCGACTGCTCCAGGTGGGCGCGCATCGCGTCGCCCGCGGCGGCGGGGTCGCGGGCGAGCACCGCGTCGGCCACCCGCCGGTGCTCGGCGAGCGCCTGCGGGCCGATGCCGCGGTCGTAGTACTGGCGGTAGATGTGCAGGTGCCAGTGGGTGCGCTGGAACGCCTCGCGCACCTGGTCGCTGCCGGCGAGCTCGGCGATCAGCTGGTGGAAGCGCGCGTCGTGGGCGGAGAACGCGCGGTAGGCCGCGTACGTGTCGGACTCGGGCGCGTCGGCGGCGCCGAGCTCGGCTTCGAGCCGCGCGAGCCCGTCCGCGTCGGCCCGCTCGGCCGCGGTGGCGGCCGCCCACGGCTCGATGAGCAGCCGGAAGTGGTAGAGGTCGGCGAGCTGGGCGGGCGTGAGCAGCGGGGTGGTGCGGTAGCCGCGCAGCGGCTCCTTGACCACGAGCTGGGCCGACTCCAGCCGGGCGAGCGCCTCGCGCACCGGGGTGGGGGAGACGCCGAGCTCGCGGGCGAGACCGTCGATGGACACGCGCTCGCCGGGCGCGATCGCGTGGTCCATGATCCGCGCCTTGATCGCCTCGTGCACCTGGTCGACGAGGACAGCGCGTCGGGCGGGGCCGTCCGCGGTGGCCGCTGCGTCCATGTCCCTCCGACCTCGCACCGTGCGGGCCCCGGGCGGGCCGACCGACACTGCCCGGAGACCGGAAGATCCTATAGGATTCCCCGGCACGGTGCGGCGGGAGACAGGAGTCGGTGAAGACATGGAGATCGTCCGCTACGTCGAGCAGGGGGCGGCACAGCCGCGGGTCGGGGTGCGCCGGGACGGCAAGATCGCCCCGGTCGGCCACGGCTCGGTCGCCGAGCTCCTGCGCGAACCCCTCGACGGCCTGCGTGCCGCGCTGGAGCCGTCCGGGCCGGAGGTGGACGCCGACACGGTCACCTACCTGCCGCCCGTCGACGGCCGCACCGAGGTGTGGGCCTCCGGCGTCACGTACGAGCGCTCGCGCGAGGGCCGCGTCGAGGAGAGCTCCCAGGCGTCGGTGTACGAGCTGGTCTACGACGCGCAGCGCCCCGAGCTGTTCCTCAAGGCGGTGGCGTGGCGCGTGGTCACCGACGGCGAGCCGGTGGCGGTGCGCGCCGACTCCGAGGTCGACGTCCCCGAGCCGGAGCTCGCGATCGTGGCCAACAGCCGCGGCGAGATCGTCGGCTACACGGTCTGCAACGACATGAGCTCTCGCTCCATCGAGGGTGAGAACCCGCTCTACATCCCGCAGGCGAAGATCTTCAACGGTTGCTGCGCGCTGGCCACGGGTATCCGGCCCGCATGGGAGGTCGACACCTCCGATCTCGCCATCACGATGAAGGTGGTGCGCGACGGGACCGTCGCGTTCGAGGGCGAGACGAGCACCGCCCGCCTGCACCGCACGCTCGAGGAGCTGGTGGAGGTGCTCTACGCCCCCAGCGACTTCCCCGACGGCGCGATCCTGTCCACCGGCACGGGCATCGTGCCGGACCTGGACTTCTCGCTCACGGAAGGCGACCGCGTGGACATCGAGATCGCGCAGGTGGGCACCCTGTCCAACCCCGTCGTACGGGGCCGCGAACCACTGTCATGGCTCGTGGACGCCCTCGCGCGTCCCTCGGCCAGGAGGAAGGGCTAGAAGCAGTGACCGTCACCGACACCACCCACGAGGAGCTCGAGCGCGTCCTCGCCGCCGCCGCGCAGGCCGCCGGTCCGCTGGCCGCGCTGCGGCCCGCCGAGCGCGCCCGGCTGCTGCGCGCCGCCGCCGACGCGCTGGACGCCGCGGCGGGCGAGCTCGTGCCGATCGCGATCGAGGAGTCGTCGCTGCCCGAGGGCCGGCTCACCGGCGAGGTGGCGCGCTCCAGCGGCCAGCTGCGCCTGTTCGCCGACGCGCTCGAGGAGGGCTCCTACCTCGAGGTCATCCTCGACTCCGCCGACGCGAACGCCAAGCCGGTGCCGCGCCCGGACCTGCGCCGGATGCTCGTTCCGCTCGGCCCGGTCGCCGTGTTCGCCGCGAGCAACTTCCCGTTCGCGTTCAGCGTGCCCGGTGGCGACACCGCCTCGGCGCTGGCCGCGGGCTGCCCGGTGGTCGTCAAGGCTCACCCCGGCCACCCGCGGCTCTCGCAGCGCACCGGTGAGGTGCTGGTCGAGGCGCTGCGCGCGGCCGGTGCCCCCGACGGCACGTTCGCGGTCGTGCACGGCATGGAAGCCGGCAGCTCCGTTCTCACCGACCCGCGCATCAAGGCGGGCGCCTTCACCGGGTCGGTGAAGGGCGGGCTCGCGCTGCTGGACATCGCCTCCAAGCGTGAGGAGCCGATCCCGTTCTACGGCGAGCTCGGCAGCCTCAACCCGGTGTTCGTCACGCCCGCGGCGATCGCCGCCCGCGGCGACGAGATCGCCGACGGCTACGTGGGCTCGTTCACGCTGGGCGCCGGGCAGTTCTGCACCAAGCCCGGCCTGCTGTTCCTCCCCGCGGGTCACGGCCTGGAGGAGCGGCTCACCGACGCCGTGCGCGCCACCGCACCCGCGGGCATGCTCAACGAGCGCATCCGCGAGGGCCACGCCCACGAGCGCGACCGGCTGGAGGGCCTCGGCCCGGTGCGCACCCTCGTGCACGGCGCCGAGAGCGCCGCGGGTGTGGCACCCACGCTGCTCGCCACCACGGCCAAGGAGCTCCTCGCCGACCCGGACCCGATCCTGCAGGAGTGCTTCGGGCCCACGTCGATCATCGTCGAGTACGCCGACGCCGACGAGATGCTCGCCGCGGCCGAGGCGTTCGGGGGCAACCTCACCGCCACGATCCACGCCGAGGACTCCGACGCGGCCACGCTGCCGCCCCTGGTCGACGTGCTGCGCGACCGCGCCGGGCGGCTGGTCTACAACGGCTGGCCCACCGGGGTCGCCGTGTCGTGGGCGATGCACCACGGCGGGCCGTTCCCGTCCACCACGGCGTCGATCCACACGAGCGTGGGCACCACGGCGCTGCGCAGGTTCCTGCGCCCGGTCTGCTACCAGAACACGCCGCAGGCCCTGCTGCCCGAGGCCCTGCGCGACGGCAACCCGCTGAACCTGCCGCGGCGCCTGGACGGCGTGCTCACTCCGGCCTGACCCGCGTACGAACGGCACCCTCGTCCGATAGAGCGGTACGAGGGTGCCATTCGTACCGAGGCTGGGGAGGATCCAGCGCCTCCGCGGAACTCTGGCGCATTCCCGGGCGAAATCGACCCGCGAATGCGCCAACTCTCTGATCATGGCCCCAGTAGGGGCCGAGACTGCCTCCCCGGGCGTCGATCAAGGGCAAATGGTCGCTGGATGATCTCTGGGAGCGACCATTTCCCCTTGATCGCCATGAGATCCGCCGTTCGGCCCTGATCGCCGCGCGGGCAGCGGGCGCTCGCAGTCGGCGCGCCACGGCGCTAGGTTCGACGGGGGATTCCGCCCTTCCGCGGTGGAACCGCACGTGCCGCTGGAGCCTGCATGACCACGACCGAGCCGCGCTCGACCAAACCCGTCCTGATGACCGTGGACGACGACCCCGGGGTGAGCCGCGCCGTGGCGCGCGACCTGCGCCGCCGCTACGGGCAGGACCACCGGATCGTCCGCGCCGAGTCCGGCCGCGATGCGCTCGAGGCGCTGCGCGAGCTCACCCTGCGCGGTGAGCCGGTGGCGGCGATCCTCGCCGACTACCGGATGCCGGAGATGAACGGCATCGAGTTCCTCGAGCAGGCCATGGACATCGCGCCGCACGCGCGCCGGGCCCTGCTCACCGCCTACGCCGACACCGACGCGGCGATCCAGGCGATCAACCTGGTCGACGTCGACCACTACCTGCTCAAGCCGTGGGACCCGCCGGAGGAGAAGCTCTACCCCGTCGTCGACGCCCTGGTGGAGACCTGGCGTGCGGTGGGCCAGCGGCCGGTCGACGAGATCCGCGTGGTTGGCCACCGCTGGTCGGCGGAGTGCTTCTCGGCCCGCGACTTCCTCGCCCGCAACTCCGTGCCCTACCGCTACTACTCGGTGGAGGAGCCGGAGGGCGCGCGGCTGCTGGAAGCCGCGGGTGCCGGGCCGGAGGACGTCCCGGTGTTGATCACCCCCGACGGCACCGCGCTGCGCTCGCCCACCGACGCGGAGATCGCCGCGGCGGTCGGGCTCACCACCGAGCCGGCCACGGACTTCTACGACCTGATCGTGGTGGGCGGTGGCCCGGCCGGGCTGGGCGCCGCCGTCTACGGCGCGTCGGAGGGGCTGCGCACGGTGCTCGTCGAGCGCCACGCCACCGGCGGGCAGGCCGGGCAGAGCTCGCGCATCGAGAACTACCTGGGCTTCCCGGACGGCGTGTCCGGGGCGCAGCTCACCGACCGCGCCCGCCGGCAGGCCGCCAAGTTCGGCGCCGAGGTGCTCACCGCCCGCGACGTCGTCGGGCTGGAGGCGCGCGGCTCGGCCCGCGTGGTGCGGTTCGGCGACGGCTCCGAGATCGCCGCGCACGCCGTGGTGCTGGCCACCGGTGTCGCCTACCGCAGCCTCGACGCGCCGGGCGTCGCCGAGCTCACCGGCCGCGGCGTGTTCTACGGCTCGGCGGCCACCGAGGCGCCCGCCTGCCGCGGCGAGGACGTCTACATCGTGGGGGGCGCCAACTCCGCGGGGCAGGCGGCGGTGTTCTTCTCCCGCCACGCCGCCACCGTCACGCTGGTGGTGCGCGGGCCCAACCTCGAGGCGTCGATGTCGACCTACCTGATCAAGCAGATCGAGGGCATCGACAACATCACCGTCCGCACCGGCTGCCAGGTGGTGGAGGCCCACGGCGACGACCACCTGCAGTCGATCTGTCTCCGCGAGGGCGACCGGGTCGACTCGGTCAAGGCCGGCTCGATGTTCGTGTTCATCGGCGCGGCGCCGCGCACCGAGTGGCTCGATGGCTTCGTCCAGCGCGACGAGCGCGGCTTCATCCCCACCGGGCCGGACCTCGTGGTGGAGGGGCGGCGGCCACCGGGCTGGCAGCTGGACCGGGATCCCTATCACCTGGAGGCGAGCGTGCCGGGGGTGTTCGTGGCTGGAGACGTGCGGTCCGATTCCGTGAAGCGGGTCGCGTCCGCGGTCGGGGAGGGCGCGATGGCCGTCACGCTCGTGCACCGCTACCTGGCGGAACAGTGAGCACCGCGGATCAGGTTCGGCTGACGCCGGACGAGCTGCGCACCCTTTTCCTCTTCGCCGAGCTCGAGGACCACCAGGTCGCGTGGCTGGCCGAGCACGGCGACGTCGTGCCCGTCCCGGCGGGGGAGTACGTCGTGCGGGAGGGCGAGCCTGCGCAGTGCTTCTACGTGCTGCTGTCGGGCACGATCTCGATGAGCAAGCTGGTGAGCGGCGACCCCGTCGAGACCACCCGCACCGAGCAGCGCGGCGTGTACTTCGGCGCCACGCAGTTCTACCTCGACAACGTCGCGGAGCAGAACTACGTGGCGTCGGTGCGCGCGATCACCGACTGCTCCGTGCTCGCGCTGCCCGCGCCGGACTTCGCACGGGCCTTCGCCCAGTGGTTCCCGATGGCGGTGCACCTGCTCGAGGGCATGCTGATGGGCCTGCGCCGCAACAACTCGCAGGTGGCCGAGCGGGAGCGGTTGCTGGCGCTGGGCAAGCTGTCCGCCGGGCTCACCCACGAGCTGAACAACCCGGCGGCCGCCGCGGGCCGCGCCGCCGACGCGCTGCGCGACAAGGTGGCCGGCATGCGGGCCAAGCTCGCGATGATCGCCGACGGGAAGATCGCGGGCGACCAGCTCAAGAAGCTGGTGATGGCGCAGGACGAGTTCGTCAAGAAGGTGCGCTACGCGCCCACGCTCTCGCCGATGGAGGCCTCCGACCGTGAGGACGAGCTCGGCGACTGGCTCGACGACCACCGCATCGACGGCGGCTGGGACCTCGCCCCGGTGTTCGTCGCGGGCGGGCTCGGGGTGGAGGACCTGGAGGCCGTGGACGCGGCCGCGGGCGAGACCACGCTCGAGGGCGCGATCCGCTGGCTCGCCTACACCGTGGAGACCGAGAGCCTGCTGCGCGAGATCCTCGACGCCACCACGCGGATCTCGGACCTGGTGCTCGCCGCCAAGCAGTACTCGCAGATGGACCGGGCCCCGCACCGGTTCATCGACGTGCACGAGGGCCTCGACGCCACGCTCGTGATGTTCGGGCGCAAGCTCGCCCCGCCCGAGTCGAACGCCAGCGCGGGCATCCGGATCGTCCGGGAGTACGACCGCACGCTGCCGCTGATCCCCGCCTACCCCGCGGAGCTCAACCAGGTCTGGACCAACATCATCGACAACGCGATCGACGCGATGGGCGGCACCGGCACGCTCACCGTGCGCACCGGTCGCGTCGACGGCGAATGCGTGTTCGTCGAGATCGGCGACACCGGACCGGGCATCCCGCCCGACGTGCGACGGCGCATCTTCGAGCCGTTCTTCACCACGAAACCGGTCGGGCGCGGCACCGGGCTGGGGCTGGACGTCAGCTACCGGGTGATCGTCAACCGGCACCGCGGCGACATCTCCGTCACCTCGGAACCCGGCGACACCCGCTTCCGCGTGGTGCTGCCGGTCACCGAGGAGGCCTCCTCGTGACGATGCAGGTCCCGCTCGCCTCGGCGGACGCCCGGCTGGCGTCCGGCGCCGGCCGGGTCGTCGACCTGAGCCTGGGGCCGCACACGATCGTCGCCGACAGCCCGGCGAGCGGCCCCGGCGCGGGGCCCCGCCCGCTCGAGCTCATGACGGGGGCGCTCGCGGCGTGCAGCGTGATGTCGGCGCGCACCCACCTGGAGCGCGCCGGCGACCCCGGCGACATCGAGGTCGTCGTCACCTTGGACGCCGGCCCGCCGACGCTGCTCTACCGCAGGGTGCTGTTGCCGTTCCGGCTCGACCGCGCCGAGGCCCACCGGCTCCTCGACGCGCTCGAGCGCACCGAGGTCACGATGATGCTCAAGCCGGCCTTCGCCATCCGCACGCAGATCGAGCACGCGGGGGAGCCGCTGGCCTGACGGTGCGGCCTCGATCGATCCGAGATCCGTGTTCGCGTCCCGGTGAGGGCGCTCTCGCGGACGTCGGACCGATCATGTGACGGTGATCGTTCCGACATCCGTCGATGCGCCATCCGCAGGGCGTTCGGGCCGATCTCAGAGGGATCACCATCAGTGGACGGCCGTCGAGCGGGCGGCGCGCACCGCCTCGGCGTTGGCGGCGTCGCCGCGGGCTTCGAGCCCGGCGATCACGCCATCGACGTCGGCCGGCGGGCGGTTCTGGCTCATCTTCACCTTCGCCTCGACGCGGCTGATCACCAGCTCGACGCCGACGATCGCGCGCAGCATGCCGTCGACGAACTTCTCCGGCGCGTCGTCCACCGCCCACGGCGCCGCCTCGCCCGCCTCGTGCAGCTCGGTGAGCTCGCGGACCAGGCCGGCGAGCCACACCGGGTCGTCGTGCACGCGCAGCTCGCCGTAGACGTGTGCGGTGGCGTAGTTCCACGTGGGCACCACGCGCCCGTGCTCGGCCTTGGACGCGTACCAGTTCGGCGTGATGTAGGCGTCCGGCCCGTGCACGATCACCAGCGCCTCGCCGACCGCGGGCCGGCTCCACTGGTCGTTGTTGCGCGCCAGGTGCCCGCGCAGCACCCCGTGCTCACCCTCGTCCGGGTGGTACACGAACGGCAGGAACGTGGCGACCAGCCCGTCGTCGGTCATCGTGACCAGGTCGGCGGAGCGCGGGTGCGACAGCAGCGCCCGGACGGTCGCGTCGTCGGGGGCGAAGGCGGCGGGGATGTACACGCGGCCCAGTGTCCCCCGTGAGTGGATACGAGTGCCCCAGCACTCGTATCCACTCACGGCCCGGACGGGCTACGTGATCCGCTCCGCGCCCGCCGACGGCTCGGTGGCCCGGATG
Organism: Pseudonocardia zijingensis; assembly: GCF_042657305.1. NCBI lineage: Bacteria > Bacillati > Actinomycetota > Actinomycetes > Pseudonocardiales > Pseudonocardiaceae > Pseudonocardia > Pseudonocardia zijingensis. The sequence goes on along the minus strand of NZ_JBHSKO010000004.1, from coordinate 170,437 downwards.
TCCGGCTCGCGGTGTCCTGCCGCCGCGAACGCCGCGCGTACCGCCCCGGCCACGGAGTCGGCGCCGTCGGCGGGCACCAGCGCGATCGCCGAGCCGCCGAACCCGCCGCCGGTCATCCGGGCGCCGAGTGCGCCCGCCGCGCGCGCGGTGGCGCAGGCGAGGTCGAGCTCCGGGCAGGACACCTCGTAGTCGACGGCCAGCGACGTGTGCGAGGCGTCGAGCAGCGGGCCGATCTCGGCGATCCGGCCCGCGTCCAGCAGGGCGACGGTGCGGCGCACCCGGTCGATCTCGGTGACGACGTGCCGGGCCCGGGGGAGCAGGTCGGCGTCGAGTGCGGCGAGGTCGGCCACGGTGGCGTCGCGCAGGCTGGGCCGCCCGAGCGCGCTCGCCGCCTTCTCGACGGACGCGCGGCGGGCGCCGTACTCGTTGTCGGCGTGGCTGTGGCGCACCTTCGTGTCGATGATGAGCAGGGTGAGCCCGACCTCCGCCGGCGCGAACGGCACCTGGCGCGTCGAGTCGTCGTGGGTGTCGAGCAGCAGTGCGTGCCCGGCCGTGCCGAGCAGCGACGCGGCCTGGTCCATCCCGCCGGTCTGCGCGCCGACCACGTCGTTCTCCGCCCGCCGGCACGCGTCGACGAGCTGTTTGCGGCCCTCGGCGGAGCTGCCCAGGCCGAGCCCGTACAGGTCGTCGACGGCAAGGGCCGCCCCGCACTCGAGCGCCGCCGACGACGAGAGGCCCGAGCCCAGCGGCACCGTCTCGGTGACCAGCAGGTCGATCCCACCCACCGCGTAGCCCGCCTCCCGCAGCGCCCACAGCACACCCGCGACGTAGCCCGACCAGCCTTCCGGGCGGCCCGGCCCCACGTCGGCGAGGTCGCCGTCGAAACCGCCCTCCTCGGAGCGGCTGCGCAGCCGCAGCCGGCCGTCCGTGCGCTTCGCGACCTCCACGACCGTGCGCTGCGCGATCGCGAACGGCAGGCACAGGCCGTCGGCGTAGTCGATGTGCTCGCCGATCAGGTTGACGCGGCCGGGCCCGGCCCAGCGGCCGTCCGGCTCCCGCCCGAACAGCTCCCCGAACGTGGTCATGATCCGACCTCCCGCAGCCGCTGCGCGATCCGCTCCGGCAGCGCGTCGTTGATCCAGGCGCCGGCCCCGGACTCCGAACCGGCGAGGTACTTGAGCTTCCCGGGCGCGCGGCGCAGCGAGAACAGCCGCAGGTGCAGCCTGGTGAGGTCGCGGCCGGTGTGGACGGGGGCCTGGTGCCAGCCTGCGATGTAGGGCGGGTGCGGGGCCTCGTCGAAGTACACCTCGAACCGGTGCAGCAGGTCGCGGTACAGGTCGGCCAGCTCGGCGCGTTCCTCCTCCGAGAGGTCGGCGAAGTCGCGGACCGGCCGGTGCGGCACCAGGTGCGCCTCCACCGGCCAGCGCGCCGCGGCGGGCACGAACACCGTGAAGTGCGTGCCCTCGCGCACCACGCGGGTGCCGGCCTTGCGCTCCGCGGCCAGCACGTCGTCGAACAGGTCGTGGCCGGTGCGCTGGCGGTGCTCGGCCGCCCTGTTCAGCAGCTGCGCGGTGCGCGGCGTGACGAACGGGTAGGCGTAGATCTGCCCGTGCGGGTGCTCGAGGGTCACCCCGATCTCCGTGCCGCGGTTCTCGAACGGGAACACCTGCTCCACGCCCGGCATCGCCGACAGCGCGGCCGTGCGGTCGGCCCACGCCTCGATCACGGTGCGCACCCGTTCGACGGGCAGCGCGCCGAACGACGAGTTGTGGTCGCTGGTGAAGCAGACGACCTCGCACCGCCCGATCGCCGGGCGCTGCGGGAACAGCGGATCGCCGTCGACCTCCGCCGCCACGTCGGTGGCGATGTCCTGGGCGAACGACGGGAACCGGTTCTCGAACACCACGACGTCGTAGTCCGGGGCCGGGATCTCCGACGGCGCGCGCCCGGGCCGGGTCGGGCACAGCGGGCAGGCGTCGGCAGGGGGCAGGAACGTGCGGTCCTGGCGGTGCGCCGCGATCGCCACCCACTCGCCGGTGAGCACGTCGTAGCGCATGATCGAGCCGGTCTGGACGGTCGGCAGGTCCCGGGTGTCGGGCGGTGGCACGCGGTCGGGCGTGACGTCGTCGAAGTAGATCAGCTCCCGCCCGTCGGCCATGCGGGCCGTGGTTCGGTTCATGCCGCCAGCACCAGCCGTCCGCAGCTCTGCTGAAGGACCTGGCGGGCCTCCGGTTCGAGGCCGTCGTCGCTGACGACGACGTCGACCTCGTCGAGGCCCGCGATCGTGCTCAACCCCACTACTCCCCATTTCGAGTTGTCGGCCACCACGGCCACCTGCCGCGCGCTGTCGTAGAGCGCCCGGTTCGTCTCGGCCTCCGCCAGGTTCGGGCTCGTGAAGCCGGCCTCGGCGTCCATTCCGTGCACCCCCATCAACAGCCAGTCGACGTGCAGCCCGCGCAGGGCCGCCACCGCGACCGGGCCGACCAGTGCGTCCGACGGCGTCCGCTCACCGCCGGTGAGCACCACCGTGAGGTCGGGCCGCGCCGCCGCGTGCAGCACCTCGGCCACCCGCAGCGAGTTCGTCACCACCGTGAGCCGCGGGATGCCGAGCAGCACGGACGCGACCGCGTGCGTCGTGGTGCCCGCGGACAGCGCCACCGACGCGCCCGGCTCCACGAGCGCGGCCGCCGCCTCGGCGATCGCTTGCTTGGCCGCGGTGTTCAGCGCCGACTTGGCCGCGAAGCCCGGTTCCTCCACGCTGCTGCCCGCCGCCGTGGCGCCGCCGTGCACGCGGGTGACCAGCCCGCGGCGGGCGAGGTCCTCGATGTCGCGGCGCACCGTCATGTCCGAGACGCCCAGCCTGCCGACCAGTTCCGACACCCGCACGCCGCCGCTGGTGCGCACGGCATCCAGGATCAGGTCCTGGCGCTGGCGGGGCAGCATCAGCCCTCGTCCGCCCGTACCACCGCCGCGGCGCGGGCGGCCACGCGCACCTCGCCCTCGACGCGGTCGCCGGTGAGCAGGTCGACGCCGTTCGCGGGCACGGTGGCTGCCAGGTCACCGCGGTTGAGCACGAACAGGTACCGGCCGCGGCGCACGACCTCGCACCCCGGCTGCGGCTCCTCCAGCCGTTCGACGCCCGCCTCCCGCGCGAGCCGGTCGGCCAGTGCCGCCGTCGCGTCGTCGTCCAGCCACGTCGCCAGGTACCAGGCCGCGCCCTCGCCGACGGCCCGGCGGGTGAGCGCGGGCGTGCCGGGCAACGGCCCGTCCACGTAGCTGGCGACGACCTCGGCGTCGCGCGCCTCGAGGAGCTCGGTCCAGACGTCGGCCGTGCTGCCGTCGTCGAGCGCGACGGTGGCCCCGGGCAGGAGCGGCGCGAACTCCTCCGTGCGCACCCCGAGCAGCTCCCGGAACGCGCCCGGGTAGCCGCCGAGGCGCACGTGGTCGTGCTCGTCGACGATGCCCGAGAAGTACGTGACGAGCACGTGGCCGCCGCCCTCCGCGTACGCCTGCAGGGCCGCGGCCGACTCGTCGCTGCACAGGTACAGCGTGGGGACGATCACCAGCTTGTAGCCCGACAGGTCGGCCGAGGGGTGCACGACGTCGGCGGTGGCGCCGAGCTCGGTGACGGCGCGGTGCCAGCGCAGCGCGGCGTCCATGTAGCGGACCTGGCAGCTGGGGTGCGAGTGCAGGTCGCAGGCCCACCACGCCTCCCAGTCGACGAGCAGCGCGACGTCCGCCTCGACCCGGCTCCCGGCCACCTCGCCGAGCCTCCCCAGCGCGGCACCGAGCTCCACGACCTCGCGGAAGCGCGCCGAGTCCGGGCCGGCGTGCGGCACCAATGCGGAGTGGAACTTCTCCGCGCCCGCCTTCGACGCCCGCCACTGGAAGAACCCGACGGTGTCGGCGCCGCGGGCGACGTGGCGCAGCGAGTCCAGCAGCAGCTCACCGGGCTTCTTCGCCGGGTTCACCGGCTGCCAGTTCACCGCGCTCGTGGCCGACTCCATGAGCATCCACGGCTCGCCGCCCGCGACCCCGCGGGTGAGGTCGTCGCTGAACGCCTGCTCCGCGCGCGGGCGCGGCAGGCGGGTGTCGATGTAGTGGTCCTGCGAGACGACGTCGAGCTGCGGTGCCCAGCGGAAGTAGTCGGTGCCCGCCTGCCGCGGGTTGACCATCAGGTTCGTGGTGACCGGTACGTCCGGCGACAGCGACCGCAGCACGTCGCGCTCGGCCCGGTAGTACTCGAGCAGCGCATCGGACGAGAAGCGGGAGAAGTCCAGCTCGTGGCCCGGGTTGGTGAACGTCGGCGTGCGCCGCGGCGGCAGGATCTCGTCGAACGACGAGTAGCGCTGCGACCAGAACGCCGTACCCCAGGCCTCGTTCAGCTTCTCGATCGAGCCGTACCGGCCCACCAGCCAGCGCCGGAAGGCGGCGGCGCTCACGTCGCAGTAGCACCGCACGATGTGGCAGCCCAGCTCGTTGCTGACGTGCCACAGCTTCACGGCCGGGTGGTTGCCGTAGCGGCGGGCCAGCTCCCCCACCAGCTGCAACGCGTGGTCCCGGAACACCGGCGAGCTGGGGCACCAGGACTGGCGGCTGCCCTGCCACAGCGTGCGTCCGTCGGCGTCGACCGGAAGCACCTCGGGGTGGCGCATGGTGAGCCACGGCGGCGGCGAGGCCGTGGCCGTGGCCAGGTCCACCGCGATGTCGTTCTCGTGCAGCAGCCCCAGGACCTCGTCGAACCAGTCGAACGTGTACTCGTCGGGTGCCGGCTCGAGCATCGCCCACGAGAACACCCCGAGCGTCACGAACCCGACGCCCGCCTCCTTCATCAAGGCCACGTCCTCGCGCCACACCGAGGGGTCCCACTGCTCGGGGTTGTAGTCGCAGCCCATCGCGATGCCGGGGAAGGGGAGCACGTCGTCCTCTCGTCAAGTGCCTCGCACACGAAACAACACTTCCGAACAGAAACCCAAGTGACCCTGGTGTGACGCTCGGCATGTGTCAAGCGACCGGACGCGCCCCGGCCGCAGCGCCGAACGTACCCATCGGCGATCCGCCGGTTCCGCCGCTCCCACACCGGGCACCATGGACCCACGGGGGACGCACGAACCGGGGAGACGAGATGTGGAAGTTCCTGCTGGGCGCCGCCGTCGGGTACGTGCTCGGCGCCCGTGCCGGCCACGAACGCTACGAGCAGCTGCGCCGCACCTACCAGCGCGTCGCCGACCACCCCGCCGTCCAGGGCGCCGCCGGCGTCGTCCGCGCCCGCGTCGACGAAGCCGTCAACGGCCACAGGCACGCCGACGCCGCAGGGGAGGGCGCCCGCAGACGGGCCGGAGCCGTGCGCTAGGGTTCTTCCTGCCAGCGGGGCCCCGCCCCGCACCCGTACGGTCCTCCGTAGCTCAATTGGCAGAGCATGCGACTGTTAATCGCAGGGTTGTTGGTTCGAGTCCAACCGGAGGAGCATCACCGCAGGTCAGCCGCCTGACCGGGACTCCGAGTCAAGATCATCCCTCGGTTTACCCCCAGGTCCGGGCGACCTTCCGACCGAAGTCGGGCCACCGCGATCACGTCGCGGCGGAACTCTTTCGGGAACGGCTTGGGCACGATCACGATCCTTCCAGCGCCGACAGAGCCAAGATCACGATCTACAGCTGCAGCACTAGGTCCTCTGCGGGCCGCCGGCCGGTTGGAGGGTCGGGCGCCGGCCCCGGACCGGGCTGACCGCCTCGAGGCGTTCGGCCACGGCCAGCAGCTCGGCGTCGGCCCACCACCGGGCCACCAGCTGGACGCCGATCGGCAGGCCATCGGTGGTGGACCCGAACGGCAGGCACACCGCGGGCAGGCCGGCCAGGTTGAACGGCACCGTGGCCCGCATGACCTGCCGGGCCGCGATCTCGACGCCGTCGACGTGCAGGCTCGGGCGGGCGTGCGGCGGCGCCGGGAACGTCACGACCGGGCAGACGAGCAGGTCGTGGTCCTGGAACCAGCCCGCGAACGCCGACCGCAGCCGTTCCACCGCGCGCTCGGCGGCGAGGAGGTCGTCGATCGGCACGGTGGGGGCCTGCAGCGTCCGGGTGATCACCGGGTGCAGGTCCGCTTCCCGTCCCGCCGTCAGGTCGCGGAAGTAGGGCGCCACCTCCGCGGTGTACAGCGCCTGCGACACCAGTGTGAAGTCGTGCTCCAGTTCGTCCACAGCGGTGGGGGACACGTCGAAGCCGAGGTCGGCGACGGCGTCGGCGGCCGCGGCCACCGTGGCCGCGACCTGCGGGTCGACCGGACCGAACGTCGCTGCGGTCCACCCGACGCGGGTGATCCGCCGGGTCCGCGGGTCGGGTGCGGCGACGGCGTAGGGGTCGTGGCCGTCCGGTCCCTCCGTGAGCGCCAGCGCCAGCCGCAGGTCGCGGACGCTGCGCGCCATCGGTCCGACGTGCCACCACCGGCGCAGTGCGGCTGGGAAGTGCCCGGTGTACGGGATCCGGCCGTGCGTGGGCTTGATCGAGCAGATGCCGGTGTCGTGGGCCGGCCCGCGCACCGAGATGGCCACGTCGCTGCCCAGGCCGAGCGGGGACATACCGGCGGCGATGGCCGCGGACTCGCCGCCGCTGGACCCGCCGGGCGTGCGGTCCGGGTCGTACGGGTTGACCGTCCTGCCGGCGACGCGGTTGTCGGTCTCGGTCCAGTACGACATCTCCGGCAGGTTGGTCTTGCCCAGCAGGACGGCACCGGCCCCGCGCAGCCGGGCCACCGCGGTGGCGTCGGTGGCCGGGACGCGGTCGGCGAACAGCAGCGACCCGCGGGTGGTGCGCGCCCCGGCGGTGTCGAACGAGTCCTTCACCGTGAACGGCACCCCGCTCAGCGGCCCGGGCCGCGGCCGGGCGGCCTCGGCGAGCGCCCGGTCAGCCAGCACCGTGACGAACGCGTTGACCTGCGCGCCGATCGTGTCGATCCGGTCGAGGTGGGCCTGCACGACCTCGGTCGCGGTGACCTCGCCGGCCGCCACCAGGCGGGCCAGCTCGGTGGCATCGCACCACACCAGGTCCATGACGTCCATGGTCATCAAGGTAAACCGCGCAGGCGGGGCAGGGCGTTGCCACAAGCAGCTGATCTGAGTAGGTGGAGAAGAGGCGGAGGGAAGGGTGATGCCCTCGCCGGGCGGGCAGGTCCATGGGGCTACGCCAGGCCGACGAGATGCCACGAGGCACAGCCGTGGCGGTGCGGAGCATTCACAGAGCGCGACCCACGACGGGGCCGACACGCAGAAACGCGGGAAGGAGCATCACCTCAGGTCAGCGGCCCGTGAAGATCGCAGTGTTTGATCGACTCGTAGTCCGGCGGCATGGACCCGCGCCGCGACATCGTCCCGACGCACTCGGTGGCCGTCGCCGGGGTCGTGGTCCGCGACGGCGGCCGCGTCCTCGTGGTGCAGCGGCGCGACAACGGCCGGTGGGAGGCGCCCGGGGGAGTGCTCGAGCTCGGCGAGACGTTCGAGGAGGGCGTCCGCCTCCCCAACGCCAGCATGGTGGCTTTACTGGCGCAATGTGCCAGTAAAGCCACCATGCTGGCATTTGGCTTCCTGGCGGCGCCGCGGGCAGTCCAGGGCCCCCTTGGCGCGCGGCGCCACCAGGAGGCTGACTCCCTACGAAGCGGCGGCTCAAGGCCGGGGCCTCCGCGCCGCTCAGGGCCAAACGGCGGATCTCACGGCGATCAAGGGCAAATGGTCGCTCCCAGAGATCATCTAGCCCTTGATCGACGAGACCAGACGACACAATTTCGGCCCCCCACGGGCCCATGATCAGAGAGTTGGCGCATTCCCGGGCGAAATCGACCCGGGAATGCGCCAAAGCCCTGATCATGCCCGCGGAACCGGCCGGAGGTGACGCCGCGCGCCAAGAGGGCAGGCCCTGGCCTGCCTGCGATTCGCCCGGGAGGGGTCGCAGAGGCTCACGGGTCAAGGGTCCGCGCAGCGACCCCGAAGGCGCCCTTGAGGCGTGAGGAGCGGCCCCGCACGATGCGCGGCGCCGCCGGAGGCCTGCAGGATCGCCTGGACATCCGCCCGCCGGACTGCGGATACCCCGGGCATCACGGGATGTGCACCCCGGGACCCAGGGGGATGCCGAGGCTGTACCAGATCGCGAAGAACGTGGCCCACGAGATCAGGATGGCGAACGAGATCGGCACCGTGAACGACATCAGGGTGCCGATGCCGGCGTTCTTCCGGTACTGCTGGACGAACCCGAGGGCGAGGACGAAGTAGGGGCTCATCGGCGTGACGGCGTTGGTGACGGAGTCGCCGATCATGAAGGCCGCCATCGCCGCCTCGGGCGGGAGCTGGATGTACATCATCATCGGCACGACGACCGGGGCGAGGATCGCCCACTGCGCCGATCCGCTGGTGATGACCATGTTGAGCAGGCTGATCGACAGGATGATGACGAGCAGCACGACGAGGTGCGGGGCGTTCAGGGAATTGAGGGCGTCGGCGCCGTGGACGGTGAGGACCGAGGCGATCCCCGTCCACTCGAAGTAGGCCAGGAACTGGGACACCGCGAAGAAGAGGACGATGACCGGGGCGAGCTTGCCCACGCCGTCCGACATGATCCCGGGGACGACGGACAGCCCGGTGATGGTGCCCACGGACCTGCCGTACACGATGCCGATCATCGCGAACAGCAGCGCGATGAAGACGCTGATGTTCTTGATGACGACGGACTGCACGACGCTGCCGTTCTCGCCGAGCAGGGGTGAGTCGGGCACCAGCAGGAGCGCGACGACGACCAGCGTGAAGCCGGCGACGACGGCGGCCACGCGGATCAGCGCCCGCTTCTCCGGACCGGTCAGATGCACCCGGTCGTCCGGGGCTCCTACGGCGTCGCTCGTCGCCACGACGAGGTCGGGCCGCTTCGCGAGCACGAGCTCCACCACGGCGGTGATGACCCCGGCGAGCAGCAGCGAGGACGCGCCGAAGAAGAAGTAGGTCGCGAGGGGGGAGACCACGTAGGTGGGGTCGACTGCCTGCGCGGCCTGGGTGGTGAGGGCGGCGCGGATCGCGTCGCCGGGGGTGACCAGCGGGCTCGCGTTGAACCCGGCCGAGACGGACACGTAGGCGACCATGATCCCGAGGACGGGGCTGCGGCCCGCCGCGCGGAAGGCGAGTGCGCCGAGGGGGATCATCACCAGGTAGGCGGAGTCGCTCATGATGTGCGCGACCATGCCGCTGAAGGCGATCGAGAACGTGACCCAGCGGCCGGGGAATCGGATGACGGTCAGCCGGAGCAGGGCTTCGAGCAGCCCGCTCCGCTCGGCCACGCTCACGCCCAGCAGCATGACCACGATGACGGCGAGCGGTTTGAACTCCGCGAAGTTCTCCAGCGCGGACTGCGCGGCGAACGCGATCCCGTCGATGGAGAGCAGGTTCTGGACCGCGACGACCTCGCCGGACTTCGGCAGGGTGACCGAGACGCCGAACAGGGACAGCGCGAGGCTGACGACGCCCAGGCCTGCGGCGAGGATCCAGAACAACCAGAACGGGTGCGGGAGCTTGTTGCCGACGCGTTCGATCGCGCCGATGACCCGGAGGAGGCCGGTCATGTGAGGGGTGCGTGCGACGGTGCTACGTGCCTCGGTCATTTCCGCGGGAGCCTTCTGTGAGGAGCGGCGGTGATCGAACGGATCGGCTATTGCTCGCCCAAGGTGGCCGGGCGAACCGGGACGGGGATCTCGGAGCGCTCCAGCCCGGCGAACCGACTGGGCCGGAACGCGGCGAGGAGGTCCTCGGAAGCGTCGGTGGTGATCTCGGAGGCGACCAGGCGCCCGAGGAGCGGCGCGAGGGTGATCCCGCCGTGGGAGACCACGCAGTAGACCCGCGAGTCCGGCGAGACGTACCCCGCGATCGTGTTCCCGTCGGCCGGGAGCGACCGCAGCCCGACGCGCAGGTCGATCTCCGGGGCGGGATCCGCGGGCTGCAGCAGGCGGGCGAGCCGGTCGCCGAGGGCGCGCGCGAGCTCGCCACCGGGGTCCGGCGGGCTCGCGGGGTCGACCTGCGGGTTGAGGTCCAGGGCCTGCAGGACCGTGGGCCGCCCGGCGCCCGGCCGCAGGTTCAGTCCGGGCGTGTGGATCACGCAGCGCAGGTCGATCCGGGGGGAGCGGACGTAGCCGAGGAGGCCGATGATCGGGGAGCCGGGACCGGTGTCGGTGATCATGGGGACGTCGAACCCGGAGCCCGCCGCGAGCCGGTCCGTCCAGCGCCCCGAGGCCAGGACGACGCGGTCCGCCGTGCACGTGCGCCCGTCGGTGAGCGTCACCGAGGCCTGCGCGGGCCCGTCGGCGAACGACGCGACCTCCGCGATCTCGACCACCGCTGCGTGCCGCACGGCATCGGCCAGCAGGTTCTCCACGAGGCGGTCCGGGCGCACGTACCCCTCGGTGGGGAAGTGCGCGATCGCGGTGGCGGACGCCGGGATCCGGATGTCCCCCGCGATCCGGCCGGCTTCGTCGCGGTCGACCCAGCGTGCCGGGTAGCCCGCGTCCTGCAGCCGCTCCACGTTCCTGACCAGCCCGGACCTGGTGGCGTCGTCGGCCCACTGCAGGCCGCCGCTGGGGAAGTAGGCGGGCTCCCCGGGCAGCTCCCGGGCGAGGACGCCGTGCTCGTCCATCCCGGCGAGGTTGATCCGGTAGTAGTTCGGGTCGAGCTTGCGGTTCGCGTTGGTCCACGCGAACGACGTCGACGTCGTCCCCGCCCCCACGCCCCGGCGGTCCAGGACCACGACCTTCTGGCCGGCGAGTGCGAGCGACCGCGCCACGCTCGCCCCGATCACCCCGGCGCCCACGACGATGACCTTCATGCGAGTTGGTGTTCCTTCCATCGGGACGGGGCGGCCTACTCCGACGAGCCGGGGAGTTCGACGAAGAACTCCGCGGTGCCGGGCCGGATGAGCGCGGTGACGACCTCGATCGCGTGCCCCTCGGGCGCGAGCAACTCGCGTCGCCTGCGCAGCGTGGGAGTGCCTGCGGAGCTGCGCAGGAGCTCCGCGTCGTCCTCGTCGAGCACCACGGGGTCCAGGTAGATCCGGATCCGGTCGATCGTGACGCCGCGGTCGCGCAGGTGGCGCAGCGAGACCAGCTCCGCCAGGTCCTCGTTCAGGAGATCGGGCGCGGCGGAGAACAGCACGACGTGGCGCTCGACGGTGCGCGGGTTGTCGTGCAGGTCCAGCTTGCGGCGCACCAGTTCCACGACAGCCGTGTCGTCCTCGGCTCCGCGCAGCGGCAGCACCGCGTCGGCGGCCCGGACGATCCGCGAGGAGATGACCTCGTGCCGGCCGGGGACCCCCTTCTCGTGCGTTGTGGGTGCCGCGTAGCTGAGCAGGTTGATCTGCTGCCGCACGTCCGCCACGAACGTGCCCCGGCGCCGGTGGCGGATGGCGAGGCCCGCGTCGGCGAGGTCGTTGAGGACGCGCTGTGCGGTGGCGCGGCTGACGCCGTACCGGTCGCGCAGCTCCATCTCCGTCGGCAGCCGGGCGCCGGGGGGCAGTGCTCCGGAGTGGATCTGGTCCTCGAGCTCTCTCCGGATCTGCTCGTGCAGCGGCGGCATGTTTTGACCGTACAAAACTTGATTTGATCGGTCAATACGCAGCCGCTCGGGACGGGCAAGGTGAGGCCCGTGAGTTCGACGCCGACGCTGCACCTCACGGTGGGCCTGCCGGGGGCGGGCAAGACGACGCGGGCGCGTGAGCTGGAGCAGGCCCACGGGGCCGTGCGGCTCACCCCCGACGAGTGGATGATCCCGCTGTTCGGGCTGCGGTGGACCGAGTTCGACGGGAAGCGGGACGTGCTGGAGGGCCGACTCGTCTGGGTCGGCCACCAGGTGCTGCGCGCGGGGACGTCGGTGATCCTGGACTTCGGCTGCTGGTCACCGGAGGAGCGCTACGCCCTCCGCGCGATCGCCGGCCTGGCGGGCGCCGGCTTCGAGATGCACTACGTGAGCCTCCCCGAGGACGAGCGCATCCGGCGGGCGACGGCGCGGTGGCGCGAGGCCCCCGAGGAGGTCTTCGAGATGACCCCCGAGGACCACGCGCGCTTCCACGGCCAGTTCACGCCACCGACGCCCGCGGAGCTCGACGGCTCCCCGCTCCCGCCGCCGCCCGCGCCGTTCGAGAGCTGGCCCGCGTGGGCCTCCGAACGGTGGCCCTCGCTCCCGCGGCTAGACGCCTGAGCGCAGCCCCGGGATGCGCACCGAGGCGGGCAACCGGGTCCACTCCAGAACCGACGGGTCGGCCGCCACCAGCCCGGGTGCCCGCGCCACGAGGATGTCGCGGGCGATCGGGGCGAAGTCGCCGCGGAAGTGGACGGAGCTCTTGACCACGAGCACCCGCTGCTCCTCGGGGACGATGCCGACCATCCGGAACAGGTTGCGGTCGAACACCTGCGAGCGCCCGCTGGTCACGGCGACGCGCACCGATCCCGACCGCACGCCCGCGGACGTGCCGAGGTCCACCTCGGTGCCGTGCAGCATCGGGCCGTCGAAGCGGCAGCGGCCGTCCGACAGCGCCTCGACGACGAACGTGCCGGTCACCGGCTCGTCGTCGGGCACCAGCGGGTCGCCGCCGAAGGTCAGGTCGACGGTGGCGCCCACGCCGGCGGCCGCCGCGGCGGCCGCGGCGCCCGGGTCGGTGATCAGCCCGAACGCGGTGGGCTCGGCGCTGCCGGCAGCGAGCAGGGCGCGCAGCATGCCGGTGGAGCGGGCCGAACCGCCGGCACCCGGGTTGTCCTGGGTGTCGGCGATGACCACCGGGCCGTCCGCCCCGGGCGTGGCGAGTGCGCGGGCGACGGCGTCGGCCGGTTCGAGCAGGTGGACCGCCCACCGCTCCTCGTCGCGGGTGATGTGGTCGTACAGCCGGTCCACGATGCGCTCGACGGGGCCGGTGCCGTACGCCCACACCGAGGGTCCGCAGTCGGGGATGTCCGCGGCGGGGAACCCCGCGGCGAACGAGGCGCACGTGTCGTCGCCCTCGAGGTCGGCCAGGCTGCCGTAGGCCGACCGGGCGGGTTCGAGGTCGGTGCACCCGGAGTTGATCGGGATCAGGAACGGGATCCGGCGCCGGGCGAGCCGCAGCTCCTCGCCTGCCAGCCGTCTGGCGAGCAGCCCGGCGGCACGGGCGCCGGTCTCGGCCATGTCGACGTGCGGGTAGGTGCGGTAGCAGACCAGCGCGTCCGCGGCGGCGAACATCCGGTCGGACGTGTTGGTGTGCAGGTCGAGGCTGGCGACGACGGGCGTCCCTGGCCCGACGACGGCGCGGACGCGGCTGAGCAGCTCGCCCTCGCCGTCGTCGTGGTGCTCGGTGACCATGGCCCCGTGCAGGTCGAGGTAGACCGCGTCCGGTCGGGTGGCCCGCACGGCATCGACGATCTCGCCCGCGATCCGCTCGTAGGTGGCCGCGGTGACCGGGCCCGACGGGCCGGCCCCCGCCCAGAGCACCGGCAGCACGTCCCAGCCGCGGGCGCGGGCCTCGCGCAGGAAGCCGCCGATCGGCAGGTTGACCGGCTCCAGGTCACGCACCCGCTCGCCGCGGTGCAGGCCGGGGAAGCCCTCGCCGTTCTCGAAGTTCGCGTACTCGGCAGGCGTCCGGGCGAAGGTGTTCGTCTCGTGCTGGAACCCGGCCACCAGCACCCGCGTTGCGCGCGCGCTCATCGGGCGGCCCCCGTAACGGCGGCGACCGGCGCGGGTTCGGCCGCGGGCCCGTAGCGGGTGACGGCCAGCGCGATGCCGCCCGCCACCAGCAGCCCGACCAGCGTGAGGAGCCCGATCTGCGTGCTGCCGGTCGCCTCCTTCACGAAGCCGATCACGGTGGGGCTGAAGAAGCCGCCGAGCAGCCCGATGCTGTTGATGAACGCGATGCCGCCGGCCGCGGCGTCACCGGTGAGGAAGGTGGAGGGCACCGACCAGAAGACGGTGTAGGCCCCCCACATGAACGCCGTCGACACGATCAGCGCGGTCATCGAGATCGCGAACGTCGACCCCGTGAAGGCCGCGAGCGCCAGCGCGGCCGTGCTGATGAACGTCGGGATGACGATGTGCCACCTGCGTTCCCCGGTGGCGTCGGAGCGCCGGGCGAGGATGTGCATCAGCACGAGCGCGGCGGCGTAGGGGATCGCCGTCCACAGGCCGATCGCGAGCACGGACTGCACGCCGTTGTCCGCGAGGATCGTGGGCAGCCAGAAGCTGATGCCGTAGAGGCCACTGATCAGGCAGAAGTAGCCGAGCGCGAGGCCGTACACACGGGGGTCGGTGAGGACCTTCCGGAACCGGTGCTCCCCGTGCTCCTGCTCCGCGGAGAGTGCTCCCTGCACCAGCGCGCGCTCGTCCGGGGAGAGCCAGCGGGCGTCGCCGGGGCCGTTGGGCAGCAGTCGCAGGACGACGAAGGCGAGCAGCACGCAGGGCAGCCCCTCCACGAGGAACATCCACTGCCAGCCGGCAAGGCCCGCGGTGCCGTCCAGCCCGGTCATCAGCGCGGCGGACACCGGAGCGCCGATCATCGACCCGAGCGGGCCGGGGATCATCAGCACGGACATGGCCGCGCCCATCCGGGCCTTCGGGTACCAGTAGGTCAGGTAGAAGATGATGCCCGGCGCGAATCCCGCCTCGAACACGCCGAGGAGGAAGCGCAGCACGTAGAAGCTGGTCGCGTCGTGCACGAACAGCATGGCAGCCGAGGTGACCCCCCAGAGCAGCATGATCCGGAAGATCGTCTTGCGGGTGCCGATGCGGCGCAGCAGCAGGTTGCTGGGCACCTCGAAGATCACGTAGCCGAGGAAGAAGATGCCTGCGGCCAGCCCGTAGACCGACTCGCTGATGCCGATGTCCTGCGACATCTGCAGCTTCGCGAAGCCGATGTTGACGCGGTCGATGTAGGCGAACAGGTAGCAGATCACGAGCAGGGGCAGGATCCGCAACCCGATCCTGCGGTACAGCTCGGGTGGTACGGCGGTGGGCGGCGCAGCGTTGTCGTTCCCAGTGGCCATCTGACGCTCCTGCGGGTCCGGCTCGATCGTTCGGGGGTCGTGCGGTTGCCGGGTACCGTGCAGGAGATCGTTGATCTGTTGCGCAGAAGGGCAGGAAATCACCGTTGATCATGCAGCGTGTGTTCGATCGCGACAGCCAGCCGACCCGCGTGGCCTGACGTGCTCGACGAGACCGACCTCGCCCTCGTCGACGGCCTACAGCTCAACCCCCGGGCCAGCTGGGCCAGCCTGGGCGCCGCGCTCGACCTGGCTCCGATCACGCTCGCGCGCCGCTGGCAGCGGCTGGTCCGCTCCGGGTCGGCGTGGGTCACGGTGGCGCTGAGCAACCGCCGGATGCGCGGCGCCGTGCTGGAGATGTCCTGCCGGCCGGGCACGGCCCGATCCGTGGCGCTGACGCTCGCCGAGCTGCCGCACGTGAGCAGCATCGGCGTCACCACGGGCCGCTACCAGATCTTCGCGCTGGTGCTGGCACCCACCCTGCCCGCGATCTCCGAGGTCCTGGTGCACCGGCTGGCTGTGCCGCCGGACGTCACCGCGTTGCACTCCTACCTCTACAGCGGCCTGTACGGAGGTGTGGTGTGGCGGCTGGGGGTGATGAACCGGGAGCGGGCCGAACAGGTTCGCGAGGACCCCGGCCCGGCACCTGCGCCGATGCGGTCGTTCGGCGAGGGGGACCGGCAGCTGTTCCTCGCCCTCGGTCACGACGGGCGCCGGTCCTACAACGACCTGGCGGCGGAGCTGGGCACCTCGCCGCAGGCCGTCCGCAGGCGCCTCGACCGGCTGCGGCGCAACGGCGACATCACCTTCCGGTGCGACGTCGCCCGCCCGCTCGCGGGCTGGGGTTCGATGGCGGTCCTCTTCCTGTCGGTGCCCGACGGCGATCTCCCGGTGGTCGGCCGGGCGCTGGGCACGCTGCCCGAGACCCGGCACTGCTCGGCGGTGCCGGGGCCGGCCAACCTGGTGCTGATGGTGAGCCTGCGCTCGCTCGAGCACCTCGACGAGGTACTCGGCCGGATCGTGCGGACGCACCCGACGGTCACCGTGGTCGACCGCCGGGTCGTGCTGCAGCAGGTCAAGATCCACGGTCGGATCGTCGACGAGCAGGGCCGGAGCGTGCGCGTGGTCCCGGTGGACCCGTGGGCGGCAGTGGCCGCCGAACCCGGCTGAGCGGGCCCGCCGATCAGCGGGTGGGCAGGCGAGCTGCGGCCGTGAGCGTCAGCAACTCGTTCAGAACCTCGCTGGAGATGTCGGCGAGGGAGCGCTGCTCGTCCTCGCGGATCCACCGGGCGAACGTGATCTCGAAGACCGTGATGCCCGTCTGCGCCGCCAGCGTGGCAGCGAGCTCGTCGACGCCCCGCGCGCGCAGGGCGTCGGCGAGTGCGGTGGCGAGACCCGCGAGCTTGTGCCGCTCGCGTTCCTTCAGCGCGGGGTTCTGGTCGATGACGGACTGCCGGGCCTGCGAGTGCGACCTGCGCTCGTCGGGGAAGAACGACGCCGCGGACTGCAGGGCGGCGGCGACGACCTCCATCGGGGACGCGTCCGCGGGTGCGGCCTCGACGCCGGAGAGGAATGCCTCGGTGAGCCGCTCCTGGCCGTGGAACAGCACCTCGCGCTTGTCGCTGAAGTGGCGGAAGAACGTGCGCTCGGTGAGCCCGACGGCCTGGGCGATCTCGGTGGCGGTGGTCTGTTCGTACCCGCGCGTGGAGAACAGTTCGAGCGCGGCCCGCTGCAACCGCTCCGCAGCTCCGGGTTCCCAACGCGCCATGCGACCGAGTGTAGAGATCGCAGACCGGTACAGTCATGTCTGTGACTGACGTCAGTACGGACGCCGAGGCGGCGGTCGAGCGGATCCGCAGGTCGTGGGGGCCGGTCGGGGCCATGCTCCCGGTCGTCTTCACCGGCTCCGTGCCGATCGATGCCCAGCGGGCTGCGGTGCGGGCCCTGGAGCGGGCCGGCTACGGGGCGGCGTGGACCAACGAGGTGCTCGGCGGGAAGGACGCACTGGTGCAAGCGGCCGTCCTGCTGGCCGCGACCGAACGGATGTCCTTCGGCGCCGCCGTCGCCAACATCTGGGCGCGGCAGCCGGAGACGATGCAGGCCGCGGCGGCGCAGCTGGCGCAGGCGTACCCGGGCCGGTTCGCGCTGGGGATCGGGGTCGGTTACCCCGAACAGGCCGCGGCCGCCGGTCGTGAGTTCGGGCGGCCGCTGGCCACCATGCGTGACTACCGGCAGCGGATGGACCGGCCCACCCAGCCGCCCGCCCCGGCGGCGGCCTTCGCGCGGATCCTCGGCGCGCACGGCCCGAGGATGCTCGAGCTGGCCGCCGAGATCACGGACGGGGCCGTGCAGGTCATGCAGCCGCCGGAGGCCACGGCGCGGGCCAGGGCGGCGCTCGGCCCGCGGAAAGTGCTGGTGGCAGGCCTGCGCGCGGCCGAGGATCCCGGGGACGTCGCAGCCCGGGTGCGGGAGCACACCGAGGCGGGCGCCGACCACGTGGTGCTCATGGTGGCCCCCGACGGCGACTTCGCCGCCGGCGTGGAGCAGCTCGAGCGGCTCGCGCCCGCCCCTCGGTAGGGGAGCCCCGTCAGCGCCCGGCCCGCACCTGCCGGGGCCGGCTGTGCTCGAACGCCCACCGGCGGAAGCCCTCGGCGGCGGGCTCCAGCGGGCGGCGGGTGGAGACGAGCAGCCCGATGTTGCGGAAGGTCTGGGGCACGATCGGCACCTCGACGGAGCCGGCGAGCGGCCCGCCGTGGCGGGCGGGCAGCACGGCGACGCCGACGCCGGCCGTCGCGAGCCCTCGCACGGTCTCGACCTCCTCGGTCTCGAACCCGTACCGGGGCCGGATCCGCGCGGCGCCGAACATCTCGTCGACCCGGCGCCGCAACGCGATGCCCACGGAGAGGCCGACGAAGGTCTCGTCGCGGCAGTCGTGCAGGCGGATCGCGTCGCGGCGGGCGAGCCGGTGATCGGCCGGGACGACCAGGACGAACGGCTCGCGGAACAGCTCGGTGGCGTCGATGTCGACGTCGGTGGGGCGCACGGAGGCCATGGCGATGTCGATCGTGCCGTCGTGGAGCTTCTCGATCAGCTCCTCATGGGCGGCCTGCACCAGCGCCACCCGCACGCGGGGGTGCGCGGCGCGGTAGTGCCGCAGGAGCGTGGGTGCTCTGCTCGCCCCCATCGTGCGGAGGAACCCGAAGACGATCTGCCCGCCCGCCGGGTCGGCGGCCTCGTGGGCCCGGGCCACGCCCATCGCGAGCGCGGTGTGCGACGCCGCCACCGACTCCGCCAGCGCGAATCCCGCCCGCGTGAGCTCGATCCGGCGCCCGACCCGCCGGGTGAGCGGCACGCCGACGGTCTCGCTCAGCGAGGTGAGCCAGCGCGTGGCCGTGGGCTGTGGCACGCCGACCGCCTCGGCCGCGGCGCTCAGGTGCCCGTGCTCCGCCATCGCCTGCAGCAACATCAACCTGGGCATCAGGTCCGACGCCACGGTCGTGGACGGCGCGAGCATCCCGGAATCGTAGTTCGTCGCCACTAATGGATGGGTGAGCGTCGAATCTGAATACCGGCAGGCGGCGGCGTGCGCGACCCGCGCACCGGCCCGTCCGCAGGCCGTGTTCCGGCTGCGCTGCTGGTGACAGCGCCGATCCCGCCCCGCACAGTGACTGCCCACCGGAATCCACGAACCGATTGCGAGGGCCGCGACGCGATGATCGGCACGACGTCCGAAGCCGAGGTGCTGGGCAGGATCGAGAAGGATCTGCTGATCGGGGGGCGCCGGCGCGCCGCCGCGGGCGGCCGGACCTTCCCGGTCGAGAACCCGGCCACCGGCGCCACGCTCTGCGAGGTCGCCGACGGCTCGGCGGAGGACGCCCGCGACGCCCTCGCCGCGGCGTCGGCCGCGCAGCCCTCCTGGGCGGCCACGCCGCCGCGCGAGCGGGCCGAGATCCTGCGGCGCGCCTACGAGCTCCTCGTGGCCCGCACCGACGAGATCGCGCTGCTGATCACGCTGGAGATGGGCAAGTCGCTGGCCGAGTCGCGCGCCGAGGTGGCGTACGGCGCGGAGTTCTTCCGCTGGTTCTCCGAGGAGGCCGTGCGGATCCAGGGCGACTTCACGGTGGAACCCGGTGGTTCGGGACGGATCCTGCTGATGCGCCAGCCGGTGGGCCCGAGCCTGCTGATCACGCCGTGGAACGTGCCGCTGGCCATGCCGACGCGCAAGATCGGCCCGGCGATCGCGGCGGGCTGCACGATGGTCCTCAAGCCGGCCGAGCAGACCCCGCTCACGGCGCTGCTGCTCGCCTCGGTGCTCGCCGAGGCCGGCCTCCCCGACGGCGTCCTCAACGTTGTCACCACCTCCGACCCCGGGGCCGTCGCGACGCCGCTGATCCACGACGAGCGGCTGCGGAAGCTGTCGTTCACCGGGTCCACCGAGGTCGGCCGGAAGCTGATCGTGGAGTCGGCGGACCGGGTGCTGCGGACGTCGATGGAACTGGGCGGGAACGCCCCGTTCATCGTGTGCGCGGACGCCGACCTCGCGGCGGCCGTCGACGGCGCGATGGTCGCGAAGATGCGCAACATCGGCGAGGCGTGCATCGCCGCCAACCGGTTCTACGTGCACGCGGACGTGGTCGAGGAGTTCACCGCCGAGCTGTCCGCGCGGATGGGCAAGTTGGCGGTCGGGAGCGGTGTCGACGACGGGGTCGAGGTCGGCCCGCTCATCGACGCGGTGCAGCGCGACAAGGTCGCCGCACTCGTGGACGACGCGGTGGACCAGGGCGCGCGCGTCCACACCGGGGGCACGACGCCGCCGGGCCCGGGCTACTTCTACCCGCCCACCGTGCTGACCGGTGTGCCCGCGTCGGCCCGCATGACCCGGGAGGAGATCTTCGGCCCGGTGGCCGCGATCTCGACGTTCACCGACGAGGAGGAGGTGCTCCGGGCGGCCAATGACACCGACTCCGGGCTGGTGAGCTACGTCTTCAGCCGGGACATCGGGCGGGCCGTGCGCCTCGCCGAGGGTCTCGAGACCGGGATGGTCGGCCTCAACCGCGGGTTCGTCTCGAACCCGGCGGCCCCCTTCGGCGGCATGAAGAGCTCCGGCCTGGGCCGCGAGGGTGGCCGGGAGGGCATCGAGGAGTACCTCGAGGTCAAGTATGTCGCACTGGACGTGGACCGGTGAGCGCCGAGCCGATCACGTCCGGGCAGGGGTACCGGCTGGAGGCCGACTTCGGCGGCACCGTGCCCGTGCGCGACACCGCGCTGTGGGGTGCCCAGACCCAGCGCGCGATCGAGACGTTCACGATCAGCGACCTGCGCCTCCCGCGCCGCTACATCGAGACGCTCGGCTCGCTCAAGCGCGCCGCCGCCACGGTCAACGCGGAGCTCGGGCTGCTCGACCCCGCGCTCGCCGAGGTGATCGTGGCGGCCGCGGGCGAGGTGGCGGACGGCCTGCTCGACGACCACTTCCCGGTCGACGTGTTCCAGACCGGCAGCGGCACCAACACGAACATGAACGCCAACGAGGTGATCGCCAACCGGGCGAACCAGCTGCTCGGCATGCCGCTGGGCACCAAGCACCCGGTGCACCCCAACGACCACGTGAACCTCGGGCAGTCCTCCAACGACGTGACACCCACGGTCGTGCACCTCACGGCGCAAGCAGCGATCAGCCACCGCCTGGTGCCCGCCTTCTCCCACCTCGCGGCCGCGTTGCGCACCGTGGCCGCCGCGAACCACGGGATCGTCAAGCCGGGCCGCACCCACCTGCAGGAGGCGGTGCCGATCCGGCTCGGGCAGGAGTTCCTCGGCCACGCCGGCCAGATCGAGCGCAGCATCGAGCGGTTCCGCGCCGCGCAGGAAGGGCTCGCCGAGGTGGCGCTCGGCGGCACGGCCGTGGGCACCGGCGTCAACGCACACCCCGAGTTCGCCGGCCGGGTCGCGGCCGCGCTCGCCGCGGAGTTCGACGTGGCGCTGCGCGAGACAGGCAACCACTTCCAGGCGCAGAACAACCTCGACGCGGTCGTGTTCACCTCGGGCGCGCTGCGCACGGCCGCGGCGAGCCTGCTCAAGATCACCGACGACATCCGGTGGATGAACAGCGGGCCGCGGGCGGGACTCGGCGAGATCGAGGTGCCGGGTTTGTCGATGGGCTCGTCGATCATGCCCGGGAAGACGAACCCCGTCGTCGCGGAGGCCGTCGGCCAGGTGGCCGCGAAGGTCACGGGCAACGACGCGACGATCGCGCTGGCGGGCGGGCGCGGCAACTTCGAGCTCACCGTGATGACCCCGGTCGTCGCCCACAGCCTGCTGGAGTCGATCGAGCTCCTGGCCGGCGCGGCCGTCGTGTTCGCCGACCGGTGCGTCCACGGGATCCGGGGCACCTCCGCGGGCCCGGAGGCCGTCGAACGCAGCCTGATGCTGGTGACCGCGCTCTCGCCCCGCATCGGCTACGACGCGGCCGCCGCCGTCGCGGCCGAGGCCAAGGCGACCGGTCGCACGATCCGCGAGGTCGCCCGCGAGCGCACCGACCTGCCGGAGGACGAGCTCGCCGCCCTGCTCGACCCGTACCGCATGACCGGAGGGAACTGACGTGGAACTGTCGTTCGAGAACAAGGTCGTCGTGGTGACGGGCGCCGCCGGGGGGTTCGGCTCGGCCACGGCGCGGGCGTTCGCCGAGGCCGGAGCGCACGTCGTCGTCTCCGACATCAACACGGCCGGGGCGAGGCAACTGGCGGCGACCCTGCCGTCGGCGATCGCGCTCACCACCGACGTCACCGACGAGGACGCCGTGCGCGACCTCGTCACCGACGCCGAGGCGCAGTTCGGCGGGATCGACGTCATGGTCAACAACGCCGGTGTGCCGCACCGCGCCGCCCCGCTCGTCGACCTCGACGTCGACACGGTCGACCGGCAGCTCGCGGTGAACGTGCGCAGCGTGTTCCTCGGCTGCAAGTACGCGGTGCCCGCGCTGCGCCGCCGGGGCGGCGGAGTGATCGTCAACGTCGCGTCGATCGCGGGGAAGCGCCCCCGGCCCGGGCTCTCCGTCTACAACGCGACGAAGGGCGCGGTGATCACCCTCACCCGCGGCCTCGCCGGCGAGGTGGGGCCCGACGTGCGCGTGAACGCCGTCAACCCCGTCATCTCCGAGACCGGGTTCGTCAAGAGCTTCAGCGGCGCCGACCGACTGCCCGACGACCTGCGCACCACCTGGGTGGCCGGCATCCCGATGGGCCGCACCGCCACCGCGGAGGACGTCGCCCACAGCATCCGCTTCCTCGCCTCGGACCAGGCCGGCTTCCTCACGGGGGTCTGCCTGGACGTCGACGGCGGCCGCAGCATCCATTAGCCCGAGATCAGGAGACAGGGATGGCAACGACGTATCCCGGACAGTCCGCCCCCGCGACGCCGTCGGCCGCGAAGGTCGCTGTGGCCAGCTTCATCGGGACCACCATCGAGTGGTACGACTACCTCGTCTTCGGCGCGGCCACCGTCCTGGTGTTCAACCCGCTGTTCTTCCCCACGCTCGACCCGCTGGCCGGCACCATCGCCGGGTTCGCGACGCTCGCCGTCGCCTTCCTCGCGCGGCCGCTGGGCGGGCTCGTGTTCGGGCACTTCGGTGACCGGATCGGGCGCAAGAAGATGCTCGTGCTCTCGGTCGTGCTGATGGGCGCGGGGACGTTCGCCGTCGGGCTGCTCCCGACGTACGAGACGATCGGGATCTGGGCGCCCGTCCTCCTGGTCACCCTGCGGTTCGTGCAGGGCTTCGCGGTGGGCGGGGAGTGGGGCGGCGCCGTGGTGATGTCGCTCGAGCACGCGCCTCCGCACCGGCGGGCGTTCTACGCCAGCTTCCCCCAGGCCGGCGTGCCCGCGGGCACGTTCCTGTCCAGCGGCGCGTTCTTCCTGGTGACCCTGATGCCGGAGGAGCAGCTCCTGAGCTGGGGCTGGCGCGTCCCGTTCCTGGCCTCGGCCCTGTTGATCGTGGTCGGCCTCTACATCCGCCTGCGCGTCACGGAATCGCCCGAGTTCCTGGCGCTGAAGAAGAGTGGCGACCTCGTACGGCTCCCGGCGGCCGACATCTTCGCCTCGCACAAGCGGGCGCTGGTGGTCGGGATGCTCTGCATGCTCGCCGCGAACGCGATCTTCTACCTGGCCAGCACGTTCTTCCTCAGCTACGGCCCGAACCACCTCGGGCTGAGCCGGGGCCTCGTGCTCACCGCGCTGCTGGTGGCAGCCGCCATCCAGGTGGTGACCATGCCGCTGTTCGCGATCGTGGCCGACCGGGTCGGCCCGCGGAACTTCCTCATCGCCGGGTGCGGGGTGGTGGCGGTCTGCGCGTTCCCCGTCTTCCTGCTCGTCGACACCGGCACCACCGCGGGGGTCTTCGCCGCCTACCTGCTGGCCCTCCCCGTGCTGCACGCCCTGGTCTACGGCGCCGTCGCGGGCTTCACCGCCGAGCTGTTCCCGCCGCGGGCGCGCTACACCGGCTCGTCGGTGGCCTACCACCTGGGCGGCGCCGTCACCGCGGCCCCGGTCCCGATCGTCGCGACCCTGCTCCTGGCCGAGTTCGGCTCCTCGTCGGCGATCGCCGTCTACCTGGCGCTGGCGGCCGTGGTCTGCGGGATCGTCATCGCACTCGCCCCCACGCCCCGTACCGATGCCGGACCCCAGCCGACCCGGGCCGACGACGTGGGCGTCGCGAGCTGAGCCGGGCGGCCCGAAGGAGAGAGGTGGACCATGAAGCTGGTGACGTTCGACGACGGGCAGCGGATCGGGGTCGGCCGGGTCGCCGACGACGGCGTGACCGTGCTCGACCTGGGCGGCGTGTTCGGGCGGCGCACACTGCTCGAGGTCATCGAGGAGTGGGACCGCCTCGAGCCGGTGACGGCCGCGGCCGGCGACCTGCCGGTGGTGCCCGCACCCCGCCTGCTCGCGCCGATCCCGCAGCCGCGGCGCAACCTGTTCGCGATCGGCAAGAACTACCGCGACCACGTCCGGGAGTTCGGCCGCTCCGGCTACGACAGCCCGGACCGCTCCGAGGACATCCCCACCGCGCCCGTGGTCTTCTCCAAGGCCACCACCACGGTGACCGGCCCCTTCGACGACATCGACCCGCACCCGGGGGTCACCTCCGAGCTGGACTACGAGGTCGAGCTCGCCGTGATCATCGGCCGGGGTGGGCGGGGGATCCGCCGGGAACAGGCCCTCGACCACGTCTGGGGCTACACGATCGCCAACGACGTCACCGCACGCGACCTGCAGCGCGACCACAAGCAGTGGCTGCTCGGCAAGTCGCTCGACACGTTCGCGCCCATGGGCCCGTGGGCCGTCACGGCCGACGAGGTCGGCGACCCCACCGCGCTGGTCGTCTCGAGCACGGTGAACGGCGAGCCCCGCTAGAATGCCCCGGTCGCCGACCTGATCTTCGACATCCCGGAGCTGATCAGCGTGATCTCCGCCGGGATCACCCTGCTGCCCGGCGACATCATCGCCACCGGCACGCCGGCGGGCGTGGGCATCGGCTTCGCGCCGCCCCGGTTCCTCGTGCCGGGCGACGTCGTCGAGTGCGCCGTCACCGGCCTCGGCACCCTGCGCAACAGGATCGGATCCGGGGACCCCGATGCTGGTCGGTGACATCGACGTCCACCCGATCACGGACGGCACGTTCCGGGCCTCACCCGGATACTTCGGTGACCACGCCCGCCTCGAGGGCCACGAGGACCTCTTCACCCGCGAGGGGATGGCGTGGCTGCCGATCGGCTGCTTCCTGGTGCGGACCGGCGACCGCACGATCCTGGTCGACGCCGGCATGGGGCCCGCGATGCGCGACGACGGCGAGCGCAGGTTGCTCGTGGGCGGCCAGCTGCTGCCGGGCCTGCGCGCGGTCGGGGTGACCCCGCCCGGCATCACCGACGTCGTCTGCACCCACCTGCACGCCGACCACTGCGGGTGGCTTTTCGACGCCGACGCGGCCCCGGTCTTCCCCCGCGCCACGATCTGGTTCGGGGCACGCGACTGGGACCACTTCGTGGCGAACCCCGAGGTGTGGATGTTCGACCACATCCGCGAGGGGTTCCGCCTCGCGGCCGATGACGGGCACCGCCTGCGGCCGGTCGACGGCGACACCGCGGTGGCGCCCGGCGTCTCACTCACGATGACGCCCGGGCACACCCCCGGCCACCTCAGCGTGATCGTCTCCTCGCAGGGCCGCCGCGCGCTGCTGCTCGGCGACGCGATCATCTGCCCGGTGCAGCTCGAGGAGCCGGACTGGCAGTCCATCGGCGACGTCGACCCCGAGCTCGCCCGCCGGGTGCGGGAGCGGCTGTTCCGCGAGCTCGAGGACGGCGCCACTCTCGGGGCCGGTGCGCACTTCCCCGAGCTGCAGTTCGGCCGCGTCCTCGCGGGTCAGGGGAGGCGCTGGTTCACCTGAGCCCCCGTGTGCGCGAGCAGTTCCGCCGCCACCACCGGGAGGACGTGGGCCGGGAGCCCGTGCCCGGTTCCGGCGAGCCACACGAGCCGGGCGCCCGGGATCTCGGCCGCGAGGGCCTCGCCGTTGCCGACGGGGAAGAACGGGTCGTCCTCCCCGTGCAACACGAGCGTCGGGGCTGTGATCTCGCCGAGCCGCTCGCGCCAGCGCGGGCCGTGGTCGGCGAAGGCGATGTTGTACGCGCACCCGATGTCGGTGCTGCGCGCCACCTCGGCCTCGGCGTGCGCCCGGGCCGCGGCCTCGTCGAACGCGCCCGGCCCGGCGAACGTCCGGGCCATCAGCACGAGGTGCTCGGCCGCCGCCCGCTCGTCCGACCAGTCCGGCTGCGGCGTCGTCCTGATCACCTGCATGAGCGCCGCGTCGTGCTCGGGGAGGTCGGGGTCCACCGGGCCGGGGGTGTTCACCCGGCTGCCCACCAGCGTGAGCGTCGCGACCCGCTCGGGGTGGCCGAGGGCGAGCAGCTGGGCGATCCAGCCGCCGCTCGACCAACCGGCGACGTGGGCGCGCCCGGTGCCGGTGGCGTCGAGCACGCCTGCCGCGTCCTCGACGAGGTCGGCGAGCGAGTAGCCGGGCCGGCCCGGCCGGTAGGTCTGCGAGCGGCCGGTGTCGCGGACGTCGTAGCGGATCACCCGCCGCCCGCCCGCCACCAGCCGCGCGCACAGCTCGTCGGGCCAACTCAGCAGCGACGACCCGATCAACAGCAGCGCGGGGTCGTCCGCATCGCCCTCCACCCGCACGCAGCACGCGGCCCCGTTGACCACGATCACGCTCTCGTCCACCGGCACGAGGTCCTCCGTCCCGGACGCCACGTCCGGGCGCCCTCGAGATGACGACCCGCGCGGGCGGCCGAACTCATCGGCGGCGCCGCCCGCCGATCCGGTCCACCGCCTCCTTGGCTTCCCGCAACCCCGCGCCCGTCTCCTCGCGGTAGGCCCTGATCGCCTGGATCGTCTTCCCCTGGTCCAGCAGGGCCACGACCCGTTCGACGTGCGGCTCGGGCACCTCGACGCCGAGCTCCTCGACCAGCGCGTCCACCTTGCGCTCGACGTGCGCCAGCCGCCGCAGCTGCCTGCGCTCGCTCTCCCTGCGGGCCGCCAGGTCGGCGGTGACCAGCACGATGACGGCGGCGAGCACGATCCCGACGAGCGCGTAGTCCACGCAGCCGGAGCGTAGGGGCCCGCTCGCCGGCCGATTGACGCGCCCGGATCGGCGTGGATGATCGGACGATGACCGGCGACGAGATCGTGCTCGGCCCGCTGCCCAAGGGCATCACCCGCGCGAAGGAGGGGATGCGCAAGAGGGTGTGGAACGTGCTCGGCCACACCTACTGGATGAAGGCCGGCAGCGAGTCCAGCTTCGCGTTCGAGACCTTCGACCCGCCCGGCACCGGGGTGCCCCCGCACGTGCACCCCACCCAGGACGAGCACATCTACGTGCTGGAAGGCGTGTTCACGCTCTACCTGGACGGCGAGTGGACCACAGCAGGCCCCGGCGACACCGTGCTCATGCCGCGCAACCTGCCCCACGCGTACTACAACCGCAGCGAGGGCCCCACCCGCGGGCTGTTCTGGGTGAGCCCGGCCGGGCGGCTCGCCGCGCTGTTCGACCAGCTGCACGACCTCACCGACCCGGACGAGGTGGTGCGGCGCTCGGCCGAGCACGACGTCCACTTCCTGCCCCCCGGCTCGGTGGAAGGCGCGTAAGGCGCCCGGGGACCCCGCCCTCGTATGCCAGCAAGGTGGCTTTACTGGCGTAATGCGCCAGCATGGCCACCTTGCTGGCATACGGGGCGGCGGGGCGCGTGCGCAGTTCGCGCAATTCGGGGGAGCGCTCGCGCGAATCGCGCATGTGGCGCATGATGGGTCGGTGCCGAGGCCGACCGAGCTGTTCGTCATCGCCGACGACCTGTCCGGCGCCGCCGAGACCGCGGCTGCGCTGGCGCGCCCCGGCGACGCGGCGCGCGTCGTGCTCGGCGGTGGCGGGCGTCCGCTGCGCTCCGCCCCCGGCCTCACGGTGGTGGACCTCGACAGCCGCACCGCCACGCCCGCGGCCGCGGCCGCCGCGGTCCGCGCCGCTCTCGCCGCGGCGCCCGCGGGGGCCCGGATCCTCGAGAAGATCGACTCGCTGCTGCGGGGCAACCTGGCCGCCGAGATCGGTGCGCTGTCCGACGCCCACCCGGTCGTGCTCGCCCCCGCCCTCCCGGTGGCCGGGCGCACGGTCGTGGACGGGGTCGTGCACCTGTCCGGCGTCGCGCTGCACCACACCGACGCGTGGCGGATGGAGCGCCGAGCGGCGCCGCCGAGCGTGGCCGCAGCCCTCGCGCCGGTGCGCACCACCGTGCTCGGCCTCGACGGGGTCCGCGGCAACACGGCCGCCGCGTTGGCGGCGGCCCTGGAACGCGCGCCCGTCGTGATCTGCGACGCCGAGACCGACGCCGACCTGGACGCCGTGGCGGCCGCCGCGCTCGCCCACCCCGACGTGGCGCTCGCCGGGTCGGGCGGGTTCGCCGCCGCCGTCGGCCGAACCGCCCCCGTGAGTGGGAACGGGTGCTCGGACACCCGTATCCGCTCACGACCCCCGTCGGTGCTGGTCGTGGTCGGGTCGGCGGCGGACATCGCCGCCCGGCAGGTGGAGCGGCTGCTCGCCGACGGCGCCCGGGATATCCGGCTCCCGGTGGCGGGGGAGACCCTCGCCCCGGGGGTCACCGTCCTGCGCCCCGCCGCAGGCGTCGGGGCCGACCCGCGCGCCGTGGTGGCCGAGCTCGCTCGCGCCGTCACCGCCCTCGACCCCGGCCCCGACGGCGCCGACCTCGTGCTCACCGGCGGGGAGACCGCCCGCCGCGTGCTCGACGAGCTCGGGATCGACGACCTCGAACCGCTCGGTCAGATCGGGCACGGCGCCGTCCGCAGCCGCACCCCTGACGGGCGCCACGTCGTCACCCGGCCCGGGAGCTTCGGCGGGGTCGACTCCCTGCGCGACATCGTCGCCGCGCTGCAGCCACCCACGCACCAGGACAGGAAGGCACCATGACCGCATCGAACGACCCCCGGCCCCTCGTCGCCGTCACGATGGGCGACGGCGCCGGCGTGGGCCCGGAGGTCATCGTCCCCGCCGTCGTGCACCCCGACACGCTCGCCCGTTGCCGCCCTGTCGTGATCGGCGACGCGGCCCGGCTGCGGCAGGCGGCCGGGATCGTCGGGCGCGACGTCGAGATCGTCACGGTCGACTCGCCCGCCGCGGCCGAGTTCGACGGCGACCGGATCAACGTGATCGACCTCGGCCTGCTCCCGGCCGACCTGCCGTGGGGCGCCGTCTCCCCGGTCGCGGGCGAGGCCGCCTACCAGTACATCCGGGCGGCGGCGGAGCTCGCCGTGGCGGGTGAGGTGCAGGGGATCTGCACGGCACCGCTCAACAAGGAGGCGTTGCACGCCGCCGGGCACCGCTTCCCCGGCCACACGGAGCTCCTGGCCCACCTCACCGGCACCGAGGAGGTGTCGATGATGCTGTCCACGCCGAAGGTCAAGGTCGTGCACGTCACCACGCACATCGGCTTGATCGACGCGGTCGCGCGGATCGAGCCGGGACTCGTCGAGCGCACGGTGCGGCGCGGGCACGAGGCGCTGGTGCGCTCCGGGGTGGCCGAGCCGAAGATCGGCGTGTGCGGCATCAACCCGCACGCCGGGGAGAACGGCCTGTTCGGCCACGGTGAGGAGGAGGAGAAGATCGTGCCGGCGCTGCAGGTGCTGCAGGCCGACGGCATCGACGCCCGCGGCCCGCTGCCCGCCGACACCGCGTTCTTCCTCGCCGGGCGCGGCGACTACGACCTGATCGTCGCGATGTACCACGACCAGGGCCACGCCCCGGTCAAGGTGCTGGGCATCGAGGCGGGCGTCAACATCACGGTGGGGCTGCCGGTCATCCGCACCTCGGTCGACCACGGCACGGCGTTCGACATCGCGGGCACGGGCGCCGCCGACCCCCGCAGCATGGTCGAGGCGCTGCGCCAGGCCGCCGAGCTGTCGTCCCGGCCGGCCGCCTGACGCGCCGATGGCCGAGCGCGGATCGCGGCGGCGGCGCGCCGAGATCGTCCGGCTCGCCACGACCTCCGGCCTGGCGAGCGTCGACGAGCTGTCGCGCACGTTCGGCGTCACCGCCTCGACGATCCGGCGCGATCTCGCCGTCCTGACCGCCGAGGGCAGGCTCGCCCGCACCTACGGCGGCGCCATGGCGCTCACCGCCCACCCCGAGTCGCCGCTGCGGCAGCGGGTCGGCGAGGCGTTCGCCGCGAAGCGGGCGATCGCGCGGGCGGCGGCCGCGCTGGTGCGGCCGGGCGAGACCGTGCTGCTCGACGCCGGCTCCACGGTGGGGGCACTCGCCCACGAGCTGCGGTCGTGCCCCGGTCTCACGGCTGTGGTCGTCGGCGTCACCGCGCTGCAGGAGCTCGGCGACGCCGACGGGATCACCGTCCACTGCCTGGGCGGCACGCTGCGGCCCGTGAGCGGCGGCTTCGTCGGCCCGCTCGCCGAGGCGTCCCTCGAACGGCTGACGTTCGACCGTGCGTTCCTCGGGGCCGACGGCGTCACGACCGACGGGTTGTGCGAGGCCGACCTCGCCCAGACCCGGCTGAAGGAGCTCATGGCCCGGCGGGCCGGTGCCGTCCACGTGCTCGCCCACGGGGCCAAGCTGGGCCGCCGCCCGTTCCACGCCTGGGCGCGGCTGGAGGGCGGCTGGACGCTGATCACGGACGCGTCCGCGGACCCGGCGTACGTCGGGCGGCTCCGCGCGGCGGGGATCGCGGTGGTGGTGGCCGACGGTGCCGAACGGGTCGTGCCGTTCGCCTGACCCGGCGCCCAACCGGTCGTTGTGCGGTGGTGGCCCCGGTGCTACGCAGGCTCGGAGGGCGAGAGGAGGTCACCATGACCGAGCCGATCATCGACCCCACCTTCTACCGATCCGCCGCCGACGCAGCCGCTGCGCCACCCGAGGAGCTCGCCTACGTCGTGGCGTTCGACCGGGCCGCGGAGAAGCACGACGCCATGACCGTCGTCGACGTGAACCCGCGGTCCGACCGCTACGGGCAGCTCGTCGGCTGGACGGACCTGCCGGGCGTCGGCCACGAGCTGCACCACTTCGGCTGGAACGCGTGCTCGAGCGCGCTGGCGCACGAGGGTCACGACCAGCACGACCTTTCGCGCCGGTACCTGCTCGTGCCCGGCCTGCGCTCGTCGGACATCCACGTGCTCGACACCCAGCCCGATCCCCGGTCGCCGCGGGTGGTCCGCACGATCAGCGGCAAGGACCTGTCGGACAAGGCGGGCTACTCACGCCCGCACACCATGCACTGCGGGCCCGACGGGGTGTTCCTGACCTGCCTCGGCGGTCCGGAGGACGACGCCGACGGCCCCGGCGGCATCGCGCTGCTCGATCACTCGACGTTCGACGTCGTCCGTGCCTGGGAGACCGACCGCGGCCCGCAGCACTTCGCCTACGACGCCTGGTGGCACCTCAACCGGAACGTCCTGATCTCGAGCGAGTGGGGCAGCCCGTCGATGATCGAGGACGGCGTCGTGCCCGAGCTGCTGCTCGGCGGGAAGTACGGCCACGCGCTGCACTTCTGGGACCTCGCCGAGGGCAGGCACCGCCAGCGCGTCGACCTGGGCCCGCAGCACCAGATGGTGCTGGAGGTCCGTCCCTCCCACGACCCGGAGGCCACCTGGGGTTTCGTCGGAGTGGTGATCTCCACCGAGGACCTGTCGGGTTCCATCTGGGGGTGGTTCCACGACGGCGACGAGTGGAAGGTCGAGAAGGTCGTCACCGTGCCCGCCGAACCCGCCGACCCGGACCGGTTGCCGCCCGCGCTCAAGCCCTTCGGCGCGGTGCCGCCGCTCATCACCGACATCGACCTCTCGGTCGACGACCGCTTCCTCTACGTCTCCTGCTGGGGCACGGGGGAGATGAAGCAGTTCGACGTGACGGACCCGGCACAGCCGAGGGAGACCGGGTCGGTTCGGCTCGGCGGGATCGTCGACCGGGCCCCGCACCCCGCCCGGCCCGACCTGCCCCTCGCGGGCGGCCCGCAGATGGTGGAGGTGAGCCGCGACGGGCGGGGCGTGTACTTCACCAACTCGCTCTACGGCGCGTGGGACGACCAGTTCTACCCCGACGGCGTGGGGGCGTGGATGGCCAAGCTCGACGCCGGACCGGGGGGTGGCGTCGCCGTGGACGAGGACTTCTTCCCGCACGGGGACGACTTCCGCGGCCTGCGGCCCCACCAGATCCGGCTGCAGGGCGGCGACGCGTCCTCGGACTCGTACTGCTACCGCTGATCGACACCGGAAACCCCGGTGCGCCACCGTGCGCGCCGGGGGATGATCGCCCGTCGTGCGCGGGGAGCGGAGGGCGATGGTCGGGCGGGAACTCGGCCGGGTGTTCGACGAGGTGCCGGAGCTCTACGACCGGGTCCGCCCGGGCTACCCGGACGAGTTGTTCGCCGACCTCGCCGCCGTCGGCGGCATCGACGGCCGGTCGTCGGTGCTCGAGGTCGGCTGCGGCACCGGTCAGGCGACGGTCCCGCTGGCCGCGCTCGCGTCCGCGGTGACCGCCGTCGAGCCGGGTCCGGGGATGGCCGCGCTCGCCCGCAGGCGGGTCGCCGCCCTCGGCAACGTCGGCGTCGGCAAGGTCGACGTCGAGCTCGCGACGTTCGAGGACTGGGACGACCGGGGCCGGCGCTTCGACGCCCTCGTCGCGGCGACGTCGTGGCACTGGGTCGACCCGGCGGTGCGCTGGCGGCGGGCCCACGAGGTGCTCCGGCCCGACGGCCGGCTGGCGGTGCTCGGCCACGTCGTGGTCCGCAGGCCGGGGGAGCCGGAGGCGTACGCCGAGACCGCCGACCTGCACGAGCGCTTCGCCCCGGGCAACCCCGGCTGGGGACATCCCCCGCTGGAGGACGAGGCGCGCGCCGGCGCCGACGGCTGGGGGTTGCCCGACGGCCCCGGCGACCTGTTCGGCCCGCCGGACGTGCGCTGGTACCCGGCTGTCCAGTGGTTCGACGGGGCGGGCTTCGCGGACCTGCTCCGCTCGCTCTCGCTGTACCGCGAGCTCGACCCGGACGTCCGCGAGCCGCTCTTGGAGGCGATCGCCGAGCGGATCCGCACGGAGCTGGGCGACCGGATTGCACGCCGCTACTTGGCGGTCCTGCGGGTGGCCCGGCGCACCGGATGAGGTCCAGGCCGTACCGCTGGTGCGTCACGTGATGTGCCCGCCTTCCCTCGGCCCCGAGGTTCAGGAAAGCCACATTCCAGCCCTGTAGGGCCCTGAATGTGGCTTTCCTGAACTCTTGGGCGCCCCGTCGACCCCGCGCGGCCTCCTCTCAGGCGGTCGCCCGCTGCAGCCACTCCGCCACGCCGTCGATGTGCACGGTGGCCTGGGCGGCCGCGAGGGTGGCGTCGCCGCGCGCCAGCGCGTCGATGATGAGGCGGTGCTCGGTGAGGCTGCGCTGCGTCGACCCCTCCTGGGACAGGCCGCGCCAGATCCGGGCGCGCAGGGTGCTGCTGGAGAGCGTCTCGAGCAGGCTCGTGAGGTAGCTGTTGCCCGCGAACTCGGCGATGCGCCGGTGGAACACCTGGTCGTGCGCCACGAGCTCGTCCACGGTGGGCCGGTCGCCCAGCGCGGAGAGCAGTCCGCGCAGCTCGTCGACGTCGGGGGGTGTGACGCGGGCGGTGGCGAGCGCGACCGCGGCGGGTTCCAGGATCCGGCGCACCTCGAACAGCTCCAGCAGCGACGAGTCCTGGTGGATGTCCACCACGAAGGACATGGCGTCGAGCAGGGTGTCGGGGGTGAGGCTGGTGACGTAGGTGCCGTCACCGCGCCGGACGTCGAGCACCCGGATGATCTCCAGGGCCTTGACGGCCTCGCGCAGCGAGCTGCGGGACAGGCCGAGCGCCTCGGACAGCTCCTTCTCCGGCGGCAGCCGGTCCCCGGGCCCCAGCTCGCCGGCGCGGATCATCTCCTTGATCTTGAGGATCGCCTCGTCCGTGACGGCCATCAGCGGACGGGGAACCCGACGGCCACCGGCGCGTTCCGGTGCGGCACCTCCACGGCGACGCCCGCCTGTTCGGCGCGGGCCTCGACGGGGGTGCCGTCGGCGAGCGCGGCCGAGGAGAGCTCGAGGCGGGCGGCGCGGGCCGGCAGGACGACCGTTCCCGACGCGTCGACGACGGCCCAGGCGCGCTCGCCGGTGCGGGTCCAGCGCACCCACGGCGCGTCGGACGGGTCCGCGACGGCGGTGTCGAGCGGGCGGGAGCCGTGCACGACGCCGCCGTGCACCGCCATCCACGCGGCCAGCTCCTCCAGGGTGCGGCGCTGGCCGTCCGGGATCGCGCCGCTCGCGGTGGGGCCGACGTTGAGCAGCAGGTTCCCGCCGCGGGAGACCACGTCGACGAGGTGGCGCACCAGCTGGGGTCCGCTCATCAGGTGCCGGGAGTCCTCGACCCGGTTGTAGCCGAACGAGAGCCCGATCCCGCGGTTGTTCTCCCATGCGGGAGCGGTCTCGGCCTCACGGCTGTGCTGGTACTCGCTGGTGCGGTAGTCCCAGTGGGTGTCGCCCCAGCGGTCGTTGACGACGCCGTCGGGCACTGTGGCGTAGAAGTGCCGGAACAGTTCGGCGAGCCCGAGCGGGCCGTCGTGCTTGCCCGCGTCGGGCCACTCGATGTCGTTCCAGAGCACGTCGGGCCGGTACCGGTCGACGAGGTCGCGGACGTGCAGGTAGGCGTAGGCGGCGTACGCCGCGTCGACGGGACGCTGCGCGCGCACGCCGGCGAACGTGTCGATCACCGGCAGGTGCGGGGTGACGCTCCAGTCGAGCCCACCTGAGTAGTACACGCCGAACCGCATCCCGGCCTCGCGCACGGCGCTCGCGAGGTCGCCGATCAGGTCGCGGCGCGGACCGCGGTGCACGGTGTTGCGGGTGGCGGTGCCCGGCGCGTCCCAGAGGGCGATGCCGTCGTGGTGCTTGGTGGTGGGCACGACGTAGCGGGCCCCGGCCCGGGCGAACAGCGCACACCAGGCGTGCGGGTCGAACTCCTCGGCCTTCCAGGCGTCGAGGAAGTCGTCGTACGGCGCGTCCCCGTGGGCGCTGCGGTGGTGCTCGCGCGCGGGGCCGTCGTCGAACCTGATCGTGTTCCAGTACCACTCGGCGTAGGCGTTGTGGCGGAACCACGTGTGCTCGTCGACGGCACCGAGCTCGCCCGTCGGCTCCGCCCAGGCGGGCACCGAGTAGGCGCCCCAGTGGACGAAGATCCCGAACTTGGCGTCGGCGTACCAGTCCGGCAGCGGGCGCTCGAGCCGGCTCCAGTCGACGGTCAAGGGGTCCTCCCGGGATGTCACCGGCCACCGAGGCCGGACAGGGCGATGCCGCGCACGAGGTGGCGCTGCAGCAGCACGACCATGGCGACGGTGGGCAGCATCGAGATCGCCGCCGCCGCCATCAGCAGGTGCCACTGGTTGCCGTTCTGGGACAGGAACAGGTTGAGCCCGAGCGGCACGGTCGACATGTCGCGGCTGTTCACGACGATCAGCGGCCACAGGAAGCTGTTCCAGTAGTTGATGAACGTGAACACCGCCAGCACGGCGACGGCGGGCCGCGCGATGGGCACGACCAGCTGCAGGAGGATGCGGATCCGGCTCGCGCCGTCGATCGTGGCGGCCTCCTCGAGCTCGCGCGGGATCGAGAGGAAGAACTGGCGCAGCAGGAACGTCCCGAACGCGGTGAACGCCCACGGCAGGATCAGCGCGGCGTAGCTGTCCACCCAGCCGAACTGCTGCATGAGGATGAACATCGGGACCACCGTGACCTCCTGCGGCACCATCAGCGTGCCCAGGTACAGCAGGAAGATCCGGTCGCGGAAGCGGAAGCGCAGCCGCGCGAACGCGTAGGCCGACAGCACCGACGTCACGCACACCACGACCGTGCCCGCCACCGCGACGTACAGGCCGTTGATCATGAACCGGCCGAAGGGCAGGTAGCTCCACGCCTCGGCGAAGTTGGACCAGCGGATCTCCGACCCGACGAGCCCGCTGCCCGCGCCGAACACCTCGGCGGGCGGCTTCAGCGCGGTGGCGATCATCCAGACGAACGGCAGGAGGAACAGCAGGAGGACCGCGGTGAGCAGCGTCTGCGACAGCAGGCCGCGGGGGGTGGTCCGGGGCCTAGTCATAGTGCACCCACCGCTTCTGGCCGAGGAACTGGAGCGCCGTGACCAGCATGATGATCATGAAGAGGAACCAGCCGATCGTGGCCGCGGTGCCCAGGTCGAACTGCTGGAAGCCCTCCTTGTAGAGGTGCAGCACCATCGTCTCCGTCGTGACGCCCGGACCGCCCGCCGTGAGGGCGTAGGGCTGCACGAACACCTGGAACGACGTGATCAGCGTCATGATCATCGCGAAGAACATCGACGGCGAGAGCATCGGCAGCGTGACGCTGAAGAACCGGCGCAGCGGCCCGGCCCCGTCGATCGAGGCCGCCTCGTGCAGGCTCTGCGGGATCGCGTCGAGCCCGGCGGAGAAGACCAGCATGTTGTAGCCGAACCCCTGCCAGACCGACATGAGGATCACCGCGGCCATCGCCCAGCGGTTGTCGCCGAGGAAGTTGGGCGACGGCACGCCGAACACGGCCTGGAACCCCTGGTCGATCGGGCCGCCCGGCTGGTAGAGCAGTCGCCACACCAGCGCGTTCGCGATCATCGGCGTGACCGTGGGGATGAAGAACAGCAGCCGGTAGATCCCGCGCCCGCGGATCCGCGGTGAGATCCACAGCGCCAGCCCGAGCGACACGACGATGTTGAGCGGCACGTAGACCACCACGAACACCAGCGTGTTGAGCATGACCCGGTGGAAGATCGGGTCGGTCAGCAGCTCGGCGACGTTGTCCAGCCCGACGAACCGCCGCCGCCCGAGCACCGGCCAGGCGAAGAAGCTGATCACCAGCGACCCGACGAGCGGGATCAGCGTGAACAGCAGGAACCCGCTCGTGCTCGGGGCGAGGAAGCCCAGCGCGGCGCGGCCGTCGCCGCGGTGGCGGCCCTCGCCGGGCGGGGCGGCGGGCTTCGGCGTGGGCGGCGCGGAAACCGTCGTGGTCACGGTGGCGTCACCCCGCCTGCTGCTGCACCGAGTTCAGGAAGTCCGGCACGCTCTGCTGGCCGTTCACCGCCTCCACGCCGTACTGCTGGAACAGCTGCGAGACCTGCGTGTAGTTCTCGGTGGACGGCGCGGGCACGCCGTTCGCGATCGCTGCCTGCAGGCCCTCGCGCGCGCCGGCGAGCTTCGGGCTGAACCACGACTCCTGCTGGGCCGTGCGCGCCGGGAAGGCCCGGCCCTGCTCGGCGAGGTACTGCAGCGCCTCGGGGCCGGTGAGCACCGCGATCGCCTGCAGCGCCTTGTCCGGGTCGGGGCAGGTCTGCGAGATGCCGAACCCGGATCCGGCCACCTGGCTGTGGGAACCGGACGGGCCGGCCGGGATCGGGGCCACACCCACCTCGAACGGCGCCTGGTCCACCACGTTGACCAGCTGCCACGGCCCGTCGACGACCATCGCGGCGTCGCCTGCGATGAACGAGTTCAGTGCGGGCGTGGGGTCGTTGGTGGCGGCCACCTGGGGCGCGACGCCCGACTTCGAGACCAGGTCGGCGTACCACTGGACGGCCTTGGCGAAGCCCTCCTGGGTGAGGTCGAGCCCGCCTTCCGCGTTGACCGGCGAGGTGCCCTCCAGCGAGAGCGCCCACGGGATCACGCTGTCGATCGTGGGGTACACGGCGAAGCCGTGCTTCCCGCCGCTGGTGAGGCTCTGGGCCGCGGCGAGGAAGTCGTCGACCGTCCAGTCGGTGGTCGGCACCGGCACGCCCGCCTCGCGGAAGCGGTCGGCGTTGTAGAACATGATCAACGGCCCGAAGTCGTACGGCACGGCGAGCTGCTCGCCGTCCACCTGCAGCGCCTGCCAGATCGACGGGTCGAAGTCGGCGGCGTCGATCCCGGCGCCGGCCAGCATGTCGTCGAGCGGCACGAGCAGCTCGCTGATGCTCGGCGCGCGGTAGGACTGCACGCCGAGGATGCAGCCCGCGTCACCGCCGCTGGCCTGCGCAACGAGCTTGGTCCAGTAGTCGTTGAAGCTGCTGGTCTGGAACTCGAGGGCGAGGTCGGGGTGGCGCTGCGTGACCATCTCGGACAGGTGGTTCCACGCGTCCACCTCGGCGGTGGATCCGCTCCACATGTTCCATACCATCGTGGTGCGGCCGTCGGCCGTGGTGCTGCCCCCGCCGTCGCCACCGGAGCCGCATGCGGCCACTGTCAGAGCGAGGGTGGCGGCCGCAGCCGCCGCGAGCGCGCGCTTCCGAATCGTCTTGACCGTCATGGTGCTCCTCGACGATGAGTGAGACATCCGATGTTCACGCAACTTTCGCGTGCTTCGTCCCGCGCGTCAAGGGAAAATGCCGATCAAAGGTCCGATGTCAGGCGAGCTTCTCGAAGAAGAACTCGTGCTTGAGGAACGAGACGTCGTACTCGTGGCCCGGCTGCGGCGGGAGGAGCTGCGAGGCCTGGAAGAGCCGCCAGCCGTCCTTCAGCGCGTCGAGCCCGGTCTCGTACGGGGGGAGGTCGCTGTCGCCGGTGGTCGGGGTGGACCCGCCGGTGCCGTCGTAGCTCGACCAGCCCACGACCTTCGCGTCGAGTGCGGACGAGGCGAGGTAGAGCACCAGTACCTGCTGGCGGGTCATGCGGTCTCCCTGGGGGCGGGGGCGTGCGGGTTGAGGCTGTGGGCCGCGACGACGCGCGTGGGGCGGTTCGTCACGCGGGTGACCCAGTAGTCCGGGTCGTAGCTGTCGTCGCCGATGAGCGCGCGCCACAGCCGGACGCGGTTGTAGATCTCCAGCCGGCCGGTGGCGTGCTCGTACCAGGGGAACAGCGTGCGCAGCTCCGCCGCGACGGCCTCGTCGTAGAGGTCGTCGGTGTTCCACAGCCGCAGCTGCCGCACCGTCGGGTTGAAGCGGATCTTGAACATGTAGCGGTCGACGTCGCTGTCGTTGCGCCGCCCGCCGTGCCAGATGCCGTGGTGCAGGAAGAGCACGGTGCCCGCGGGGCAGACGAGGCGGGTCTGGCCGAGCAGGTTCTGGTAGCGGCCGGTGTCGGACTCGTTGGTGCGGCGCAGGTGGCTGCCGGGCACCGCCAGGGTGCCGCCCATCTCGAGGGTGACCTCCTGCGGGTAGTACATGAGCTGCACGTCGAACGCGTCGGGCCGCACGTCGATGATCGCGTCGCCGTGCAGGTTCTGGGCCTCGCCCTCGTGGGCCCTGCGGATGTGCACGGCGTGGTGGTCGACGGCTGGGTCCGGGCCCACGAAGCTGTGGATCGCCCCGGCGATCTCGGGCAGCTGCACGAGCCGCTGCGCGAACGAGCCGGCGGCGAACGTCTGTGACAGCGGCGTGCCGTAGGGCACCGCCGGGATGCCGGTGCGGAGCACGTCGATCGCCTCGGCGTTCATGTCCGGCGGCACGACACCGTCGATCCGGTGCGAGCCGTGGGCGACGAACCGGGCCATCTGCACGGACGTCAGCAGGTGCTTGCGATGCACGAATCCCCCTCGCGCGAGGTGTGGGCCGAGTGGTTCCTGCGCACCGAGGCTAGGTCGTGGCGGGCCTCAGCGCGTGGGCTGAGAACGACACTGGTGGTAATTTCTCACCATGGCCGGGGAGCGCGTGGCGTTGCACCTCGCCCGGCCGCCGCACGTGGCGAACGCCGGTGTCGGGGTCCACGGCGTGCGCAGCCTGCACGACGTCTTCCGGCTGCCCGACCTGTGGCAGCTGCACCTCTACGGCTACTCCGCCACCCTCACGATCGGCGGCGGCACCCACTCCGTCGCGCCCGGCTGGGTGAGCTTCGTGCCGGCCGGGGTCGAGGTCCGGTTCGACTACACCGGGCGTTCCGAGCACCTGTTCGTCCACTTCCGGCCCGACGGGTCCGGTGAACCGCACGCGGTGCCCGTGGTGCGGGACGCAGGCCCGGCCGCGGCCGGGCTCTCCGACCTCCTGCGCGCGGCGATCTCCGCCTCGCCGGGCGGCTCGCCGCGCACCACCGCCGAGGTGTGGACTGCGCTGTGGCGGATCGCGCAGCTCCCCGAGCCCGCCGCGGGCCGAACCCACCACACGGCCGTGGAGACCGCGATCGCCTACATCGAGGCCAACCTCGCGCGCCCCCTGCCCGTGCCCGACGTCGCGCGGGTGGCCGGGGTGTCGCACAACCACCTCACGCGCCTCTTCCGCGCCGAGACCGGGCTGCCCGTGGTGGCGTGGATCCGGCAGCGGCGGATGGCCAGGGCCCGCCACCTGCTCACGGCCACCACGATGTCGATCCCCGCCGTCGCCGCCTCCGTGGGCATCACCGACCTCCAGGCGTTCAACAAGGCCTGCCGCCGCGAGCTGGGGGCGTCCCCGCGCGCGGTGCGGGCGGGCGCCTGACCCGCGGCCGGGCGGCTACGCTCGGTGTGCGCCGTGGAGGGGAGGCCGTCGTGAGCGATCTCGTGCTCGCAGCGGGGTTCCTCGCGATGGCCGCCGTCGCGTGGCGCAGGCACCCGCGCGGCCGGGTCGGGCCGCTCGCAGCGGTCGTCGGTGTGCTCGTGCTGCTGGAGCCGGTCCCCGGTCCCTGGCAGCTGCTCCCGCTCGCCTGGACCGCCGTGCTGATCCACCTGGTGGCGGCCCTCCCCAGCGGGAAGGTGGGGGCGCCCGCCGTGCGCGTGGCCGTCGCGCTGGGCTACGTCAACGCGATCCTCAGCGCGGCGTTGCCGCTGCCCGGACCGGTCGGCAAGGAGGCGGGCACGCTCGGGGCCCTGCTGGTCGGGGCGGTCGTCACGGGCATGCAGTGGATGCGGTGGCAGCGCACCAGTGTGCCGGGCCGCCGCTCTCTCACACCGGTGCTCGCCGCCACGATGGTCATGCTGGTGGTGCTGTTCACCGCCAACCCGCTGTGGACGCCCGAGGAGTCGCTGCTCGACCTGGGCGCGCTCGAGGGTGGGCTGGTGGCCGTGCCGGTGGCGTACCTCGCCGCGGAGCTGCGCAGGCGGATCGAGCGCGGTGCCGTGGCCGACCTGGTGGTACAGCTGGGCAGCGCGCCGGAGCCCGCGGGCCTGCAGGCGGCGCTGGCGAAGGCGCTGCACGACCCGACGCTCACGCTGGGCCACTGGTCGCCGGAGTCCGGGCAGTACCTCGACGCCGGCGGGCGCCCGGTCGCGTCGGCCGGAGCGGGCCGGGTGGCCACCCGGGTGGACCGCGGCGGCGAGCCCGTCGCGCTGCTGGTGCACGACCCCGCGCTGCTCGACGAGCCCCGGCTGATCGAGGCGGCCTGCACCGCGGCCGCCCTGGCCCTGCAGAACGAGCGGCTCACCGCCGACCTGCGGGCGCGGCTGGCGCAGCTCGCCGAGTCGCGCAGGCACGTCGTGCAGGCCGCCGAGGCCGAGCGGCGGCGCCTCGAACGCGACCTGCACGACGGCGTGCAGCAGCGCCTGCTCGCGATCCCGATGACCCTGAGCGTCGCCGAGAGCGCGCTCGCACCCGGCGCCGAGCGGGCGCGGGCGCTCATCGCCGAGGCGAAGGACCAGTCGCTGGCGGTGCTG
The DNA here is from genome assembly GCF_042657305.1 of Pseudonocardia zijingensis. Classification (NCBI taxonomy): domain Bacteria; kingdom Bacillati; phylum Actinomycetota; class Actinomycetes; order Pseudonocardiales; family Pseudonocardiaceae; genus Pseudonocardia; species Pseudonocardia zijingensis. Next base: position 129,278 of record NZ_JBHSKO010000004.1, on the reverse strand, counting down.
GACGAGCTGCGGGCGCTGTCGCAGGGCATCCACCCCACGATCCTCACGGAGCGCGGTCTGGAGGGCGCGGTGCTCGAGCTGACGGCGGTGGCCCCGGTGCCGGTGCGGGTCGCGGTGGAGCTGCCGGACGCGCTCTCGGCCGAGATCGAGACCACGGCCTACTACGTGGTGGCCGAGGCGCTGGCCAACACCACCAAGCACGCCGACGCCACCGGCGCCGAGGTCCGGGTGGCGCAGGAGGGCGAGCGGCTCGTGGTGGAGATCGTCGACGACGGCCGCGGTGGCGCCGACCCCGACGGTTCCGGGCTGCGCGGGCTCGCCGTCCGGGCCGTGGACAACGGGGGAACGCTGCAGGTCACCAGCCCGCCCGGGCGGGGCACGGTGGTGCGGGCGGAGCTGCCGTGCGGGTAGTGCTCGCCGAGGACAACGTCCTGCTCCGGGAGGGCCTGGTCCGGCTGCTCGCCGAGGCCGGGCTCGAGGTGCTCTCCGGTGTGGAGGACGCCACCGCCCTGCTCGCCGACGTGGGCAGGCACCGGCCGGACGTGGCGATCGTCGACATCCGGCTGCCGCCGACCCGCACCGACGAGGGCCTGCGCGCCGCCCGGGAGATCCGCAGGCGCCATCCGGGCACGGGCGTGCTGGTGCTGTCGCAGTACGTGCGGGTGAGCTACACCGTCGAGCTGCTCGACGGGGGTGCGAACGGCGTCGGCTACCTGCTGAAGGACCGCGTCACGAACATCGCAGAGTTCACCGAGTCGGTGCGCAGGGTCGGGGGCGGCGGGTCGGCGTTCGACCCCGTCGTGATCAACCAGCTCGTGCAGCGGCGCGCCGGTGACGACGACCCGCTGCACGTGCTCAGCGAGCGGGAGCGGGCCGTGCTCGCGCTGATGGCCGAGGGACGCACGAACCAGGCCATCGCCGAGCGCCTGGCCATCGCCGAGCGCACCGTCGAGAAGCACTGCACGAGCATCTTCACGAAGCTGGGCCTCACCGCGAGCCCGGACGACCACCGCCGCGTGCTCGCGGTGCTGCGCTACCTCAACGCCTGAGCGGGGTGCGGATAGCCGCACCCCGCCGGCGCGGCTGACCGTCCCGCCGGTGCGTGGCGGCTCGCTGTCGGTGATCGCGCACCCGCAGCAGGGTGGGGGCGTGAGATCGATCCGCCACGGGCTGCTCGTCGTGGCCGCCGTGGCCGTCGCGATGCTGGGAGGCGCGGCGCCCGCGTTCGCGCACGGCGGCGTCGTCGGCCAGGACCTGCGGGTGGCCGCCTCGCTCGGCGAGCGCGAGCTGACCCTGATCATCCGGCGGGTGGGCGCGGTGCCGGGCCCGCTGCGCGTCGACGTCGTGAACCACGCGGGCAGCCCGGGCGGTTCGCTCACGGTGGCCGTGGCGCCGCGGAACGCCGTGCCGGGCGCCCCGGTCGAGCTGCCCGTGCCCGGCGGCGGCGGCTCCGCGGGCGTCGACCTGCACGTCGACCGCGCCGGGCCGTGGGAGCTGCGGGTGGACGACGGCCGGGAGACCGCGCGCTTCCCCTTCGTGGTGCCCGCGGCGGTGACCCCGCTGCCGGAGCGCGTGGTGACGGGCGGCTACGCCACCGCGGGCGCACTGCTGATCGCCGCGCTGGGCGCGGCGGCGTTCGGCAGGCGGTCGTGGCCTGCGCCGGTGCTCGGGGGCGGCGCCGGGGCCGCCGTCGTGGTGGCGGTGACCGCGGGCCTGCTCGCGCCGCAGCTGCCTGCCCCCGAGGTCGACCCGGCGACCGGCCTCCCACTCACCACCCGCCCCGGGACGGCCGCGATGGCGCCACCCCACGTCGGCCTGCTGGCCGCCGCGGCGCCGGTCGCGGGGGAGCGGTCGCCGATCGACCTGCGGCTCGTCGACGGCGGCACCGGGCGGCCCGTCGACGACCTCGTGGTGCACCACGACGCGCTCCTGCACCTGGTGGTGCTGGGGCCGGGCGGCCAGTTCGCGCACCTGCACCCCGTGCGGACGGGGCCGGGCGAGTACCGGGTGTGGTTCCGGCCCGCATCGGGCGGTGAGCACCGGCTCCACGCCGAGCTGGAGCGCCGGGGCGGGGGAGTGCAGCTGGCGAGCGCCACCGTCCGCGCCGACGGACCCGTCGCCGCCGAGCCCGTGCCGGCCGGGGTGGGCGAGCGGGACGCGGGCGGGATGACCGCGCGGATCACGGCGTCCAGCCTGGTGGCGGGGGAGCCCTCCGTGCTCACCGCGGAGTTCGGCGTGGACGGGCGGCCGGTGCGGGACCTGCAGCCATGGCTGGGCATGGCCGGGCACCTGATCACCGCCGGGCCCGGCGGCACCGTCGGGCACGTCCACGCGATGCCCGACCCCACCGCCGCGGCGCCGGACGAGACCGTCGCGACCGGCGGCCCCCGGGTCGAGTTCGTCTACACCTTCCCGACGCCCGGCCGGCACCGCCTGTGGTTCCAGGTCGAGCGTGGCTACCGGATCGTCACGGTGCCGGTCGAGGTCGACGTGGCGGCGCCGGAGGTGGGCTCGTGACCGCGCAAGGGCGCCTCGCCGCCGGGCTCGTGGCCCTGGCGGTGGTCGCCGTGCTGGCGCTGCTCCTGTGGCCGCGCGCGGCCGCGCCCGTGGTGGTGGCGGGCCAGGCGGGGCCGCACCACGTGCAGCTGGCGCTCGACACACCGGCCGTCGGCGTCCACGACCTCGCACTGGACGTCACCGGGCCCGTCGACCGGCTGGTCGTCGCCCCGGTGATGGTCGAGATGGGGCACGCGAGCGCACCCGTGACCGCGACCCCCGCGGCGCCCGGCCGGTTCGAGGCCGCGGGCGTCGAGTTCTTCATGCCGGGCCGGTGGGACGTCACCGTCACCGTGCACGGCCCCGACGGGAGCGACGACGTCGTCCTCCCGGTGCTCATCGCTCCGAGAGGAAGAGAACCATGATCGAAACGGGCGTGCTCGCCCGCCCCTGGATCCCCGCGTGGATCCTGCTGGCAGGCACGGCATCGACGCTGTTCGGGCTGGCCTGGGACCTGCAATGGCACGGCGACGTGGGGCCCGACACCTTCTACACGCTGCCCCACCTGTTCATCTACGCGGGCACGGCGATCTCGGGGCTGGTCAGCCTCGCGGTCGTGCTCGCGGCCACCGGCGCCACGCGGTCGGGCCGGCGCGTCGACCCGGCGGTCGGCGGGCGCCGGGTGGCGGTGTTCGGCGTGTTCCAGGCCCCCGTCGGCTACCTCGTCTCCGGCGTCGGCGCGGCGTCGTTCCTGCTGTACGGGCTGTGGGACGAGTGGTGGCACGGCCTCTACGGGTTCGACGCCGTGATCGCCTCGCCCCCGCACGTCGGGCTGCTCACCTCGGCGATGCTCGTGATGATCGGCTCCGTGGTCACGTGCGCCGCGGCAGGCGGGCGCCCGTGGGCCGCGCCCGCGCTCGTCACGAGCGTCGCCACCCTGCTCGGCTTCTCGATGGTCGTGCTCGTCGCGCTCCCCGAGGTCGACGTCGTGGACGAGCGCACGGTGGTGGTGGCCCTGCTGTCGATGGCGACCCTCGCCTGCGTCGCGTCGTACTCCGGCGGCCTGCGCGCCGTGCTCGCCACCGCGGGCACGCTCCTCGCGGTGCAGGTCACGCTCGCGCTCTTCAGCCCGTGGGCGACCCGGCTGTACGCGGCGGCCGAGGGCCTGCCGCTGCGGGACTACACCGACGGCACGCCGCGCATGTCGCTGCTCATGCCCGCCACGCTCCTGCTCGGTGCCGCCGCACTGGCCGTCGCCACGGCGCTGTCGCGCCGGTCGGCGTACCCGTGGGGCGGCGCTCTGGGCGGAGCCGCGCTCGCCGCCACCTTCCCGTGGCAGCCGGTCCTGGTCGGGACCGCCGCGGCACCGTCCGCCGTCGAGGTCGTGGTGACGGTCGCGGTCGGGGCGCTGCTCGGCGCGGCCGGCGGGCTGGTCGGGGAGCGCCTCGGCGCCGCGCTACGCCTGCTCACCCCCGCGCGCACGGCGGAGGTGGTCTGAGTGCGCCGCACCGCCCCCACCCGCACCGCACTCGCCCTCGTCGTGCTCGGCACGGTGCTCGGGCTCGCCGCCCCGGCCCACGCCGGCCCTGCGCAGGCACCCGCCCAGAGCTACGCGCCCGTCGAGGTCGTGCACCAGGAACGCCTCACCGTCGGCCCCTACGAGCTGACCGTCGGGTTCAGCGAGTGGCCCCTGCGCGCCCGGCAGTCACTCGACTTCACCTTCGAGCCGGACGGCGGCATCGACCGGGTGGACGGCACCCTCGTCGCCGTCTCCCCGACCGGCGTCGAGGAGGACCTGCGCCGCCCACCCGGCGTCCACGGGATCCCGCGCCACCCCCGCCAACCCGACGTCTGGGGCCTCGACGTCCTCGCGCTCGACGAACCCGGCGACTGGGCCTTCACCTTCGGGCTCACCGGTGCCGCCGGCACGGGCACCGCCACGCTCACCCTCCCCGTCCTCGAACAACCCGGCCCGCCGCTGGGGCTGAGCTGGCTGGTGAGCGGGGTGCCGCTGATCGTCATCCTCGGGGTGCTCGCGGCAGCCGTTCGGCGGGGTGGACGCCGTGCCTCCCCCGAGCAGGTGGCGCGGTAGCCGCCGACCGGGTGAAACAAGCCACCGCAGCGACGCGGTTCGTAATGGCACCCCCTGATCGGGCGATGGCAGGAGAGGGGGACGGATCACGAGTGGGGCTCGCGGCACGTCTCCCGATACCGACCGCCGCACGGCGGCCGGCTCCGCTCGGGGGAAGGACGACGCATGACCGCAGCCGGTCCACCAGGATCCGGGATCACCGGATTCCTGCGACCGCACACCCTGGCGTGGGGAGCGCTGTGGTTCGTCGTGGTCGTCGTCTTCACCGCGGGGGTGGGGGTCATCCAGGCCGCGGGGGAGGCCGGGGAGATGCCGCCGCTCACCTCCGCCGCCGAGCCCGTCATCCGCTCCGTCGACCCCCCGAGCTCCGCCCCCGAACCCCCGCGGCTCGTCGACGTCGACAACCCCGGCTGAGACCGCTCAGCCCGTGAGCCCCAACGGCCGGCTCGCCTGCCGCACCAGCCGGTCCACCGCCCGGGCGAGCACGGCGGCCTGCTCCGGGTCGGCCAGCCCGCCGCCTTCGGCGAACGCGGTCTCGGCCGACCCGACGGGCAGCTCGTCGTCGAGGACGTCGGCACCGGCCGTGCGCAGCACCTTGCGCAGCTCGGCCTGCGCCCACACCGCACCGAAGAGGCCCGTGGACGCGCCGACCACCAGCGCCGGGCGGCCGCGCAGCGCGTTGTCCGGGTACGGGCGGGACGCCCAGTCGAGCGCGTTCTTCAGCTGGCCGGGCACCGAGCCGTTGTACTCGGGGGTTGCGAACAGCAGCCCGTCCGCTCCCGCGATCGCCGACCGCAGCCGCTGCACCGGCGCCGTGGCGCCCTCGTCGTCGACGTAGGGCGGGATCTCCGCCAGCCCGTCGAACACCTGCAGGCGCACCGAGGACGGCAGCGCGCCCGCGGCGGCCTCCAGCAGCCTCCGGTTGTGGGAGCCGCGGCGCAGGCTCCCGGACACACCGAGGAGCAGCATGCTCAGGCCTCCTCCACCACTTCGAGGTGCGCGGTGAGCTGCACCTCGTTGCCGAGCGCCTCGCCACCCGCCGGCAGCGGGGCCTGCCAGTCGAGCCCGAAGTCGCGGCGGTCGACGGTGGCGGTGAGCTCGAACGCGCCGCGCCGCCGCCCGTCCAGCGCCACGACGGGCGTGCGGTAGGTCCCGGTGACCGGCACCTGCCGGGTGACGCTGCGGATGGTGAGCGCGGCGTCGAGGGTGACGGTGCCGTCGTCGTGCAGGGCGACGTCGTCCGCGGAGACCGTGATCGTCGGGTGGTTGCCCGCGTCGAAGAAGTCGGCGCCGAAGACGACGTGGTCGCGGAACTCGCGCGGGCTGCGGATCGACACCGACTCCACGGGTGCCGAGCCCTCGAGCCGCACGGCGGCGTCGTCGCTCACGAAGCGCGCCGAGACGTCCTCGAAGGTGGCGCGGAACAGCGAGACCCCCATGTGCCGCACCGCGAACTCGACCGACGAGTGGATCGGGTCGACCGCGTAGGTCCCGGCGAACGGCAGGGTGCTTGTCGTCATGGTCATCCTCCAGAACTGGAACTTTCTCCGTTTCGGTGGATCACGTTAAGCGGAAGATTCTCCGATTGCAAGGCCGCTGGGGTACCGTGACGAGCCGAACAGGAGGGAGGGCGATGGCCACCACGGCGCAGAAGCGCACCCCGCTGCCGGTGCTCGGTCAGCCACCGCCCGAGCGGGCCGACGCCGCGCGCAACCGGCGCGCGATCCTCGCCGCCGCCCACGCGATCGTCGCCGAGCAGGGCGTCGATGCGCTCACGATGGACCGGGTGGCCGCTGCCGCCGGGGTCGGGGTGGGCACCGTCTACCGCCGGTTCGGCGACCTGGGCGGGCTCGCCTTCGCCCTGCTCGACGACGGGGAGCAGGAGTTCCAGCAGGCCTACCTGTTCGGGCCGCCGCCGCTCGGCCCGGGCGCACCGGCCGCCGACCGGATCCGCGCGTTCCTGCGCGCCACCGTCGACCGCATGGAGACCGCGGGGCAGCTGCACGCGCTGGCCGACACCGGCACCGCCACGGCCCGGTACGAGAGCGGCGCCTACCGCACGGCCCGCGCGCACCTCGCCCGGCTGCTGGGGGAGGTCGGTCGCCACGACGCCGCGTACTGCGCCGACGTCCTGCTCGCGCCCGTGTCCGCGAGCCTGCTCGTGCACCAGCGGCGCGACCTCGGCTACTCCACCGCGCGCATCAAGGCGGGCCTGGACGGGCTGCTCGACGCGCTGCTCGCGTCCAGCGGGTGCCCGGGCCGCTGATCAGGCGGCGACGGCCTTGCGCAGGGTGCGCAGGCACAGCGCCAGCGCGTCGTGCTCGGGCACACCGCTGTCGCGGGCGTGCATCCAGGCGCCGTAGAGCAGCGACCACAGTACCGACTGCACCCACTCGGGCGTGAGCTCCGGGTCGATCGTGCCCTCGGCGCGCCCGCGCTCGACGAGCCGCAGCAGCGCCCGGTCGGGCTCGGCCTCGGCCTGCCAGGCGGGGTCGGTGAACAGGTGCGGCTCGTTCAGCGTGAGCAGCAGGCCGTCGCCGAGGGCGAAGTAGGCCTGGCAGAGCCGGTCGAGCGCGGCCAGCGCGGGCCCCGTCTCGGGCTGTGCGCGGTCGGTGGCCGCCGCGATGCGTTCCAGCAGGTCGTTGCTGATGCCGGTGAGCAGGTCGGCCCGTTCGGGGAAGTAGCGGTGCATCGTGGTGCGACCGACGCCTGCCGCGGCCGCCACCTCGGCGAGGGAGGCGTTCGAGTGCTGGGACAGCACCCGGACGGCCGCGTCGAGGATGGCGCGCCGCGTGCGGGCGCGGGTGCCGCTCTCCGCGATGGCGGGGTCGTCGACCACGTCGGGAAGAGTAGCAACTGCACCAGAACGGGACCGAGTTGACGAAAACGGAACAGTGATGTTCCACTCTGTGTCATGAGTACTCCCGCGCCGGTCTCCGGGCCGGGCCTCCTCCGGTCGTACGCCCGGCCGCACCTGCGCACGCTCGCGATCGGGCTCGTACTGGCCCTCGCCGGGTCGGCGACGAGCCTGGCCACCCCGCTCGTCACCAAGTGGGTGCTCGACTCCCTCGGCGCGCCCACGTCCCTCGCCGCCCCGATCGGCGCGCTGCTCGCGCTCCTCGTGCTCGGCGCGGTGATCTGGATCGGGCAGTGGACGCTCCTGGGCACGCTGGGGGAGCGGGTCGTGCTGGAGGCCAGGGAGTCGATGGTCCGCAGGTTCCTGCGCGCCACGGTGCCCGGGCTCACCCGACGACCCACCGGCGAGCTGGTCACGCGGGTCACGTCCGACACCGTGCTGCTGCGCGAGGCCGTCTCGGCGAGCATCGTCGGGCTCGTCAACGGGGTGGTGATGCTCGTCGGCACCCTCGTCCTGATGGCGGTGCTCGACCTCGTGCTGCTCGGCACCACGATCGCGGCCGTCGTGGTCGTGATCGTGCTCTTCGCGGTGCTCATGCCGGGCATCGCGACGGCGCAGGAACGCACGCAGGAGCACGTCGGGCGGCTGGGCGGCGCGCTGGAGACCGCGCTGCGGGCGATCCGCACCGTCAAGGCGAGCCGCGCCGAGGACCGCCTCGCCGCGGGCGTGCTGGGGCACGCCCGGGAGGCGATGCGCCACGGCGTGCGCGGGGTCCGCCGGGAGGCCGTGGCGTGGACGATCTCGTGGTCGGGCATCCAGCTCGCGATCATCGTGATCCTCGGCGTCGGAGCCTGGCGGGTGGGGCTCGGGCTGCTGGAGGTCTCCACCCTCATCGCGTTCCTGCTCTACGCGTTCGGCCTGATGGAGCCGATCATGGACCTCAGCCAGAACCTCACCGCGCTGCAGGCCGGGATCGCCGCCGCCAAGCGGATCCACCAGGTCCAGGAGCTGGAGCTGGAGCCCGCCGCCTGCGCCGCACCGGATGGGGAGCCCGCCGAGCGCGCGACCACCGGCACCGCACTCGAGCTGCGGGGCGTCACCGCCGCGTACGGGCCGGGCCGGGCGCCCGCCGTCCGCGCCGTCGACCTGGCGATCCCCGCCCGCGGCCACACCGCGATCGTCGGCCCCTCCGGTGCAGGCAAGACCACGCTGTTCGCGCTGCTCCTGCGCTTCCTGGAGCCCCAGGAGGGCGAGATCCTGCTGGCCGGGCGCCCGTACCGGGAGCAGACGCCCGCCGAGGTGCGCGCCCGTCTCGCCTACGTGGAGCAGGAGACACCGGTCGTGCCCGGGTCGGTGAGCGACAACCTGCGCTTCACCCACCCCGACGCCACCGACGACGAGCTGTGGGCGGCGCTGGAGCGGGTGCGGCTGCGCGAGGCGGTGGCAGCCCTCGACGGCGGTCTCGACGCGCCGCTCACCTCGTCGTCGCTCTCGGGCGGCCAGCGCCAGCGCATCGCGCTGGCCCGCGCGCTGGTGCGCACACCGGAGGTGCTCCTGCTGGACGAGGCCACCGCCCAGGTCGACGGGCTCACCGAGGCCGCCGTGCACGACGCGATCCGCGAGCAGGCCCGGATCGGGGCCGTCGTCACCGTGGCCCACCGGCTGTCCACCGTGGTCGACGCCGACACGATCGTCGTGGTGGACGGCGGCCGCGTGCGCGCCCGCGGCACCCACGACGAGCTGCTGACCCGCGACGACCTGTACCGCGCGCTCGTGGCGGCCCTGCGCGTGGACCGGCCCCTCGCGGCCGCCGGATGACCCTCCGGGTCCTCACCGGATCGGATGTCGTGCGGGACTCCTGAGGGTGAACCCGGCCGTGCCGTGCTGCCGCCGGTGCGGGCGTCCATGATCCCATCCGACCAGGTGTCGGGAACGGGTATCTGGGGGGTGACCTGCAATGTTGGCCGGGTTTCTCGCCGCGGTGCTCGTGCTCGGCACCGGTGCGGGTGAGCCGCCGCCCGGGCACGGGGCGGAGCGGGCGCTCGCCGAACTCGGCCAGGCGACCCGGCTCGGCTCCGGGGTGACCCACCGGCCGCTGCGCACCACCGCGGCCGCCGGGCAGGTGCTCGGCGACGTCATCGAGGTCGACCTCGCCGACCCCGCGGTGAGCGCCGGCCTCCTCCTGCCGCGCGCGATCGCCGCGCGCAGCACGGTGGCGGAGATGGCGGACGGCTCCGGTGCCACCGCCGCGATCAACGGCGACTTCTTCGACATCGACCACACCGGGGCCCCCGTCGGTCCCGCGGTGGCGGACGGCCGTCCGCTCAAGGCCGCGGTGCGGCCCGGCCGCCGGATGGGCCCGGCCGTGCCCGGAGCCGAGACCGACCACGTGTTCACCGTCGGCACCGACCGCGTGGCCCGCATCGACCGCCTGCGGCTCGAGGCGCGCGCGACCGGGCCGTCCGGCACGCTCGAGATCGACGCGCTCAACCAGTACGCCGTGCCGGTCGACGCGATCGGGATCTTCACCCCCGAGTGGGGCGACGTCGACCGGTCCCGCACGTTGTGCGGCACCGACGTCGACCGCACCGCGCCGTGCGCCGCCGACCAGGCGGAAGCGCTGGTCCGCGACGGCACCGTGGTGGAGGAGGGGAAGCCGCGCGGCGGGCGCCTCCCGGCCGGGGTACTGGCGCTGACGGGCCGGGAGAAGGGTGCCGTCGCGGTGCGCGAACTCGACGTCGGCGACGAGGTCGACGTCGACTACGCGCTCGTGCCGCGCAGCGGGCACGCGCCCGAGATCGCGGTCGGCGGCAGCCCGATCATGTTCGACGCCACCCCGGTGGCGGGCCTCGACGACCGTGAGCGGGCACCCCGCAGCGCCGTCGGAAACAGCGCCGACGGGCGCAGGCTGTGGCTGCTGACCCTCGACGGGCGCCAGTCCGACAGCGTCGGGGCGACGCTGTCCGAGCTCGCGCAGCTGCTGCGCGAGATGGGCGTGGACGACGCCGTCAACCTCGACGGCGGCGGCTCCTCCACGCTCGCCTTCCGCGATCCCGGCGCCACCGCCGTGTCGGTGGTCAACGACCCGTCGGGCCCCTCCGCGCGTCTCGTCCCCAACGGGATCGGGATCTACACCGGATCGAGCGATCTGGCCTCCAGCCCTGCCGGGTACGTGACGTTGACGAGGGTTGGAGGTGAACCAGGGTGTCCATGGAAGTGTCGGGGCGCATCGGAGTCGGCCGGTCCGTGGGGATGACGTGGCAGCGGACGCGGGCACGTCCGGACGACCGGCTGGCGCGGCTCGTGGAGGCGGCCGAGCACGACGCGGAGACGGCCGCGGCCCGCTACCGCGCCCTCAAGGAGGCGTCGAGCCCCGCGGCGACGCCCGAGGCGGACCGGCCGCCCCTGCCCAGCTGGCAGCAGATGCTGCTGTTCATCGTCTGCGGCGGCGTGCTCACCGGGCTGCTCCTCATCTGGTTGCTCGCCACCGCCTACCTCGGCCCGCTCGCGCTCCTCGCCCTCCCAGCCGGCGCCGGGATCGCGGCGGGCGTCATCGCGTGGCGCAAACGCCGCCCACGCCCGGCCGGTCCCCGCCGCCGCCCCGTGGTGGCCGACCTCGTGCGGGCGGCCCAGGAGATGCACGACGCGGAAGCGGCACTGGAACGGCTGCGCCAGGAGGCTGCCGACAAGTAGCACTGGACGGGGTATGGACACGATGCGTTAGATTCTCCCCGCACGAATGCCCCGTTCGGGCCCTGACCCTCCCCCGGTCAGGTGTCATCGCTCCCCTGGAGTGCGCAGCGTGAACACGCACGGTAACGACTCGGCAACGCCGGGCCGCTTTCGGTCCGCGCGTGCCCACCGCGGTGGCGTCAGCGTCGATGCGCTGCTGAGCCGCGAGGAGAGCGCCGCCGCCACGCGGCCGGCCGGCACCCACCGGCGGGCCCCCGCCCGGGGCGTCGCACCCGCACCCCTGCTCGCCGCCACCGCCGTGGCGGGCGCCGCGGCCGCCAGCGTCTCGTCCGTCGTCGTCCTGTCGACGGGCGGCGCGCCCGTCGACCTCGTCTACGGCGACGTGCAGGCGGCAGGCAACGTCACCGCCGACGGCGAGCCGCGCCTGTTCGCCGCAGGCGCCACCGACACCGGGGCGGACGCCGACCACGAGATCATGGACGGCAGCCGGATCGCCGCGCTCGCGCAGCTCGCCGCCGACGCGCCCACCGTGCTCGCCACCGCCGCGTTCCCCCAGCTGCTCCCCGGGGCGCCGCAGCCGCCCGCGGGCCTGCCCGGCCCGGTCGCCGCACCCGTGGCGCCGCTGCCCACCCCAGCCCTGGCCGCCCCGCCGACCACCACCCCCACCGCCGACGAGGGGCGGCACCACCGCTCGTCCTCCGACGACTCCCGGCACGACTCGGGGCGCGACCACTCCGACCGGCACGACTCGGACGACGACCACGACTCCGGCCACTCCGACCCGCGGCCGGACCCCACCCCGTCGCCCGACCCCACGCCCTCACCCGACCCGGACCCGACCCCCTCGCCCGACCCCGAGGAGCCCGACCCCAGCGACCCGCCCACCGAGGACCCGGGCGACCCGGGGGACGACGACCCGAACCCGCCCGATGACGGCGGGTCCGACGGCGGCGGCTCCGATGACGGTGGCTCCGGCGGCGGTTCGGACGGTGGTGGCTCGGACGACGGAGGTTCCGGCGGCGGCTCCGACGGTGGTTCCGGTGGCGGCGACTCCGGCGGGGGCGACTCCGGCGGCGGTTCGGACGGTGGCTCCGGTGGCGGTTCCGGCGGGGGCGACTCCGGTGGCTCCGACAGCGGCTCGTCCGGCGGGAACTAGCCGAGCAGGTCCTCCGGGCGCGGGCTCGAAGCCTCGCCCGGTCATGATCGCCGGCCTGGCGCGTTTTCCGTCGCCTGGCGTCGGGTTTTGCGCCAGAGCAGCGATCATGCGTCCAGCACGGGCCATCACAGGGGCATGATCGGCGGCCGGGCGCGTTTTCCGACGCCTGGCGTCGGGTTTTGCGCCGGAGCGGTGATCATGACCCTGTGCGTGGCCTCCTGGTGGCGCCGCGCATCGTGCGGGGCCGCTCCTCGCAGGTCAAACGCGCCTTCGGCGTCGCTGCGCGATCGCTTCGCGACCCGTGACCTGCGAGCCTCTGCGGCCCCTCCCGGGCAGCTTCGCGGGCGGGCCGTGGCCTGCCCGGTTGGCGCGCGGCGCCACCAGGAGGTGGTCTCCCCTGGACGAGCCAGGCCGTCGTCGCGCCCATGATCACGGAGTTGGCGCATTCCCGGGTCGAAAACGCCCGGGAATGCGCCGAAGCCGTGATCATCGCCCCCAGCACGCGGAGTCTCTGGGGCCTCCCCGCGAGCGACGGGCGGCGCGGCCATCACACGGTCATGATCGCCGGCCTGGCGCGTTTTCCGTCGCCTTGCGTCGGGTTTTGCGCCGGAGCGGTGATCATGGCTTGTCAGGTGGCCTCCTGGTGGTGCCGCGCATCGTGCGGCGTCGCCCCGCGGTCGATCAAGGGCAAATGGTCGCTCGTGGAGATCATCTAGCGACCTTTTCCCCTTGATCGAGCCCATGCCGCCCGCGCCGCATCCATGATCGGCGGCCTGGCGCGTTGTCCGACGCCTCGCGTCGGGTTTTGCGCCGGAGCAACGATCAGCCGGACTCCACCCCGTCGATCCGGACCTGCAGCGCGTGCCGGTCGGCGCCGGTGTCGTGGCAGTCCGGGTCGAAGCACTCCACGGTGCCGTCGGGCAGCCGGACGAGCGCGCCGTGGCAGTGGTCGAGGTCCTGAGCGCACTCCGGGCAGGTCATGAGGCCTTCTTCCGGCGCTCGGACCCGCCCGACGCCTCGGCGACAGCCTTCTCGAGCTCGGCGCGGCTCATCGAGGAGCGGCCCTTGACGTCGAGTTCGCGCGCCATCTTCGTCAGGTCGGCCTTCGAGAGCTCGGACAGGTCGGGTGTCCCGTTCGACGAGGCCTTCTTGGACTTCTTCCCGCCGCGCGCGTCGTCGACGCTGCGCTCCAGCGCCGCGATCAGGTCGGTCATCGCCGTGGGCTCGGGCGGCTCCGCCTCGGTGACGATCTCGCGGCCCTTGCGCTTGTCCTCGATCAGCTTCTCGACGCGCTCGGTGTAGGTGTCGCGGAACTCGTCGGGCTTCCACTCCCCGCTCATGGCCTCGATCAGGCCGGTGGCCATCTCGAGTTCCTTCCCCTTGGGCTTCGCGCCGCCCGGGATGTCGAGCGCGGAACGGTCGCGGATCTCGTCGGCGAAGAACAGCGTCTCGAGCGCGAGCACGTCGCCGTCGGCGCGCAGGGCGGTGAGGTACTCCTTGCCGCGCATCACGAACGTCGCGATGCCCGCCCGGTTCGTGCGGGTCATCGCTTCGCGCAGCAGGGCGTACGGGCGCGCGTACTGGTCGTCGGTCGGGGCGAGCCAGTACGTCTTCTGGAAGAAGATCGGGTCGATGTCGTCGAGGTCCACGAAGGTCTCGATGTCGATGGTGCGCGAGCGGCCGGGTGCGATGTCGGCGAGCTCGTCGGGTTCGACGAGGACGTGGTCGCCGCCGCCGACGTCCTTGCCCTTCACGATGTCGGAGTACTCCACCTCCTTGCCGGTGCGCTCGTTCACCCGCTGGTAGCGGATGCGGTCGGAGGTGCCGCGCTCGAACTGGTGGAAGTGGATCGTGTGGTCCTCGGTGGCGCTGAACAGCCCCACGGGTATGGAAACCAACCCGAAGCTGATCGCGCCGGTCCAGATTGCCCGCGCCATGCAGCGGATGTACCCGCTCGGGGCCGCCGGCTCACACCCGCACGACGCCGGCCGCTCCGTCGACCGTGATCTCCTGGCCGGTCTCGATGCGCGTGGTCGCGTCCGGCACGCCGACCACCGCCGGGATGCCGTACTCGCGGGCCACCACGGCGCCGTGGGAGTTGGGGCCGCCCATCTCCATCACGAGCCCGCCCGCGGTGAGGAAGAGCGGGGTCCAGCCGGGGTCGGTCGAGGGCACGACGAGGATCTCGCCGGGCTCCAGGTGGGCGCCCACCGGGTCGAGCACCACCCGGGCGGGGCCGGTGGCGGTGCCCGCCGACGCGGCCGTGCCGGTGAGGGCGCTGTCGTCGACCGGACCGGGGCTGGCCAGCGCCTCCGGCTCGGTGCCGTCCGACAGCAGCACACGTGGGACGTGGCGGCGGCGCAGTTCCCGGTCGTACTCGGCGCGGCGGGTGGCGACGCGGTCGCGCAGGTCGGCGCCGTCCAGTGCGGTGCGTGCCTCGGCCAGTTCGAGGAAGAACACGTCGTCCGCGCGGTCGAGGAGGCCGCGGTCGGCGAGTTCGCTCCCGACCGCCTTCAGGTGCGACCGCGCGGCGGCGAGCAGCCGGATGAGGTAGTCCTTGTGCTCCTCCCGCATCCCGGCGAGCTCGCGCACCCGCCGCAGGGCGAACCGCACCACGACCGCCCGCACGCGCGACCGGGCGCGCACGCGCTCGACCACCGCGGTGACCGCGGCGTCCGCGGCCTCCGCTCCCCGGGCGAAGACGACGTCCGGGGCGAGCGCCGGATCGTCGAGGCGCAGGTAGTTGGCGAGCACGCCGAGCACGTGTTCCGGGTCCTCCGACCACCTCGGCATCCCCAGGTCGATCTCGCCGATCGCGCGGTGCCCGTGGCGCAGGAGGAACGCCGCGAGGGAGCTCTGCAGGATGGGGGGCAGGGTGCCGGCGCCGTAGCGGCGGGCCAACTCGCCGGGCGGGGTGCCGCGCAGCGCGGCGGCGGACGCCGGGTCGCCGCGCAGCGTGCGCGCGAGCGCCCACAGCCGCAGGTCCATCTCGGTGGTGCTGTTGTGCGGGAGCGACCGCAGCACCGCGTGCGCCGTCGCGGAATCGAGGTCCGGGCCCGCGACCCGGCCGGCCAGGCCGAGCATCGCGAGCCCGGTGCCGGCCGCGGGCACCGTCAGCGGCATCACCGCGAAGGCCTGCCGCAGCACGTGCACCGCGTTGTCGAGCCGCTCCGCCGCGGTGGGGCCGGGGCTGGCGCTCGCGAGCGCCCGCACCCGGTCGCCGACCCGCCCGACGCGCCGCCGTGCGGCCTCCGGGCGCACGAGCGCGAGCGCCACCAGCACCGGGATGCGGAAGCGGACCAGCACGTGCAGCACCCTGCGCAGGAACGGCGCCCACGAGGGCTGCTGCACCGACAGGCGCGGGTCGTCGTGGAGCGTGCGCAGCACGGCGGCCGACCGCGACTCCATCACGTCGAGGGCCCGGGGCAGGAGCGCCCGGCCGGGAGCGCTGCGCACGGCGGGGGTGATGTCGAGGAACGCCCGCCCGCCCGCGGTGCGCAACGCGGGCGGCCCGGCGAGCCGGTCGGCGACCGGCACGCCGAAGACGAACTCGGCGGCGGTGGAGGCGAGCACCCGGAAACCGGACAGGCCCATCGGGGTGATCGGCCGGGTGAGGCCCTGGGCGAGGCTCGCGCAGAACAGGACGCGCAGCCCGGGGCCCGCGGGCGCGGGCAGCGGGTGGAGGGTGGTGATCGGCCGGGCCTGGGTGAGCCACAGCTCGCCGTCGGCGTCGACGGCCCACTCGACGTCCTGCGGCGAGCCGAAGTGGTCGGCCACCCGGCGTCCGAGGCCGGCGAGCGCGGTGGCCTGCGCGTCGGTGAGGCAGGCGCCGGGCGGGGCGTGGACGCCGTCGGCGTCGACGACGATGTGGTCGGGGTTCACCGCCCCGGAGACCACGGCCTCGCCGAGGCCGGGTGCCGCGTCGATCACCACGCGGTCGCGGGTGCCGGTGACCGGGTCGGCGGTGAAGAGAACGCCCGCCACCTGTGCGTCCACCATGCGTTGCACCACCACGGCCATGCGGACGGCGGCGTGGTCGATGCCCTGGGCCTCCCGGTAGTGCACGGCGCGGTCGGTCCACAGCGACGCCCAGCAGCGGCGCACGGCGTCGAGCACGGCGTCGGCCCCGACCACGTTCAGGTAGGTGTCCTGCTGCCCGGCGAAGCTCGCCCAGGGCAGGTCCTCCGCGGTGGCGGACGAGCGCACGGCCACCGGGACGTCGGCGCCGAGCCGGGTGTAGGCGGCGCGCACGGCCGTGGCGACGTCGGCGGGAAGCGGGGCATCCGCGGGGGCGGGCCCCGCCCGCTCGTAGGCGGCGGTGGTGACGGCGAAGCCGGGGGGCACCGGGAACCCGGCGGCGATGAGCTCCCCGAGGTTCGCCGCCTTGCCGCCCACCCGCGGAAGCGCCTGCGCGTCGAGGCTCTTCAGCTCGACGACGAACTCCTCGCCGGTCATGCCGGAACGGTAGCCCCATCGGCCCAAGAACTCAACAGTTGATGAATATCATCGGGAGCCGTTCGTACCAGCGGATCCCCTGGGGGCGGGGGCTGTGCGCTTCCGGTCAGCAGGAGTTCGCGCAGTGTGACCGCGCTGGGCACGGCCGGCCGCTGGCACCGCCGCGGGGAACGGGTGTCAACTGGGGGGATGGCCACGCGTGCTCCCCTCGTCGTCGACGCCGCTGCGCCCACCCCGGAGGAGGTCGTGGCGGTCGCCCGGACCGGGGTGCCCGTCGAGCTGTCGGTGAAGGCGCTCGCGGAAATGGCCGCGAGCCGCAAGGTGATCGAGTCGCTCGCCGACGACGAGATGCCGCACTACGGGATCTCGACGGGGTTCGGGGCGCTGGCCGTGCGGCACATCCCGGTCGATCGGCGGATCGAGCTGCAGCGCAGCCTGGTGCGTTCGCACGCGGCGGGGTCGGGTCCGGAGGTCGAGCGCGAGGTGGTCCGCGCGCTGATGCTGCTGCGGCTGTCGACGCTGGCGACGGGGCACACGGGGGTGCGCCCGGAGGTCGCGCAGGCCTACGCCGCGATGCTGAACGCGGGGATCACGCCGGTGGTGCGCGAGTACGGGTCGCTGGGCTGCTCGGGCGACCTGGCGCCGCTGGCGCACTGCGCGCTGGCGGCGATGGGCGAGGGGGAGGTGCGCGACGCGTCGGGGGAGCTGGTCGCGGCGGGGGAGGCGCTGGCGGCCGCGGGGATCGAGCCGCTGGTGCTCGCGGAGAAGGAGGGCCTCGCGCTGATCAACGGCACCGACGGCATGCTCGGCATGCTGGTGCTGGCCTGCCACGACCTGCGCGCGATCTTGCGCACGGCGGACGTGGCGGCGGCGATGAGCGTGGAGGCGTTGCTGGGCACGGACGCGGTGTTCGCCGCCGACCTGCAGGCGCTGCGCCCGCACCCGGGGCAGGCCGACAGCGCCGCCAACCTGCGGGCCCTGCTGTCCGGTTCGGCGATCGTGGAGGGGCACCGGGAGCTCGCCACCACCCGGGTGCAGGACGCGTACTCGCTGCGGTGCGCGCCGCAGGTGCACGGCGCCGCCCGGGACACGGTCGCCCACGCCGAGGCCGTCGCCGGTCGCGAGCTGGCCGCCGCCGTCGACAACCCGGTGGTCACCGCGGACGGGCGGGTGGAGAGCAACGGCAACTTCCACGGCGCCCCGTTGGGCTACGTCCTGGATTTCCTGGCGATCGCGGCGGCGGATGTGGCGTCGATGAGCGAGCGGCGCACCGACCGGTTCCTGGACGTGGCGCGCAACCACGGGTTGCCGCCGTTCCTGGCCGACGATCCGGGCGTCGATTCGGGTCACATGATCGCGCAGTACACGCAGGCGGGGATCGTGGCGGAGCTGAAGCGGCTGGCGGTGCCGTCGTCGGTGGACTCGATCCCGTCGAGCGCGATGCAGGAGGACCACGTCTCGATGGGGTGGGCCGCGGCGCGCAAGTTGCGCCGCGCCGTCGACGGGCTCGCGCAGGTGGTGGCGGTGGAGCTGCTCGCGGCTGCGCGGGCGCTCGATCTCCGGGCGCCGTTCGCACCTGCTCCGGCCACCGGCGCCGTGCGCGACCGGCTGCGGGCCGAGGTGGCCGGGCCCGGGCCGGACCGCTGGCTGGCACCGGAGATCGGGGCCGCGGCCGGTCTCGTCGCCTCCGGTGAGCTGCTGGCCGCGGCGGAGTCGATGACGGGCCCCCTGCGCTGAGCACTCACGTCCCGCGGAGCCGGACGGTCACGGTGGCGGCGGTGAGCGCCAGCAGGGCCGCTGTGACGGTCGCTGCCGTCGTGAAACCGGCCGTGAACGCACGCTGGGCGTCGGCGACCAGCGTGTCCGCCTCCGGGAGCGTGCGGGCCGCGTCGATCGCGCCGCCGACGGTCTCCGCGGCGCCCGCCGGGAGGGCGTCGGGGGCGAACCGGGACCGGTAGACCGCACCGGCGACGCTGCCGAGCGCGGCGATGCCCAGCGCGCCCCCGAGCTCGCTGCCCGCCTCGCTCAGCCCGGCGGCCGCGCCGGCGCGGTGGGGTGGCGCGGCGCCGACGATCAGGTCGATGGCCAGCGGCACGAGCATCCCGGTGCCGAGCGTCACCACGGAGTACGACGCGATCATCGCCGCCGGCGCGGTGTCGACGCCGACCCGCGCGACCAGCAGGAAGCCGACCGCGGCCACGAGGAGCGCGGCCGCGGCGAGCCGTGCGGGCCGCACCCACCGCACGGCGGTGGTGCTCAGCGCGATCCCCGCCCCGGTGGCCACGACCGTGGGCAGCTGCCAGAGCGCCGCCGGGAACGGGCGGAGCTCCAGCACGAGCTGCAGGTACTGCACGGCGAGGTAGCCCAGCCCGGCGCTGCCCGCGATCATCACCACGTAGCCGCCGAACGCCGCGCTGAACGCGCCGTCGCGGAAGAGCCGGACGTCGACCAGCGGGTCGGGCAGCCGCAGCTGCCGCCGGACGAACACGGCGCCCAGCGCGAGCCCCGCCACCGCCGCGGGCCACCCGCCGCCTGCCCCGTGCACGAGCTCCTTCACGCCGTGGACCACCAGGAGCACCGCCGCCACCGACAGCAGCGCGCCCGTGACGTCGAAGCGCCCGCCGTCCCCGGCCCTCGACTCGGGCAGGAGCACCGGCCCGAGCACCAGCAGCAGCACCATGACCGGCACGTTGACCAGGAAGACCGAGCCCCACCAGAAGTGCTCCAGCAGCAGGCCCCCGACGATCGGGCCGAACGCGATGCCGCCGGTGAACGCGCCGGTCCAGACGCCGATCGCGACCCGGCGCTGCCCGGCGTCGGCGAACATGCCGTGCAGCAGCGCGAGCGTGGACGGGGCGAGCGTCGCGCCGCCGATCCCGAGCAGCGCCCGCGCCAGGACGAGCAGCTCCGCGGTGGGCGCGTAGGCGGCGAGCACGGACGTGGCGCCGAACGCGGCGGCGCCGGCGAGCAGCAGCCTGCGCCGCCCGATGCGGTCGCCGAGCGCGCCCATCGGCAGGAGGAGCCCGGCCATCAGGAAGCCGTACGCGTCCATGATCCACAGCAGCTGGGGGCCGGTGGGTTCGAGATCGGCCGCGAGCCACGGGGCGGCCATGAACAGCACGGACAGGTCCATGGAGGCCAGTAGGGCGGGGAGCGCGAGCACGGCGAGGCCGATCCACTCCCGGCGCCCGGCCCGGGGTTCGATGCGGGTCACGAGTGGATGGTACGATCGTATAGGACGGGCGTCTAGGACAAACGTCTCAGACGAGCGTCATCGTGATCGGCTACCCTGTGCGGGTGGGGAATCGGGAGGCGCTGCTCGCCGGGGCGAAGCGCTGCATCGTCGAGAAGGGGTACGCCCACACCACGGCGCGCGACATCGTGGCGGCGTCCGGCACCAACCTGGCGTCCATCGGCTACCACTTCGGGTCCAAGGATGCCCTGCTCGACGCGGCGATCCTCGACTCGTTCGACGACTGGGACGCCGACATCGAGGCCGCGCTGCACGACCACCAGCGGGGTACGGCCCCCGACCGCCTCGCCGCCTTCATCGACGTCCTGATCGGCAAGGTGCGCACCGATCGCGCGCTGGTGGCGGCGAGCCTGCAGTGGGTGGCGCAGGTCGAGTTCTCCGAGGCCGTGCGCGGTGAGCTGGCGCAGGCCTACGCGCGCGCCCGGCGCGGGTTCGCCGCCATGCTGCTGGGCGTGCCGGAGGAGGACGTCGACGCCGACGAGGCCCGCCGGGTCGGCTCGCTGGGCCTGGCACTGGTCAACGGCGTGGTGCTGCAGGTGCTCGTCGACGCCGACCACGCGCCGTCGGGGCAGGACCTCGCCGCCGCCGTGCGGGCCGTCGCGGCCGCCGGTGACCGGTGACGGCTCAGTCCCTGGTCAGCGACCGCGCGATCACGAGCCGCTGGATCTGGTTGGTGCCCTCGAAGATCTGCATGACCTTGGCCTCGCGCATGTACCGCTCCACCGGGAAGTCGCGCGTGTAGCCGTAGCCGCCGAGCACCTGCACCGCGTCGGTGGTGACCTTCATGGCCGCGTCCGTGGCCACGAGCTTCGCGACGCTCGCGGCGCGCCGGTGGTCGCGCCCGGCGTCGCGGCGGCGGGCGGCGTCGAGGTAGGTGGCGCGGGCGGAGTCGACGGCGGCGGCCATGTCGGCGAGGAGGAAGCCGAGGCCCTGGTGGTCGATGATCCGGCGGCCGAACGCGGTGCGCTCGTGGGCGTAGGCGGTGGCGGTGTCGAGGGCGGCCTGGGCGAGCCCGGTGGCCACCGCCGCGATGCCGAGGCGCCCGGAGTCGAGCGCGGAGAACGCGATCTGCAGGCCCTGGCCCTCGGCGCCGATCAGCCGCTCGGCCTCGAGCACGGCGCCGTCCCAGTGCGCGGCCGCGGTGGGGATCGCGTGCAGGCCCATCTTCTCCTCCGGCCGGCCGAAGGTGAGCCCGTCGACCTCGCCAGGGGTGAGGAAGCAGGAGACGCCGCCCTGGCCCGGCGCGGTGCGGGCGAACAGCGCGTAGCAGCCGGCGCGGCCGCCGTGCGTGATCCAGGCCTTGGTGCCGGTGATGCGGTAGCCCTCGGGCACGCGCTCTGCCTTGCACGCGAGCGCTGCCGCGTCCGAGCCCGCCTGCGGCTCGGACAGGCTGTAGCCGCCCACCACGTCGCCGGAGAGCATGCCGGGCAGCCAGCGTTCACGCTGCTCCGGCGTGCCGAACGTGGCGAGCGGGTGGCAGGCGAGCGCGTGCACGCTCACCGCGACCGCCACGGCCGCCCAGCGCGCGGCCAGCTCCTCGAGCACCTGCAGGTAGACCTCGTACGGCTGGGCCCCGCCGCCGAACTCCTCCGGGTAGGGCAGCCCCAGCAGCCCGGCCGCGCCGAGGGTGGCGAACAGCCCCTCCGGGTAGGTCTCGGCCCGCTCGTGCTCCTCGACGCGCGGGGCGAGCTCCTTGTCGGCGATCTCGCGGGCGAGCGCGAGCAGGTCGGCGGCTTCGGTGGTGGGCAGCAGGCGCTCGACGGCCATGACCGCTCCTCGTATCGGTACTGAGAGAGGAACTGCAGTACCGGCTAGAGTAGCCGACATGACGGTGGTGCGGCGGGGAACGGTGCGCCGGGAGGAGCTGTTCGACGCGCTCGTCGCGCTGCTGCTCGCCGAGGGCTTCGCCCACCTCACCCTCGACGACCTGGCCGCGCGCCTGCACTGCTCCAAGCGCACCCTCTACGCGCTGGCGGGCAGCAAGGAGCAGCTGGTCCGCGCCGCGGTGGTGCACTTCTTCCGCGGCGCCACCGAGCGGGTCGAAGCAGCCGTCACCGCGTGCCCCGACGTCGCCGAACGCGTGGGCGCCTACCTGCGCGCCGTCGCGGCCGAGCTCGCGCCGGCCTCCGCCCGGTTCTTCGACGACGTCGCCGCCTTCCCGCCCGCCGCCGAGGTGTACGAGCGCAACACCCGCGCCGCGGCCGCCCGCGTGCAGCAGCTCGTGGCCGACGGCGTGGCGGCGGGCGCGTTCCGCGACGTCCACACCGGCTTCGTCGCCGACGTCGTGACGGCCACGATGGTGCGCATCCAGCAGCGGCAGGTCGCGGTGGCCACCGGCCTCGACGACGCGGCGGCCTACGCGCGCCTCACGGAGCTGCTCCTGCACGGGCTGACCGCGCGCGGCTGACCCGCGCTCAGTCCTGCCAGTAGAAGAGCAGCTCGTGGACGGTCAGCTGCTCGCGCGCCCCGAACCAGTAGACGTGGAGCCCGGTCACCACGGTGTCGGCGAGCTCGCCGTCGATGACCCGGAAACCGGCGGCCGCCAGCGGGCGGCGCACGTTGTCACCCACCCCCCCCGGCCGCTGACGTACGGCCCGAGGGTGCACACGATCGGCGCACCGGCCCGGGTGGGGATCCGGAAGTAGGTGGCCACGCCCACGTTGCCCCCGTCGATCGCGGCGTCCTGCGGGGTGCCCGGTTCGAGCCCGGCCGCGGCGAGCACCGTGACCGCCCGGTCCACCAGCTCGGGCCCGCTCGGCCCGCTCGCCGGCGGGAGGCACGCCGCTTCGAGCAGCCACCGCGGGTCGGTCTGCCGCACGTCGGCGGGCACGCCGGGCAGTTCGACGAGGGGCGGGCCGAGCGACTCCCACGTGTCCCGGATCGGGTGCCCGTGCCGGTGCAGCACCGCGAGGGCCCACAGGTGGCCCGGCCCGCGCCGCTCCACCAGGTCGAGGAGCGGCTCGTCGTCGCCGTGGAGGTGGTCCTCGGCCAACAGCTCGTAGGCCTCGCGGGCGACGACGACGGAGGGGTCCGCGAGCGCGGGCGCGATGTCACCGAGGTCCGAGTCGAGCAGGTGCACACCGACCAGGCGGTGCGCCTCGTCGGCCGCGTCGAACGCGAGCGCGGGCGACGAGTCGGCGCCGAGCGCCGCCAGGAGCGCGGCCTGCCCGTGCAGCGCCTCGAGCGCGCACAGGGCCTCCGTGCCCATGTCGCGGATGAACCGCCAGGGGCTCGCGGCGACCGGGACACGGGCACGTCCGACCCGCCCAACCACTGCCGGCACCCGCGGGATTCAGCGCGAGCCGCACACCGCCGCGGCCGGCACCGCACCAACGTGCGGCTGATCTTCCGGCGGTCAGTCGAGCAGCACCCCACCGCGGCCACGACAGCCCCGACGTACGCCTCGGTGGCTCCCGCTCAGAACCGATCGCACGGTCGTCGCCGAACAGCACATCAGCGCCGCCGAGACGCCCTGCCGTCGCCGGCCGTCCGGTGAAGGGCTCGAGCAGCACGCCACCGCTGCCGGCACCGCACCCGCGTACTGATGACCTCCCCATGTCCAGCGCGAGCCGCACACCAGCGCGGCCGCCTCAACCCCCACGTACGCCTCGCGCAGATCAAGGCTCCCGCTCTCAGGCCGCCCACCGAGCCACACCGAGCCGCACACGACCCAGCGGCTCAGCCGCGTCGAGGTCGCCCATCGGCGCCCGCGCGCGCAGCAGCCGCTCGGGCGTGGGAGTCAACCGCTCCACCCCCTCCTGTGCGCGCAGCCAGTCGAGCAGGTCGTCGCGGTGCGTGCCCTGGGTGGTGGCCAGCACGTCGACGAGCGCCCGCACGACCTCGCCGTCATGCTCGTCGCGCGCACGTGCGAACAGCTCCGCGACGTGCTCGGCGGGGACCCGACCGTCGAGCGCACGGGCGCACGTCCTGCGGACCCACCAGGATTCCCGCCGGTCCAGCACGATCTCGGCGAGCACCCCGGGCGGGGCGTCCGTGCGCAGCCGGTCCGCCGGGCGCGGGAGTGTCTCGATCAGCTCCAGGACACCGGCGCGGTCGAGGTCCACCAGCCGATCATCGCGCACGCTGCAGGTGCGGGCCGGGTCGCGTCAGACCAGGAAGCGGTACGCCGTCGTGCCGGGCGCCACGTGCTGGATCTTCAGCGGGCTGGCCTCCATCCGCTTCCACAGCGGCTCGTAGCCGTCGCGCTCGGCCAGCTCGATGCCGACGAGCGCGGCGCCGGTCTCGCGGTTGTCGCGCTTGACGTACTCGAACAGCACGATGTCGTCGTCCGGACCGAGGACCTCGTCGAGGAACCGCCGCAGCGCCCCCGGCTCCTGCGGGAACTCCACGAGGAAGTAGTGCTTGAGCCCGCGGTGCACGAGCGAGCGCTCCACCACCTCGGCGTAGCGACTGACGTCGTTGTTGCCGCCCGACAGCAGGCAGACCACGGTGGCGCCGGGCTCGAGCTCGATCTCGTCGAGCGCGGCGGCCGCGAGCGCACCCGCGGGCTCGGCGATGATCCCGTCCACCTGGTAGAGGTCGAGCATCTCCGTGCAGACCCGGCCCTCGGCCACCGTCACGAGCTCGGCGCCGCTGTCGCGCACCAGCGGGAGGCTCACGTCGCCCACGCGGCGCACGGCCGCGCCGTCCACGAACGTGTCGAGCTCGGGCAGCGCCACCGGCTCCCCGGCGGCCAGTGCGGCCGTCATGCTCGCCGCACCCGCCGGCTCCACCCCGACGATCCGGACCCCCGGGTGGCGCTCGGCGAGGAAGCCGCCGACCCCGGCGAGCAGGCCGCCCCCGCCCACCGGCACCACGACCACGTCGGGCGCGCCGTCCAGCTGCGCCACGATCTCCGCCGCCACCGTGCCCTGCCCGGTGATCGTGCGCAGGTCGTCGAACGCGGGCACGACGGTGGCGCCGGTGCGCTCGGCGTACTCCGCCGCGGCCGCGGCCGCCTCGTCGTAGGTGTCGCCGCCGACCACCAGCTCCACCGCGTCACCGCCGAGCGCGGTGATCCGCTCCCGCTTCTGGCGCGGCGTGGTGCTCGGCACGTGCACGCGGCCGCGCAGGCCCAGCCGCCTGCACGCGTAGGCCACACCCTGCCCGTGGTTGCCCGCGCTCGCGCACACCGCGCCCGCGGCCCGCTCCTCCGGGCTGAGCTGGGCGAGCAGGTTGTACGCGCCGCGCAGCTTGTAGGAGCGCCCCACCTGCAGGTCCTCCCGCTTCAGCCACACCTGCGCGCCCGTGGCGGCCGACAGGCGCTCGCAGGGCTGCAACGGGGTGGGGAGGGCGACGCCCTCGAGCCGCGCGGCGGCGGCACCGACGGCGTCGGCGAGGGAACGGGTGGGCGGAGCCGTGCGGGAGACCACGGCCCCGATCCTGCACCCGCCGGGCGGCGTCGCCCGATCCGGGCCTGCCGTCCGGTGCCGTTTGGTGCGATCCGGGAGGTTCAGGAACGCCACGTTCCTGAACCTGGGGTACAGCAACGTGGCGCTCCTGAACTTCGGGGGCTCCCGCTCAGGCCACCGCGGCCGTGCGCGGGCGCAGGTCGAAACCCGCCGCGCGGTAGCAATCGTCGATCAGCTCGGCCGTGGCCACGGCGTCGTCGGCGTCGGTGGGCACCGGGGCGCCCTCGCGCACGGCCGCGGTGAACGCCTCGAGCTGGTAGGCGTAGGACGGGCGCATCCCCGGCCGCTCCTCGCGCTCGCTGCCGCCGGTGGTGACCCACACCCGGTCGTCGCGGTGGGGGAGCACGAAGTTCGCGGCGCGCACCTCGCCCGCGGTACCGACGATGCGGGCGGTCATGCGCAGCTCCTCGGCCGCCATCGAGCTGTGCACCACCCCGGTGGCGCCGCCGGGGAACGCGAGCTCGGCGCGCACCCACTCGTCGACGCCGGGGTGCCCGGCGCGCTCGCGGCCCTCGGCTCCGGTGACCCGCGGGGCGCCGCCGGCGAACCGGCCGAGCGCACGGTGCAGGTGCAGGCCGTAGCAGCCGACGTCCATCAGCCCACCCCCGGCGAGCGGGAGCGACCAGCGCAGGTCGCCGTCCGGCGGCGGCGGGATCTCCATGTGCACCTCGACGTGGCGCAGCTCGCCGATCTCGCCGGAGCCGACGACGTCGAGGAGCCGCCCCGCGACCGGGTGGTAGAGGTAGTGGAAGGCCTCCATGAACACGAGGCCGGTCCGTGCGGCGGCGTCGCGCACCTCGCGGGCCTCGGTCGCGTCGCTCGCCGAGGGCTTCTCGGTGAGCACGTGCTTGCCCGCGGCCAGCGCGGCGAGGTTCCACGGGCCGTGCAGGCCGTTGGCGAGCGGGTTGTAGATCGCCTCCACCTCGGGGTCGGCGAGGACGTCGGCGTAGGCGTCGTGCACCCGCTCCACCCCGTGCTCGGCCGCGAAGGTCTCGGCCCGGCCGCGGTCGCGGGCCGCGACGGCGACGAGCCGGGCCCCGGTGAGCTGGGCGGCGGCGACGATGGCGTTGACGGAGATGCGCGCGGCGCCCAGGACGCCGATCCGGAGAGGTTCCACGCGGGTGATCCTGCCTTGCCCGTCAGTGGACGTGCGCGCGCCAGTCGGCCGGGACACGGCCCGCGGGGCCGGGCACCGGCTGGTCCTGCGGGCGGTGCTGGGGCTCGGGCAGCTCGGGGCCGTCCACCAGGGACTCGGTGCGGTAGTCCCAGTACCACTGCTCGCCGGGCTCGAAGCTGCGCACGAGCGGGTGGCCGGTGGCGCGGAAGTGCGCGGTGGCGTGCTGGGCGGGGGAGCTGTCGCAGCAGCCGATGTGCCCGCACTGGGCGCACCGGCGCAGGTGCACCCACCAGCCGCCGAGCTCGTCGCACTCGCGGCAGCCCGCCCCGCTGGGCGCGGCGGTCGGATCGATCCCGTCGGTCATGCGCCCCATCATGGCGCGTCCGCCTGCCCGGTGGCGACGCGCGAACCGGGCCGGGTCACACGGGTGCCGGGATCGCGGCGAGCAGCGCGCGCGTGTACTCGTCCTGCGGGCTGTCGAACACCTCGTCCGCGGTGCCGTGCTCGACGATCCGGCCGCGCCGCATCACGAGCACGTCGTGCGCGACGAGGCGCACCACGGCGAGGTCGTGCGCGATGAACAGGTAGGACAGCCCGAGGTCGCGTTGCAGCTGGGTGAGCAGGTTCAGGATCTGGTCCTGCACGAGCACGTCGAGCGCGGACACGGCCTCGTCGCAGATCACCAGCTTCGGGCGCAGCGCGAGCGCCCGGGCGATCGCGACGCGCTGGCGCTGCCCGCCCGACAGCTCCACGGGGTGGCGCTGGGCCGCCGCGCGGGGGAGCGCGACGTGGTCGAGCAGCTCGGCCACCCGCTTCCTGCGGTCGGCGGGGTCGCCGATGCCGAACACGCGCAGCGGCTCGTCGATCAGCCGCTCCACCGGCAGCACCGGGTCGAGGGAGCCGTACGGGTCCTGGAAGACGGGCTGCATCTCGCGCCGGATCGCGCGCCTGGCCGCCCGGTCGGCACCGCGGAACGTGCGCCCGGCGATCTCGATGTGCCCGGAGGTCGGCTGCTCCAGCCCCAGCACGAGCCGCGCGGTGGTGGTCTTTCCCGATCCCGATTCGCCGACGATCGCCGTGGTGGTGCCCTCCGGCACGGTGAACGACACCCGGTCGACCGCGCGCAGCGGCTCCCGCTGACCGCGCACCCGGTAGGTCTTGACGAGGTCGGTGACCTGCAGTGCGGGCACGGGGTCGGCCGCGGGCGGCGGTGCGGGCGCGGCGCGGGAACGCGTGACCAGCGACGGTGCCGCGGCCACCAGCCGCCGCGTGTACTCGTGCTGCGGGTCGCGCAGGATCTGCCCGGCCGGCCCGGTCTCGACCACCCGGCCCTGCCACATCACCACGACGTCGTCGGCGCGTTCGGCGGCCAGGCCGAGGTCGTGCGTGATCAGCAGCAGGGAGGTGCCGCGCTCGGCGGTGAGCCGTTCCAAGTGGTCGAGGATCTGGCGCTGCACGGTGACGTCGAGCGCGGACGTCGGCTCGTCGGCGATGAGCAGCTGCGGGTCGCACGCCAGCGCGATGGCGATGAGCACGCGCTGGCGCATCCCGCCGGAGAACTCGTGCGGGTACTGCCGGGCCCGCCGTCCTGCGTCCGGGATGCCGGCCTCGGTCATCAGCTCGACGGCCCGCTCCCGCGCCGCCCGCCCGCGGGCCAGACCGTGCATCACGAGCGTCTCGGCGATCTGCCTGCCGACGCGGGCCACCGGGTTGAGGTTGGACATCGGGTCCTGCGGGACGAGCCCGATCCGGCGTCCGCGCAGCGCGCGCAGCCTGCGCTCGGGGGCGGCGGTGATGTCCTCGCCGTCGAACTCGATCGTGCCGCCGGTGACGCGGCCGGTTCCCGGGAGCAGGCCGATCGCGGCGGCCGCCGTGGTCGACTTCCCCGACCCCGACTCGCCCACCACCGCCACCCGCTGCCCGCGCCCCACGGTGAGGTCCACCCCGTGCACGACGGGCCGCGGCTCGCGGCCGTAGGAGACTTCGAGGCCGCGGATGCGCAGCAGCGGGTGGTCCGGCTCCGCCATCAGCGGCCTGCCGCGTAGCCCTGCGCGCCGCGCGGGTTGGCGGCCGCGGACAGCAGCCCGGTGGCGGGGTCGCGGCCCACGCTGGACAGTCGCCCGAGCGCCCAGTCGCCGGCTCGGGTGATCCGGTGGCCGCGGCGTTCCAGCTCGGCGATGACCTCGTCGCCGAGCCGGTCCTCCACCACGGCACCGCCCGGGGTCCAGGTGCGCGGCCAGAACGAGCCGGGCATCGAGGTGGTGTGCAGGGCCGGGGCATCGATGGCCTCCTGCGCCGAGTAGCCGCCCGCGAGCGTGCGCAGCAGGTAGAGCAGCTGCCACTGGTCCTGCTGGTCGCCGCCGGGCGAGCCCAGTGCGCCCACCGGCTTGCCGTCGCGCAGCAGCAGGGTGGGGGTGAGCGTGGTGCGCGGCCGCTGCCCGGGGGTGAGCGAGGAGGGCGTGCCCTCCTGCAGCCAGGTCATCTGCAGCCGGGAGCCGAGGCAGAACCCGAGCTCCGGGATCGTCGGGGAGGACTGCAGCCAGCCCCCGGACGGCGTGACCGCCACGATGTTGCCCCACCGGTCCACCACGTCGACGTGGCACGTGTCGCCGCGGGTCTCCCCGGACAGCACCACGGTCGGCTCGCCGACCCCGGCCGCGGCGCCCTCCTCCGCCTCGGTGACGAGCGGGGGCAGGAACGGCTCGCGCCCACCCGGACGGCCCGGCCGGAACTCGTGGGAGGCGTCCTTCCCGATCAGCTGCCTGCGCTCGCGCGCGTACTCGGGGGAGAGCAGCACGTCGAGCACGCCGTCGGCGATCGCGTCGCCGTAGTGGGCGTCGCGGTCGGCCATGGCGAGCTTGACCGCCTCGATCACGGTGTGCGCGCCGTCGGCGGTGGACGGGTCGATGGCCTCGTCGGGGAACCCGTCGAGGATCAGCAGCGCCTGCAACAGGACGGGGCCCTGGCCCCACGGCCCGGTCTTGGCCACGGTCGTGCCGCGGAACTCGGCGGTGACGGCGGGCTCGAACGAGGCGGAGAACGCCGCGAAGTCGGACTCCTCCATCACGGCCGCGTGGTCGGTGCCGGACGAGTGGCGGTGCGGGGTGCGCAGGAACGCGGCGGCCTCCCGCGCGACGAACCCTTCCCGCCACTCGCGGCGGGCCGCCTCGATGCGCCCGCGCCGGTCGGTGGCGCCGGAACCGGCCTCCAGCAACCGTTCGAGGGTGCGCGCGTAGGCGGGCAGGCGGATGACCTCGCCCTCCCGCGGCGGCCTGCCGTGCGGCATCCACAGCTGCGCCGACGTCGGCCAGTGCTCGGTGAACAGGTCGGCGACGGTCTCGATGGTGCTGCCCACGCGGCCCACCACGGGATGGCCGTCGCGGGCGTAGCCGATCGCGAAGGCCAGGACGTCGGCGAGCTCCCACGTGCCGTGCTCGGCGAGCAGCAGCAGCCAGGCGTCCACCGAGCCGGGCACTGCGGCGGCGAGCCCGCCCGCGCCGGGCACGAGGTCGAGGCCCTCGCCGCGGTAGTGCGCGATCGTGGCCCCGGCCGGTGCGGGGCCCTGCCCCATCAGGACGGTCGGGGTCGGGTCGCCCGCCGTGGCGAACACGCCGGTGAGGTCACCGCCCGGGCCGTTGAGGTGCGGCTCCACGACGTGCAGCACGAACCCGGCGGCGGTGGCGGCGTCGAACGCGTTGCCACCGCGCTCCAGCACGGCCTGCGCGGTGGCGGTGGCGAGCCAGTGCGTGGTGGCCGACATGCCGAACGTGCCCCGGAGGGTGGGGCGGGTGGTGAACTCGGGAGGGGGGACGAAGCTCAACGAGGGTCCTTTCCGTGTCACCGGCGCGAGCCGGGGCTCAGCACGTCGCGCAGCGCGTCGCCGAACAGGTTGAAGGCCAGGCAGATCACGACGATCGCGAGGCCGGGGAAGAACGCCGCGTACGGCGCGCGGACGATGTACTGCTGGGCATCCGACAACATGATGCCCAGGCTGGGGCTGGGCGGCTGGATGCCGAGCCCGAGGAACGACAGGAGGGCCTCGCCGATCACGGCCACCGGCATGATCACGGTGGCCTGCACGATGATCGAGGACAGGGCGTTGGGCAGCACGTGCGTGGCCAGGATCCGCACGCCCGAGGCGTCCATCGCGGCGGCGGCGAGCACGAACTCGTGGCCCTTGAGCCGCAGCGTCTCGGCGCGCACCACCCGGATCATGGTCGGCACCTGCGCGAGCCCGAGCGCGATCGCGGCGTTGGCCAGACCCGCGCCGTTGATCGCGGCCAGACCCACCGCCACGATCAGGAACGGGAACGCGAGCAGCAGGTCCGTCAGCCGCGACACGAGCGCGTCCAGCTGCCGCCAGTAGCCCGCGAGCAGCCCGAGCGGCGCGCCCACCACGATCGCGAGCGCCACCGCCAGCACACCGACCTGCAGCGACGCGCGCGTGCCGTGCAGGATCCGGGAGAGGATGTCGCGGCCGAGGTCGTCGGTGCCCAGCGGGAACCCGATCGTGCGGGGCAGCTGGAACGGCGTCTCGAAGTGCACCTCGTCGGGCGGGTACGGCGCGATCCACGGGGCGAGCACCGCGGCCAGCACCACCACGATCAGCAGTCCACCGCCCACGACCCCGAGCCGGTGGTGCAGCAGCCCGGCGAGGACGTGGCCGCGCCGCTCGCCCAGTTCCTCCTCGGTGGCGGCCATCAGCCGTTCCCTCCCCCCGCGACCCGGATCCGCGGGTCGACCAGCGTGTACAGGACGTCGACGGCGAGGTTGATGAGGATGTAGGCGAGGGTGACGACCAGCACCACGCCCTGGATCACCGGGTAGTCGCGGGTGAACACGCTGTCGAGCGTGAGCTTGCCGAAGCCGGGCAGCGCGAAGATCCGCTCGGTGACGACCGCACCGGAGATCAGCCCGCCCAGCTGCAGCCCCACGATCGTCACCACGACGATCAGGCTGTTGCGCATGGCGTAGCGGACGAGCACCGTGCTGCGCGACGCGCCCTTCGCCCGAGCGGTGCGCACGTAGTCGGCGGCCAGCGCGTCGATCATCGACGCGCGGGCCTGGCGCATCACGACGGCGGCGAGGCCGGTGCCCAGGATCAGCGCGGGCAGCGTGAGGTGCCACAGCGCCCGCAGCGGGTGCTCGGAGAAGGCCACGTAACCCGACGCCGGGAACCACCCCAGCCCCACGGCGAGGTAGAGGATCGCGAGCAGCCCGAGCCAGAAGTTCGGCACCGACAGCGACAGCAGCGACACCCCGCCGACGGCCAGGTCCGGCCAGCGCCCCCGGCTCGCCGCCGCGAGCGCACCGGCGGCCATCCCGAACACGACCGCGATCACGATGGCGTAGAGCGAGAGCCACGCCGTGACCGGCAGCGTCGCCGCGATCAGCTCGGTGACCGGGGTGCCGGTGCGCACCGAGTCGCCGAAGTCGCCGGTGAGCGCGTTGGCGAGGAAACGCACGTACTGCACCGGGAGCGACTGGTCCAGCCCGAGCTGCGCGCGCAAGGCTGCCACCGCCTCCGGGCCGGCCTCCTCACCGGCGAGCGCGCGGGCCGGGTCGCCGGGGAGGGCGCGCACGCCGAGGAACACCACGATCGAGGCCAGTACGAGGGTGATCAGACCCTGCCCGAGGCGGATCAGCAGGTACCGGGCCACTTACTCGGCCTCCTCGGCGAGGAAGGCGGCCTGGCCGAGCCGGACGACGCCGTCGGCGTAGGTCGCGATGCCCGCCACGTCGGTGGTGTACGCGGTGAGGTTGCGCTGCCGGTAGAGGTAGAGGATCGGCAGGTCCCGCTGGACGATCTCCACGACCTGCCCGTAGATCGCGGCGCGCGCGGCCCGGTCGCCGACCTGCGCCGCCTCGCCCAGCAGGCGGTCGACCTCGGGGTTGCTGTAGCCGGCCACGTTGTCGTTCGAGCCGGTGACCAGGAACGGGGGCATGTTGCCGTGCGGGTCGATCCGGCCCGACCAGCCGAGCTGCAGCAGCTCGAAGTCGCCGCGGTCCTGCGTGTCGAGCAGCGTGGAGTACTCCACCGGCTGGATGGTGATCTCGAAGCCACCGTCGCGCACGCTGGCCTGCAGCGCCTGAGCCAGCCGCAGCGTGTCCTGGCTGTTGCTCACCAGCATCGTGAGCGGGTAGGGCGTGGGCACCCCGGCCTCGGCGAGCAGCTCGCGGGCGCGGGCCGGGTCGTAGGGCGGGCAGGCCTCGCTCGCGGGCGTGGAGAACGGGCTGGCGGGCGAGATCGGCGAGCACGCGGGCTCGTACCAGTTGTTGAACACCGCGTTGACCAGCGTGGTGCGGTCCACCGACAGCGCGAACGCCTGGCGCACGCGCGCGTCCGACGCCAGCGGCGTGTCGATCGGTCTCGGCGGTTCGCCGACGCCGTCGACGTTGCCGAGGTTGAACGTGATGCCCTGGTAGCCCAGCGACCCGATCTGCAGCACCCCGATCCCGCGCTCCAGCTGCAGCGAGTCGACGTCCTGCGGGGAGATCGTGTCGGCCACCTGGACGTCGCCCGAGCGGAGGTTGGCGGCGCGGATGTTCGCGTCCGTCATGATCCGGTAGGTGATCGAGTCGAGGTGCACCTGGTCGGCTGCGTAGTAGTGCGGGTCGCGCACCACCGTGATCGACGTCTGGGGCACGCGCTCGGCGAACCGGAACGGCCCGACGCACACCGGGGCCTCGCTGAAGTCGGCGCCCAGCTCGGCGAGCGCGGCCGGCGACATGATCATGCCGGCGCGGTCGGCGAGCGAGGCCGTGAGCGGCGCGAACGGCTGCGCGTAGCGCACCACCAGCGTGGCCGGGTCCGCCACCTCGACGGCGGTGATCGGCCCCAACTCCCCCTTGCGCTTGGAGGTGTCCATCGTGAGGTTTCGCTCGAACGTCGTGGCCACCGCGGCCGCGTCGAACGGCGTGCCGTCGGCGAACGTGATGCCGGTGCGCAGCGGGATCGTCACGGTGCGGCCGTCGGGGGAGACGCTCGGCAGCGCCGAGGCCAGCTGTGGCACGAGCTCGCCCGCCGCGTCGATGTCGTAGAGCTTCTCGCACATCGCGTTCATCACGTAGCGCGTGTAGAGCGACGACGACGTGGTCGGGTCGAGCCGGTCCGGCTCGTTCGACAGGGCCATCACCAGGTCGCCGCCCTCGCGGACCGCGCGGCCGTCCACCGCGACGCTCGGCACGTCGGGGCGCGGCGGGGCGGGCACGATCGGCTGCACCGGGATGCAGGCCGCGAGCGCGACCGCCAGCACGCCGCCGACGGCCATTGCGGCCGCGCGCCGGAGGGGGTGGGGCACGAAGCGTCCCTTCAGCCGGATCTGTGGACATCAGATGTATACAGAATGTGCGTGAGACGGCAAGGGCTACGCCGAACGGTCCTGTGTGACCATCACTGCATCCCCGGCGGGCGGCCGCTGTACGAAGGGCACACCTGTACGCGCCTATCGGACGAAGGTGCCGCTCGTACCGCTACAGGGGCTTGGAGGCAGGCCTTCCGCCTCCGGTGGCGCACCGGCCCAGCTGGGGGCCGGCCGCTCCCAGGCCTCCGGTGGCGCCGCGCATCGTGTGGGCCGCCCCTCACGCCTCAAGGGCGCCTTCGGCGTCGCCGGGCGAGCGCTTCGCGCCCCTTGACCCGTGAGCCTCTGCGGCCCATCCCGGGCATCACGTGGGCAGGCGGGGCCTGCCCTCTCGGCGCGCGGCGCCACCCGAGGCCGGCCTCCCTCATGCGCCGGCTCCGCGATCAAGGGGAAATGGTCGCTCCTGGAGATCGACTAGCGACCATTTCCCCTTGGTCAACATCTCGTGGCCCGTGAGCAGTACTCCACCGCTGCCCCGCCAACCCTCGTGTGCGCCTCGCGCGGGTCAGCACTGGCTCTCTCCGTACCAACGGCACCTCCGTACGCACCTATCGGACGAAGGTGCCGCTCGTACAGCCTCAGGGCTCCCGGAGGCAGGCGTTGGACGGCGGCGGGCTCGTGCGCTGGGTCGGCAGGGCGAGGATGTCGGGGGACAGGTCGTCCAACAGCCCGGTGCGGCCCGCGAGGGCGGCCGCCTCGGTCCGGTTGGCGACGCCGAGGGCGCGCAGGAGGTTCGCGGTGAGGCGCTTCACCGTGCGCTCCGAGACGTGCAGCGAGCGCGCGATCTGGATGGTGGTGCCGCCCGCGGCGATGAGCATCCACAGGTGGCGTTCCTTGCTGGTCAGCTGGGGGCCGGACGCCTGGTTCGCGGCAGCGGTGGCCGTGAGCAGCGACGGCACCAGCCCGGCGGGGGACCGGGTGCGCAGCAGCACCCCGCCCGCGCCGGCGCGCAGGAGTTCGACCGCGCTCCGGTGGGTGGCGGTGTAGCGGGTGAGGGCAAGGACCGCGAGCTGCGGCTGCACCCGGCGCATCTCGGAGAGTGCGGTGAGCGGGCCCGGCGGGCCGAGTTCGAGGTCGACGAGCGCGACGTCGGGCTGGTGGCGCCGCACCAACGCCGCGGCCGTCTCGGCGCGGTCGGTGCCCGCCACCACGCGCACGTCACCCCTGGTCGCCGCGAGCAACGCCTCCTCGAGGCCGCGGCGGAACACCGGCTGCCGATCCACGACCAGCACGCGAACCACCATGACCGCAGGATTCCCTGGCGGCGGCGGCCCCTACCGGGGAGCCGACCGATCGGAGGACGGAGCACGCCCACTCGTGGTACCGACGCGCAGCTCCACCGGCAGCAGGACCCTGGTCGGTGCACCGCCCTCCACCAGGTCCATCGCGGCGCGGGCGGCCAGGCGCCCCTTCTCGTCGCTGGGCTGCACGACCGTGGTGAGCCGGGTAGGCGTGAGCCAGGGCAGCTCGGCGCCGTCGAAGCCGACGACGGACAGGTCCTCGGGCACCCGGAGCCCGAGCTCGGCGGCGGCCTGCAGCACACCCGCGGCGAGCACGTCGCTCTGGGCGACGATCGCGGTGGGGCGGCGCGAGGGGTCGACGTCGAGCAGCAGGCGCCCGGCCGCGGCGCCCTCGTCCACGGCGTTGCTCGGGGTCTCGTACACCGGGACCAGGCCGAACACGTCCTCCACGCCGGCGATGCGGTGGCGCACGTCGCGGTAGTGCGCCAGCGCGCGCCGCTCCGGCGTGACCGGGCCGGAGGTGCCGTCGAGCCGCAGCGGCATCGCCACCACCTCCACCCGCCGGTGCCCGAGGTCGTGCAGGTGACGGGCAAGGTCACGGGTGCCGCCGCGGTCGTCGATGTCGATCAGCGCCACCCCCTCCACGTCCGGCCCCTCCACTGCCACGATCGGCACGCCGCGGGCGCGTAGCTGGTCGAGCGCGGGGTCGTCCTCGAGCCCGCAGGTGGCGAAGATGGCGGCGTCGAGCGGAACGCGCGCGATCTGGTTGGCCGAGGGCCGGCCGGCGTCGCCCGCGAGGAGCAACAGGCCCACGTCGTGCGCGCTCAGCACCTCGCTGATGCCGTCGAGCAGCTGCAGCGCCACGGGGTCGCGGAAGGCGTAGAGCAGGCGCTCGCCGATGAACGCGCCGACGACGCCGCTGCGGCCGCGGCGCAGGGAGGCGGCGAGCGGGTCGGGGCCCGCGTAGCCGAGTTCGGCGGCGGCCGAGAGCACCCGCTCGCGGGTGGCCGGTGCGACGCGCGGGCTGCCGGCGAACGCGAGCGAGGCGGTCGACGCCGACACGCCTGCGCGCGCCGCGACGGCGGCGAGCGTCGGACGGCTGGACATCCCCGCACCGTATAGGGGGTGACCCGGATCCCGTTGAGCGCGCCGTACGTGTCGCGTAGCCTCGGATCGAATCGATTCGACGACCGTTGGGGGCCGATGTGACCACGACCGGGGCGCTGCCGCCCGCTCAGGTGCGCAGCGCACGCACGGCCGTGGTGATCGCGTTCGTCATGGCGGGCCTCGCGTTCTCGTCGTTCATCGCCCGCACGCCCGCATTGCGCGACGGCCTCGGCCTGTCCACCGCCGAACTCGGCCTGCTCCTGCTCTGCATGTCGGGCGGCGCCGTCGCGGGGCTGCCGCTGTCGGGCCCGCTCGTGCACCGCCTCGGCCCCGGCCGGGCCGTCCTCGCCGGTGCGCTGTCCATGACGGTCGGCCTGGGCCTGCTCGCCGCCGGGCTGGCCACCACGCTCGTCCCCCTCGCCGCGCTCGGGCTGGTCGCCTCCGGGCTGGGCACCGGGG
This sequence comes from Pseudonocardia zijingensis, assembly GCF_042657305.1. Lineage (NCBI taxonomy): Bacteria > Bacillati > Actinomycetota > Actinomycetes > Pseudonocardiales > Pseudonocardiaceae > Pseudonocardia > Pseudonocardia zijingensis. The sequence continues at coordinate 92,580 of NZ_JBHSKO010000004.1, read as the reverse complement.
TCTGGGACGTCGCCATGAACGTCGAGGGCGCCGACGTCGAGCGCAGGCTCGGCCGCTCCCTCATGCCCCGCCTGCACGCCGGCTTCAGCCTCGGCACGGTGGCGGGCGCGGGCATCGGCGCCGCCTGCGCCGCGCTCGCCGTCCCGCTCCCGGTCCAGCTGGTCGGCATCGTGGTGCTCCTGCCGGTCGTCGTGGCCCCCGCGGTGCGGCGCTTCCTGCCGGTGCCCGAGGCCGCGCCCGACGAGCCCCGGTCGGGCTCCGGTGTGCTCACCGCGTGGCGCGAACCGCGCACGATCCTGGTCGGGCTGATGGTGCTCGCCTTCGCCTTCACCGAGGGCTCGGCCAACGACTGGGTCGCCATCGCCATGGTCGACGGCCACGGCACCAGCGAGACCCTGGGCGCCGTCGCGTTCGGCTTCTTCGTGGCGGCGATGACGGTGGGCCGGATGCTCGGCGGCACGCTGCTGGACCGCTTCGGGCGGGTCGCGGTCGTGCGCGCCACCGCGGTCGTCGCGCTCGCCGGCCTGCTGCTGATGCTGCTCGGCGGGTCCGTCCCGGTCGCGCTCGCCGGAGCACTCCTGTGGGGGATCGGGGCGTCGCTCGGCTTCCCGGTGGGCATGAGCGCCGCCGCCGACGACCCCGCCCGTGCCGCCGCCCGCGTCTCCGTGGTCAGCTCGATCGGGTACACGGCGTTCATCGCGGGCCCGCCGCTCATCGGCCTGCTCGGCGAGCACGCGGGCATCCTGCGCGCCCTGTTCGTGGTGCTGGGCGCCCTGCTCCTGGGCCTGCTCGCGGCGGGAGCGTCCCGCCCGCTCGTGCGCTGACCCGGAAAGCGGCTCCCGCTTGACGCCGGGCCGTTCCCGAGGACGATCGGCGCGTGCCCAGCCTTCACATCGACGGGACCTGGACCTCCGGCTCCGGGGGCACCGCCGAGGTCGTCAACCCGTTCGACGCGAGCGTGATCGAGACGATCGACCAGGCAGGCCCGGACGACGTCGAGCGCGCGGTGGCCGCCGCCCGCGCCGCGTTCGACTCCGGCCCCTGGCCGCACACGCCGGCCGCGGAACGGGGTGAGCTGCTGCGGCGGGTCGCCGACCTCCTGGTGCGCGACAAGGAGGAGATCGCCCGCACCGAGACCCTCGACACCGGCAAGACGCTGGTCGAGAGCCGGATCGACGTCGACGACGTCACCGCGGTCTTCCGCTACTACGCCGACCTCGCCGCGAAGGACGCCGGTCGCCTCGTCGACACCGGCATGCCCGCCGTCGTGAGCCGGGTCGTGCACGAGCCGGTCGGCGTCTGTGCGCTGATCACGCCGTGGAACTACCCGCTGCTGCAGCTGTCCTGGAAGGTGGCCCCCGCGCTCGCCGCGGGCAACACCGTGGTGATCAAGCCGAGCGAGGTCACGCCGCTCACGTCCGTGCTGCTCGTGCGGCTGCTGGAGGAGGCGGGCGCGCCCCGCGGCGTGGTCAACATCCTGCTCGGCGACGGCCGCTCGGTCGGCGCCCCGCTCACCGAGCACGCGGGCGTCGACATGGTGAGCTTCACCGGCGGCCTCGCAACCGGCCAGGCGATCATGCGGGCCGCCGCGGGCACCGTGAAGCGGGTGGCGGTGGAGCTGGGTGGCAAGAACCCCAACATCGTCTTCGCCGACACCGACTTCGAGACCGTCGTCGACAACGCCGTCACCGCCGTGTTCCTGCACGCGGGCCAGGTGTGCTCCGCCGGCGCCCGTCTCATCGTCGAGGACTCGCTGCACGACGACCTCGTGGCCGAGATCGCCAGGCGCGCCGACCTGATCCGGCTGGGCAACGGCCTCGACGAGGCCAGCGAGTCCGGCCCGCTGGTCTCGGCGGCGCACCGGGCGAAGATCGAGGACTTCGTCGCGTCCGCGCTCGCCGAGGGCGCCCGGCTGCTGGCCGGCGGGAAGCGACCCGAGGAGCCCGACCTGCAGAAGGGCTACTTCTACCGGCCCACCGTGTTCACCGACGTCCGCCGGGACATGCGGGTGATCCGCGAGGAGACGTTCGGCCCGATCCTCACCGTCGAGCGCTTCCGCACCGAGGAGGAGGCGATCGAGCTCGGCAACGACACCGAGTACGGCCTCTCCGGCGCCGTGTGGACCAGCGACGCCGGGCGCGCCGAGCGCGTGGCCCGCGCGCTGCGGCACGGCACGGTGTGGATCAACGACTTCGGCCCTTACGTCCCCGGGGCCGAGTGGGGTGGCATGAAGCGCTCGGGCAACGGGCGCGAGCTCGGCCCCACCGGGCTGGCCGAGTACCAGGAGCACAAGCACATCTGGCACAACACCCAGCCGGCGCCGGTCGGGTGGTTCACGAGCGGAGGGCAACGGTGACCGAGAGCTTCGACTACGTCGTCGTCGGTGGCGGGTCCTCGGGCTGCGCGCTGGCCGCCCGCCTCTCGGAGGACCCCGACGTCACCGTGTGCCTGCTCGAGGCCGGGCCGTCCGACGTCGACGACCCCGCGATCCTGAAGCTCTCCGACTGGATGGCCCTGCTCGACTCCGGCTACGACTGGGACTACCTGGTGGAGCCGCAGGAGCGCGGCAACAGCTTCCTGCGCCACGCCCGCGCCAAGGTGCTCGGCGGCTGCTCCTCGCACAACTCGTGCATCGCGTTCTGGACCCCGCGCGAGGACCTCGACGAGTGGGCGTCGATGGGCTGCGAGGGCTGGAGCGCCGACGAGTGCTGGCCGCTCATCGCCCGGCTCGAGAACAACGACGGCCCGTGGGAGGGCCACGGCCGCACCGGCCCCGTCAGGATCATGACGGTCCCGCCGGACGACCCGTGCGGCGTCGCCGTGCTCGAGGCGGCCGCCGCGGTGGGGCTGCCCACCGTCCGCTTCAACGAGGGCAGCACCGTCTGCGAGGGCGCCGGGTTCTTCCAGATCAACCGCGAACCCGACGGCACGCGTGCCTCGTCGTCGCACGCCTACCTGCACCCGATCATGGGGCAGCGCCCGAACCTGGAGGTGCGCACCGGCGCGTGGGCGTCCCGGGTGCTGTTCGAGGGCGGGCGCGCCACGGGCGTCGAGTACCAGCAGGACATCGGCCCCGGCCGGCGCACGGTCACCGCCCGCCGCGAGGTGGTGCTCAGCGCCGGCGCCATCGACACCCCGAAGCTGTTGATGCTGTCGGGCATCGGCCCCGCCGAGCACCTGCGCGAGTTCGGGATCGACGTGCTCGTGGACGCGCCCGGCGTCGGGGCCAACCTGGACGACCACGTCGAGGGCCTGGTGATGTGGGAAGCCGCCCGGCCGATGGTCACCCGCTCCACGCAGTGGTGGGAGATCGGCCTGTTCACCCGCACCCGCGATGACCTGGACCGACCGGACCTGATGATGCACTACGGCTCGGTACCGTTCGACCTCAACACCGTGCGCTGGGGCTACCCGACCACCGACAACGGGTTCTGCCTCACCCCGAACGTCACCCGCGGGCGGTCCCGGGGCACGGTGCGGCTGCGCTCCCGCGACTTCCGCGACCGGCCCCGCGTCGACCCCCGCTACTTCACCGACCCCGAGGGCCACGACATGCGGGTCATGACGGCGGGCGTCCGGCTCGCCCGCCGCATCGCCGAGCAGGAGCCGCTCAAGGAATGGGTGGCCCGCGAGCTCACCCCCGGCCCCGACGCCGTCACCGACGACGAGCTCGCCGACTACATCTCCAAGACCCACAACACCGTCTACCACCCGGCCTGCACCGCGAAGATGGGCCCGGACAGCGACCCCACCGCCGTCGTGGACCCCCAGCTGAGGGTGCGCGGCGTCGACGGTCTGCGGGTGGCAGACGCGTCGATCATGCCGTTCCTCCCGGCGATCAACCCCAACATCACCTGCTACATGATCGGCGAGAAGGCGAGCGACCTGCTGCGCGCAGGTGGCTGAGGCGGCGCTGACGCTGCCGCCGACGGGCTGCCTGAGGGGCTGCCCGCCGGGCTGCGGCGGCTGGGGGCGCTGGCACATCGGTTGTGGGGTTGGCACATCGGTTGTAGTCGGTGTGTGAGTGATGGACCTGGTGTGTGAGTGCGCCGGGGCGGTGGTGGTCGCCGTCGGTGGGGCGTTCGTTCGGCTGGGGCGGCTGGGGGCGCTGGCACATCGGTTGTGGGGTTGGCACATCGGTTGTAGTCGGTGTGTGAGTGATGGACCTGGTGTGTGAGTGCGCCGGGGCGGTGGTGGTCGCCGTCGGTGGGGCGTTCGTTCGGCTGCGGCGGCTGGGGGCGCTCGCACATCGGTTGTGGGGCTGGCACATCGGTTGCAGTCCGTGTGTGAGTGATGGACCTGGTGTGTGGGCGGGCCGGGGCGTTCGTGTCCGCCGTCGGAGGAGGGCGCTGCCGGGCTGGGGCCGCTGGCACATCGGTTGTGGGGTTGGCACACCGGTTACAGCCGGTGTGTGAGCAACGGAGGTGGTGTGCGAGCGGGCGGGGGTGGTTGCCGGCGGCGCCGGCACATCGGTTGTGGGGTTGGCACACCGTTGCAGTCGGTGTGCGAGCGACCGAGGTGGTGTGTGAGCGCGGCCGGGGCGCTCAGGCCGGTCGGGGGGCCGGCTCAGGGGTGCGGGTCGGCAGCGCGGCGACGAGCTCGTCGGGGTCGGTGACCGCGCCGCACGCGAACTCCTCCGTGAAGCCGGCCGGGCCGAGTGCCTCCGTGGCCGCGGCGGTGGCGCGGTCGACGTCGCCGCGCTCGGCGGCGGGCAGCGGGGCGCCGACGCTCTCCCGCGCGGCCGCAGCCGCCCCGAGCAGCCGGGCCGTGTGCGGGTGGGCGCCGCCGAGCGCGACTGCGCAGGCGAGCCCTTCCAGCGCCAGTGCGAGCGCGCGGGGGTCGCCGCTGCGCCGGGCGATCGCGTGGCCGTCGAGCTGATGGCGCAGCGCGGCCCCGGCGTGGCCGCGCAACTCCGCGACGAAACCGAGCTCGGCGTGGATCAGTGTGGTGGCGATCTCGGCGCCGGCCCGGACGTGCCAGTGCAGCACCTCCTGCAGGTGGCGCTCGGCCTCGTCGAGGCGTCCGGTGCGGCGTTCGCCGAGGGCGAGGCCGGTGAGGGCGTAGATGCGGCCGGGTGCGAAGCCGTGGGCGACGGCCGTGGCCTCGGCTCGCCGGTGCAGATCCTCGGCCTCGGCGAACCGGCGCTCGAGGAGCGCGATCCGGCCCAGCCAGGACATCTGGTAGGACACCTCGGCCCGCAGGCCCAGCTCCTCGGCCATCCGCAGCCCCGTGCGGTGCTGCGCTGTGGCCTCGGCGTAGCGGCCGGCCTGCTCGGCGAGGGCGCCGAGCGCGAACGTGGTCTGCACCTGCCCCCACTGGTCGCCCACCTCGCGGAACAGCACCGCGGCCCGCTCGGCCTGCTCATGCGCGCCGGAGTAGTGGGACTGGCTGACGCGGTCGGTGAGCGCCGCGGCGATGCCCCACCGGTCGCCCACCGCCTCGAACGTGGCGAGGGCAGCGCACGTGAGCGGCGCGCCGCGGGGGTCGGCCACGGTGGTGAGCGCGTAGCCGAGGAGCCACTGGGTGCGGGCCCGCGCCACCGGGTCGGCGACGGCCGAGACGTCGAGCGCGGCCTCGTCGGGCGGCTCGCCGTCGAGCACGCGCAGGGCGGTGAGCCACGCGGCGGCCTGCGCGCGGGCGGCGGCGGGGGCGGCTCCGGGCACCGCGAGCGCGGCCCGCAGCGACACGACGGCCTCCCCGGTGCGCCCGCGCAGGAACCAGTACCAGCACAGCGCCTGCACCAGCCGCAACGCCTGCTCGGCACCGTCGGCCTGCTGCACGAGGTGGTCGACGGCGGCGCGGAGGTTGGCCGACTCCGCATCGAGCCGTTCCAGCCAGCGGCGCTGGTCGGCGCCACGCAGCTCCGGCTCGGCCCGCTCGGCGAGCGCGAGGTGGTGGGCGTTGTGGCGCTGCCGCACGCGGTCGAGTTCGCCCGCCTCCACCATGCGCTCCAGCCCGTACGCGGCCACGCTCTCCAGCAGCCGGAACCGCGCGGCCTGGCTGACGACCAGCGAGCGGTCGACGAGGCGGGCGAGCAGGTGGAGCACCTCCTCGCGGCGCACCCCTTCGCCTGCGCAGATCGCCTCGGCCGCCTCCAGGTCGCAGCCTTCGGCGTGGACGGCCAGGCGGCGCAGCACGATCTGCTCGCCCGGCGTGAGCAGCTCCCAGCTCCAGTCGATCACGGCGCGCAGCGTGCGCTGCCGGTCGGGGGCGTCGCGCGGCCCGCCTGCGAGCAGGGCGAACCGGTCGTCGAGCCGGGCGAGGACCTCGTGCACGCCGAGCGCCCGGACCCGCCCGGCGGCGAGTTCCAGCGCGAGCGGCAGCCCGTCGAGCCGCCGGCAGATCGCCGCGACGGCCGGCGCGGTGGTGTCGTCGAGGACGAACGCGGGCGCCGCGGCCGCGGCCCGCGCCACGAACAGCCGCGCGGCGCTGGAATCGCGCACGGCCGCGAGGTCGTCGCCCGCGGCCGGGGGCTCCAGCGGCGGGACCTCGTGGAGCACCTCGCCCGCCACCCCGAGCGGCTCCCGGCTCGTGGCGAGGATCCGCAGGCCCGGCGCGGCGCGCAGCAGCGCCGTGGCGACCGCCGCGACGGCGTCGACGACCTGCTCGCAGTTGTCCAGCACCAGCAGCAGCGGCGACCCGGCGAGGGCCTCGCCGATCCGGGCGACGAGATCGGGGGACTCGCGGAGCCCGAGGGCGCTGCCGATCGCCGTGGTGACCCAGTGCTCGGCCGGGCACGCGTCCTCCGGGCACACCTGCCGGTCGAGGCCGGCGAGCTCGACGAGACAGGCCTCGGGGTGCTCGCGCGCCACCGCGACCGCCAGGCTCGTCTTGCCGACACCGCCCGGACCGGTGAGCGTGACGAGCCGTGCCGCGCGCAGCCGGGCGCCGACCCGGGTGACCTGGTCGGCGCGCCCGACCAGCTCGGTGAGCGGGGCGGGGATCGCGTGCCGCGGGCGTGGCGGCGGGCCCTGCAGGGACGGGTCCTGCGCGAGGATCGCTCGCTGCAGTGCGCTGATCTCGGGCCCCGGCTCGAGACCGAGCTCGGTGACGAGGGCGGTGCGCAGCGCGGCGTACCCGGCGAGGGCCTCGCCCTGGCGGCCGGTGCGGTAGAGCGCGCGCATGTGCAGGCCGCGCAGCCGCTCGCGCTGCGGGTGGCGCGCCACGAGCTGCCCGAGCTCGGCCACGAGCGGGCCCAGCTCCGCGCCGCCCACCGCGAGCAGCGCCTCCGCGCGCTCCTCCTGGGCGACCAGCCGCTCCTCCTCCAGCCGCTGCGCGGCCGCCACGGCGAACGGCTCGTGGCGGACGTCGGCGAGCGCCGGGCCGCGCCAGAGCGCCAGCGCATCGGTGAGCAGCGCGGCGCGCTCGGCCGGGTCGGACGCCTCCCGGGCCCGCGCCGCGAGCGCGCGGAAGCGGTGGACGTCGAGCGTGTGCGGATCGAGCCGCAGCAGGTACCCGGGCGGCTGCCGGACGACCAGGTCGTGGCCGCCCGCGCGCTCCAGGGCGCGCCGCAGCTGGGAGACCTTGGTCTGCAGCGTGTTGAGCGGGTTGCCGGGCTCGCGCCCGCCCCACAGGTGCTCGACGAGCCGCTCGACGGCCACCGGGCGCCCCTCGTGGACGAGCAGGTCGGCGAGCAGCGCGCGGACCTTCCGCTCCGGCACCTGTACCGGCTCGCCGTCGCCCGTCCACACGGCGAGCGGCCCGAGCACCCCGAAACGCACGACGCCACGGTAACCAGCGGGTCCGACAACGGGCCCTGCCCGGCTCGTGCGTGGACCGTGCGAGGTGCCGCCGAGGCTCGGACCCATGACAGACGAGAAGAACGTGACCGTCCTCGGGCTCGGCGCGATGGGGTCGGCACTCGCCGGGGCGCTGCTCGCCGCGGGCCGGCCGGTGACGGTGTGGAACCGCACGCCCGGACGGGCGGACGCGCTGGTGGCGGCAGGAGTCACAGAGGCCGGGAGCGTGGCCGAGGCCGTGGGGGCGAGCCCGCTCGTGGTGGCCTGCCTCTGGGACCACCGGTCGGTGCACGAGACGCTGGACCCGGTGGCGGACGCGCTGGCCGGGCGCACGGTGGTGAACCTGACCAATGGCACCCCGGGGCAGGGCCGCGAGCTGGGCGCCTGGGCGCACGAGCACGGGTTCGCCCTGCTCGACGGCGGGATCATGGCCGTGCCGCCGATGATCGGGACGCCCGCCGCGTTCGTGCTCTACAGCGGGCCCGAGGAGGCGTTCGACGTCCACCGCGCGGCCCTCGACGCGTTCGGGGAGAGCCGCTTCGTCGGCACCGACCACGGCATGGCGGCCCTCTACGACATCGCGCTGCTCAGCGCCATGTACGGGTCGATCATGGGGGAGCTGCACGCGTTCGCGATGGTCCGCTCGGCGGGGGTGCCCGCCGTGGAGTTCGCGCCCCTGCTGCAGCGCTGGACGACCGCGGTCGGTGGGTTCCACGAGCGCACGGCCGAGCTCGTGGACGCCCGCGACTACACCCGCGACGTCGTCTCGAACCTCGGGATGCAGGCGGCCGCGTACCACAACCTGATCGACGCGGCCCACGAGCAGGGCGTGAGCCCGGAGCTGCTCGCGCCGCTGCACGCGCTGATGCTGCGTCGCACGGCCGAGGGCCACGGCCACGAGGACACCGTCGGCCTGATCGAGCTCCTGTTGACCCGCCGGTGACGCCGCGGGCCCCGGCTACGGCGAGGATGTGACCGGCTTGAGCGGGTCGTGCCCCAGCGACATCAGCCGGTGCCGCCACCCGGCCTGACCGGCCGTCGGCTCCAGGTCGTCGCGGCGCTGCGCGTGCACGCGCTCCACCACCCGGCGCATCACGTCCGCGTCGTGCGCGGTGAGGTCGCGGCGCCGCTTGCCGAGGATGGCGAGGACCTGCTGCCCGGTCGGGGTGCCTGCTTGGTCGGGCAGCTCCTCGACCTCCTCGCCCGCGTCGCGGGTGCGCAGCCATTCGGAGAGTTCGCGCGAGGTCATGTTGACCACCCGGTGGAACTCGTGCCACAGCTCGTCGTCGACATCGGCCATGCCTGCGGCCTACCCGCGATCGGCGGGTCCGACGCGGTGTCAGCAGCCTTCGAGCTCTTGCGCGACGTCGCAGGCCGTGCCGTGCCGCTCGCCGCTGGCGAGCGCGACGCGCTGCAGCAGCGTGCGCAGGGTGTGGCGCTCGTCGGGGTCGAGCGGGCCGAGGAGGTGCTCCTCGACCTTTCGCAGCCCGCGTTCGGCGGCGCAGAGGCGCGCGGTGCCCGCCTCGGTGAGCAGCACGCGCCGGGCGCGCCGGTCGGCGGGGTCGGGCTTGCGTTCGACGAGCCCGGCCTTCTCGAGGTCGTCGAGCAGGTAGGTCATCACCGTGCGGTCGACGCCGAGGCTCTGGGCCATCGCGAGCTGGCTGGTGCGCTCGCCGCTGGCGGCGGAGGAGAGCACCTGGTAGCCGCGGGGGCCACCGGGGACACCGGCGACGGCCTCGTTCGCGAGTCGCAGGTACGAGCGCAGGACCGTGCCCAGGGCCCAGCCGAGGTCCTGCTCGACGTCCGGGGGGCTGGTCACCCCTCGATGGTACCCGGGAATGTGGCGAGGAAGACGCTCTGTTGACACGATGGTCTGTGAAGCAGAACATCTGAGCAGTAGCTTTCAGCCCGGTTCCCGGAAGGACCACCGATGAGCTTGTTCCGCCTCGACAGCAGCATCCGCTTCGAGGGCTCGGTCACCCGCGAGGTCGCCGACAGCCTCGAGCGGGCGTGGGTCGAGCACCACCCCGACGACGCCGTGGTCCACCGCGACCTCGGCGCCGACCCGCTGCCCGCGGACGTCTGGGCAACGGCCGCCACGGCCGGCTTCACACCCGAGGACCAGCAGACCCCGGAGCAGCGCGCCGCCGTCGCGCTCGCCACGCAGCTCGCGGACGAGCTCATCTCGGCCGACGCCGCCGTGATCGGCGTGCCGCTGTACAACTTCGGCATCTCGCAGCACGTCAAGGTCTGGATCGACATGCTGATCGCCTCGCCCCAGCTGCGGCCCGGCGGCACTGACGCGCCGCTCGAGGGCAAGCCGATCTCGCTGGTCATCGCCCGCGGCGGCGGCTACGGGCCCGGCACCCCGCGCGACGGGTGGGACCACGCCACCCCGTACCTGCGACGGATCTTCGGCGACGTCTTCCAGGCCGACGTCCAGGTGCTGGAGTGCGAGCTGACGCTCGCCGACATCAACCCGGCGATGGCCGAGCTGCGCGACACGGCAGCGGCCCTGCGGGTGCAGGCCAACGAGCGCGCCGTCGAGACGGGCCGCGCGCTGGCGCAGCGCGTGGCAGCCCGGGCCGCCTGAGGGGAGGCGGCCACTCGAGCGGTACCCGCGGCGTAGGGGGACGCGGCCGCGGGTACCGCCCGGGGGGAACCCCGATGTGAGAGGACGCTGCGATGGTCGCCTTCGGCTACACCCTGCTGTGCGAGCAGCGCGGACCGCGCGAGCTCGTGTCCGACGCGGTCGGGGCCGAGGACGCGGGTTTCGACTTCGCGGTGATCAGCGACCACTACTTCCCCTGGCTCGACAGCCAGGGACACGCCCCGCACGCCTGGCCGGTGCTGGGGGCGGTGGCGGCCGCCACCGAGCGGATGCCGCTCATGACGTACGTGACCTGCCCGATCATGCGCTACCACCCGGTGGTCGTCGCGCAGAAGGCGGCGACGGTGGCGCTGCTGGCCGGCGAGGGGCGCTTCTGCCTCGGGCTCGGGGCGGGCGAGAACCTCAACGAGCACGTGATCGGGGCCGGGTGGCCGCCGGTGAACGTGCGCCACGAGATGCTCGGCGAGGCCGTCGAGATCATCGGTGAGCTGTTCACGGGCGACTACGTCAACCGCAGGGGCGCGCACTACCGCGTCGACTCGGCCAGGCTCTGGGATTGCCCCGAGGGCGGCGTGCCGATCGCCGTCGCAGTCTCGGGGCAGCAGTCGGTGGAGGCGTTCGCGCCGGTGGCCGACGCGATGGTGGCGGTGGAGCCGCGGCCCGATCTGGTGCGGAGCTTCGACGAGGCCGCGGGCACGACGTTGCCCAAGATCGGCCAGCAGCCCATCGCGTGGGGGCCCGACCGGGACGCGGCGATCGCGCTCGCGCACGACCAGTTCCGCTGGTTCAGCGGTGGCTGGAAGGTCAACGCCGAGCTGCCCGGCACCGCGGCGTTCGCCGCCGCCACCCGGTTCGTCACGCCGGACGACGTCGCGGCCTCCATCCCTTGTGGCCCGGACGTGGCCGCGCACGTCGAGGCGGTGCGGCCGTTCGTCGACGCGGGCTTCACACACGTCGCGCTCGTGCAGGTCGGCGGCGACACCCAGCCCGACTACCTGACGTTCGCGCAGCACGAGCTCCTCCCGGCGCTGCGGGAGGAGTACGGCAAGTCCGACGCGCCCGCCATCCGCGTGCGCTGACGCTGCGGCAACCCTGGAAAGGATTGCAACCCTTACATCGTCGTCGTTCGGTAACGGTTCAACCTTCCTGTAAGTAGGGGGTTGACGCGGGTCGTAAACGGTTTCAGACTTCCGCACGCATCGGCCGACCGACGACGGAGGACCCGTGGCGACCACCATCCGCGACGTCGCACGTGCTGCGGGGGTTTCCCAGGCCACCGTGTCGCGTGCGCTGTCGATGCCGGAGCTGGTGCGCGCCGACACGCGGGCGCGGGTGGAAGCGGCGGCCCGCGAGCTGGGCTACCGGCCCAACCGCGCTGCTCGCGGCCTGATCACGGGCCGCACCGGCAACCTCGGCCTGATCGTGCCGGACCTGGCCAACCCGTTCTTCGCGTCCGTGGTGAAGGGCGTGCAGGCCGCGGCGAGGGCCGCCGACCACTCGGTGTTCATCGCCGACACCGACGAGGAGGCCGGCGCCGAGGTCGACCTGTCGCGGGCGCTGTCCAAGCAGGTCGACGGGCTGATCCTGTGCTCGCCGCGCGCCCCGGACGAGGAGCTCGCGGCCGTCGGCTCGGACACCACCGTCGTGCTGATGAACCGGATGGCGGGGGAGCGGCCCAGCGTCACCGTCGACAACGCCGACGGCATGCGTCAGGCCCTCGAGCACCTCGTCGCACTGGGACACCGCCGGATCGCGTTCGTAGCCGGGCCGCGCACGTCGTGGTCCAACGCGCAGCGCGAAACCGGGCTCCGGGGCACCGCCGAGGCGGGCGGGGTGGACCTCGTGCACCTCGGGCACTTCCCGCCGCAGTTCGAGGGCGGGGTCGCGGCGGCCGACCTCGCCGTGGCGTCCGGTGCCACCGCCGTGATCGGCTACAACGACCTGGTCGCGCTCGGGCTGCTCAGCCGCCTCGGTGCCCGTGGCATCCCGGTGCCGGACGCGATCAGCGTGGTGGGCTGCGACGACATCGGCATGTCGGCGATGAACCACCCCGCGCTCACCACCGTGTCCGTGCCCAAACGATCGGCCGGGCGGGCCACGGTGGGCCTGCTGCTGTCGATGCTCGACGCCGGCGCCGAAGCAGGCCCGGTGCACCGCGAACTCCCCACCCAACTCATCGTGCGCGACACGACGACGGTCGCGCCCGTCTCTCCGACGAAGGGATCGACCCGATGACCGTGCAATGGCGCAGGGCACTCACCGCGGGCGGGATCAGCGCGATCCTGTTGCTGGCCGGCTGCGGTGCTCCCGAGGGCCCTGGCACCACGGAGGTGCCCGCGGGCCAGGTGCCGGACCGGCCGTCGGAGCCGGTGACCCTCAACATCCTCGACGTGGCCGGCAACCTGCAGCTCACGCAGGGGATGATCGACGACTTCGTCGCGCAGAACCCGGACATCGTCTCGCGGGTCACCACCGAGAAGGCCGCCGCGCCGGAGATGGCCGGCAAGATCAAGGCGCAGCAGGACGCGGGCCGGCTCGGCATCGACCTGGTGCTCACCGGCACCGACGGCCTGTCCGCCGGCACCGAGCAGGGCCTGTTCACCCCGCTGCTGCCGCAGTTCGCCGACCGCCTCCCCGGCATGAACTCCTACCTCGAGCCCGCGGCCGCGATGCAGGAACTGGCCGCCGACCAGGGCGTGGTGGTGACCTACTACCCGTCGGGGCCGCTCATCGAGTACGCCCCGGACCGGGTGCCGAACCCGCCGAAGACCGCCGAGGAGCTGCTCGCCTACGCGCAGGCCAACCCCGGCAAGGTCGGCTACGCCCGCCCGTCCAACTCGGGCCCGGGCCGCACGTTCCTCATGGGCCTGCCCTACATCCTCGGTGACAGCGACCCGAAGGACCCGGTGAACGGCTGGGACAAGACCTGGGCCTACCTCGCCGAGCTCGACAAGACGATCACGCAGTACCCGTCGGGCACGTCGGACACGATGAAGAACCTGGCCAACGGCACCTACGACATCATCGTCAGCACCACCGGCTGGGACATCAACCCGCGGGCGCTGGGCACGGTTCCCGCCGAGTACCAGGTCGGCACGCTCGAGGGCTTCACCTGGGTCACCGACGCCCACTACGCGGCGATCCCCAAGGGCGTCTCCGCCGACAAGCAGGCCGCCCTGCTCGCGCTGATCCAGTTCATGCTCACCCCCGAGCAGCAGGCCAAGGCCTACGACACCGGCTACTTCTACCCGGGCCCGGCCGTCGAGGGCGTCACGCTCGACATGGCGCCCGCGGAGTCGCAGCAGGTCATCCAGCAGTTCGGCCGCCCCGAGTACGAGTCCATGATCGCGGACCACCCGAAGGCCACCCCGCTGGAGACGAAGGACATGGTCGCGGCGTTCGACCGCTGGGACCGGGAGATCGGTGGGGGCAACTCGTGACCTCCGAGTTCCGCGAGCTGCGGCTCGACGGCGTCGGGCGGCGGTTCTCCGGCAAGGACGCGCTCGCCGACCTCGACCTCACGATCCGGGCGGGCGAGTTCATCGCCCTGCTCGGGCCGTCGGGCTGCGGGAAGTCGACGGCGCTCAACTGCCTCGCCGGGCTGCTGCCGCTCACGTCAGGCAGCATCTGGCAGGACGAGAAGCGCATCGACGTCCTGCCGCCGGAGAAGCGCGGCTTCGGCATGGTCTTCCAGAACTACGCGCTCTTCCCGCACATGTCGGTGCGCCGCAACGTGGCCTTCGGCCTGCAGATGCGCAAGCTGTCCAAGGCCGAGGTGGCGCGCCGCACGGAGGAGGCGATCCGCCTCGTCCAGCTCGAGGAGCACGCCGCCAAGCTGCCCGGCCAGCTGTCGGGCGGGCAGCAGCAGCGCGTCGCGATCGCACGGGCCGTGGTGCTGGAGCCCTCGCTCGTGCTGATGGACGAGCCGCTGTCGAACCTCGACGCGAAGCTGCGGCTGGAGATGCGCACCGAGATCCGCAGGCTGCACCAGTCGCTCGGGCTCACCACCGTCTACGTCACGCACGACCAGGAGGAGGCCCTCTCGCTCGCCGACCGCCTCGTGGTGCTGCGGGCCGGGCGCGTGCAGCAGGTCGGCACCCCGGAGGAGCTGCACGCCACCCCGGCGAACTGGCACGTGGCCGACTTCATGGGCTTCCGCAACATGATCGAGATGACCGTCGCGCGGGTCTCCGGCGACGAGGTGGTGCTCGAGGGCGAGGGCCTGCGGCTCGTCGGCACGGCCATGGGCTCGATCTCCACCGGGGCCACGGTCGTGGCGGCGGTGCGGCCCGAGGACGTCCGGGTCGTCGAGGGCGAGGGCGACAATCGGATCCCCGCCACGGTCGACGTCGTCGAGTACCAGGGCCGGGAGCTGGCAGTGGAGGCCCGCACCGGCACCGGCAGCGGCCGCGCCCTGCACCTGCGCACCGACCAGCGCCTCGCGCCCGAGGACCGGGTGTCGCTCGCGGTGGAACCGCAGCGGTTGCTGGTGTACCCGAAGGAGGCCGGCGACCCGGCCCCCACCGAGCTGGCGGAGGTGACGGGATGACGCCGCTGCCTGGGCGCCCCTCGCCGCGCCCTTATGCCAGCAAAGCCACCTTGCTGGCATATTCGGCCAGCAAAGCCACCTTGCTGGCATCCGGGGCCGGGGCCGGGGGTGGCACGCCGTGACCGCCACGCTCGAGAAGAAGGCCGGGCGCACCGCGCAGGCCCCCGCGCTGCGCCACCGCCTCGCCGAGCGCGGGGTCGACCGGCAGTTGCTCCTGCTGCTCCCGGCCGTGCTGTTCGTGGTGCTGCTGTTCCTCTACCCGTTCTTCTACGGGTTGCAGCTGTCGTTCGCGCCGGAGGCGGGCGGGCCGCTCGGCAGCTACATCGCGTTCTTCTCCGACCCGTACCAGCGCGGCACCATCGGCATCACGCTCGGTCTGTCGCTGCCCGCCGCGCTGCTCAACGTGCTGGCGTCGGTGCCGATCGCCTACCGGATGCGGGGGAGCTTCCGCGGCAAGCGGCTGCTCACCACCGTGCTCGTCGTGCCCATCACGCTGGGCACCGTCCTCACCGCGCAGGGGCTGCTGAACTTCCTCGGCCCGGCCGGGTGGTTCAACAAGGTCCTCGCGGGGTTCGGGGTGGACGAGCCCGCGCAGCTGGTGGGCAACTACTGGGGCGTGTTCTTCTCCCTGGTGATCACCGGGTTCCCGTTCGCGTTCCTGCTGATCCTGTCCTACCTGTCGGGCATCGACCCCACGCTGGAACGCGCCGCGGCCACCCTGGGCGCCGACTGGAAGGCGCGCTTCCGCTACATCACGCTGCCGCTGCTCGCGCCGGGCCTGGCCACCACGTTCTGCCTGGCGTTCGTGCTGGCGTTCAGCGTGTTCCCGTCGGCGGTGCTCGTCGGCAACCCCGCGGGTGAGACCCGCGTGCTCGCGCTCGCCGCCTACCAGGCGGCCTACGAGCAGTACGACTACTCGCTCGCGTCGGCGATCGCCATGATCATGGGCGCGGTCGAGCTGATCGTCATCGCCGTGGTGCTGATGTGGCGCTCGCGGCTCTACACCGGCTCGACGGGGGGCAAGGGCTGATGGCGATCTCGGAGGCGCCCGCGCGGCGGCGCATCGTGGCGAGTCCCGCCGCGTGGCTGGTGTGGGGCGCGGTCGCGTTCTTCCTGGTGAACCTCGCGGGCGTGGTCGGCTCGGTGCTGGTGAGCTCGTTCGGCACCCGCTGGTTCGGCACCTGGCTGCCCGAGGGCTTCACGGTGCACTGGTACGCCGACGCGTGGCGCAGCTTCGGCCTGTTCGACGTCGTGCTCGTCACCCTCCAGGTGTCGCTGCTCGTCGTGCTGATCTCGGTGCTGATCGGCGTGCCGGCCGCCTACGTGCTGGCGCGGCGCACCTTCCCGGGCAAGCAGCTCGTGTACTTCGCGTTCCTGCTGCCGATCCTCATGCCGCCGATCACGTACGGCATCCCGCTGGCCACCGTGCTCTACAAGTACGGGTTCGCGGGCAACATGTCCGGCGTGGTGCTGGCGAACCTGGTGCCGTCGGTGCCGTTCGTGATCCTCACGATGACCCCGTTCATCGAGCAGATCAACCCGAGCATCGAGTCGGCCGCCCGCATGTGCGGGGCCGGGATGCGGGCGCTGTTCCTGCGCGTGCTCGGCCCGCTGCTGGTGCCCGGGATCCTCGCGGCGTCGATCCTCGTGCTGGTGCGCACCGTCGGCATGTTCGAGCTGACGTTCCTGACGGCAGGCCCAGACTCGCAGACGCTGGTGGTCGCGCTCTACTACTCGATGTCGGCGGCCGGGATCCGGGCGCAGCAGTCGGTGGACGCCATGGCCGTGATCTACACGTCCACGATGCTCATCCTGCTGGTGATCGCCCTGCGCTACGTCAACCCGACGCAGCTCGTCGCACGGGTCAGGGAGGCGCCCGAACCCTGATGCCGGGGTCTCCGGGAATGCGGCGCCGCGGGCCTGCGCTGCACGGGCCATGACCACGGTCCTGCCCGACGCCGCCACTGCCGCGACGGATCCGCTGCGGTGGGAACCGCAGTGGGAGATGTCGGCGCTGCGGCACGTCCCGCTCGCGGCCGGGCGGGACGTCGAGCGGCGGTCGTCGTCGGTGTGGGTGCTGGTGCTCAGCGGTGCCGTCGCGCTCGAGACGGCGCAGGGCCGCCGGGCGCTGCGCGCCGGGGACGCCGTCCTCGTCGACGGCGCCACGGCCCACCGCATCACCGCCACCGAGGACTCCGAGGTCGCGGTCGCCGACCTGCGGTCCGCGCACCCGGTGCCCGTCCTGCCGAGCCCGTTCGTCGTGCCCGGCTTCAGCGCCCGGCACTCGGGCATCGCCGCCCTGATCACCCTGTGCCCGCTGCGGGACGAGTGCCGGCCGTCGGCGTTCGTCGCGAGCTACGGCTCCTTGGTCGGCGCGGCGATGGTGGCGTCGTGGCTGGAGGAGGGCGGCCGGCCGGACGAGCCGCCCGCCGGCGCGGACCCCGCCGTCACCGACGTCGTGGCCGCGCTGATGCGCGACCCGGGCCGGGCGTGGACGATCGACGCGATGGCGCGGCTGGTGCACCTGTCGCGCTCCGCGCTGACCGACCGGTTCCGGCGCGCGCTGGGCCGCAGCCCGAGCGAGGTGCTCCGGGACGTGCGGATGCAGGTGGCCCGCAAGCTGCTGCGCGACCCTGCCCGGACCGTCACGCAGGTCGCGTTCGCCGTGGGCTACGGCTCGACGGCCGCGTTCAGCCGCGCGTTCTCCGCGTACGAGGGCGTCGGGCCGCAGGAGTGGCGGGCGTCGTCACGCGCGCGGGACCCGCAGTAGGCCGAAGCCGAGCGCGGCGAGGGCGGCGAAGGTCGCGCCCGTGAGCAGCGCCGCCCCGGCACCGCGCGCGTCGACGATCGCGCCGCCGGCGCTCGCGCCGAGGGTGATCGCCACCTGGAACGCGGTGACCTGCAGTCCCATCGCCGACTCGGCCCGTTCGGGCTCGACCCGGGTGACCCACACCTGGGTCACGACCGGGACCATGTTGAACCCGATCCCCCACACCACGATGCCGACCGCGAGCAGCGGGAGCGACGTCGCCACCGCGGTGAGCAGCAGCCCCACGGCGATCAGCACGGGTGCCGCCGCGGCCGCGGGGCGCAGCCACCGCACGAGCGCGCCCGCGGCGATGTTGCCCGCCATCCCGCCGACGCCCCACACCACCAGCAGCCACGCGGTGCTCGCGGGGGCGACCTCGTCGATCGCGAGCCGGATGTAGGGGTACGCGGCGAAGTTGCCGAACGCGACGAGGACGATGCAGGCCACGCTCGCGACGAGCCGCCCGTTGCGGACCGCGCGCCGCAGCATCGCGAGGCCCGCCCCGGGGTGGGCGGGCACCGGCGGCACGGCCGCGGCGAGGGCGACGGCGCCGAGCACGCTGAGCGCGGCCGCACCCGCGAACGCAGCGCGCCACCCGACGACGTCGCTCACCAGCGCCGCGATCGGGATCCCGACCACGGTCGCGACGCTCACGCCGAAGGCGATGGCCGCGGAGACCAGCCCGCTGCGGCCGGGCACCGCGTGCGTGCCGACGCCGAGCGCGAAGGACCAGTAGCCGGCGATCGCGATCCCGAGCACGAGGCGGCCGGCGAGCAGCACCGCGAAGTGCGGCGCGACCGCGACCGCGAGGTTCGCGACGGCCCCGGCGACGAGCAGGCCGACGAGCACCCGGCGCCGGTCGGTCCGGGGGAGCAGGACCGCGATGCTCGGGGCCGTGACGGCGCCCGCGATCGCCGTCGCCGCGACCGCGAGCCCGGCAGTGCCCTCGCTGACCCCGAGGTCGCCCGCCAGAGCGGGCAGGACGCTCGCGGGGAGGAACTCGCTCGCCACGAGCAGGGCGATCCCGCCGGCGAGCGCGATGACCGGGGTCCAGCCCCGGGAGGTCGTCGTTGGTGCCCGCACCGTGCGGGCGTCGTGGTCGATCGGCACGCGTCGATCGTCGACGCGCCCGCCCCGCAGGTGTTGATCGCACGTCGCCCGGGGTTGATCGGACGACCGGAGCAACGTCAGGCGGGTCGCCTGCAGCGCTCGATCCTCGACACGGGCCCATGGCCGAGATCGGTGTTGACCGTGAACGTCTGCTCGACCGTGCAGAGGACGTGGTCGCCGACCTGCACGTCCGGCAGCATCTCGAAGACCAGGCCGCCGTCAGGTGTCGCGGCGCTCTCCGGTCTGCCCGCGAGGGCGTCCTCCGGGAGCGGTGCGGTGAACTCCACCCTGAAGTAGCGCCCGTCGTCGTCGATCCCCGTGACGACGGCGGGGACCTCGCCCACCCACCGATCGGTGTGGAACAGCGCGTAGGCGAGCCAGCCCACCGGCAGCACGACCAGCGCAGCGACGACCAGCAGCGCGATGACACACCCGCGAGGTCGTCCGGAGCTGCCCACCGGGTGACCCTCTCAGCACGGGCGGCGCCACGGATCCGCAGATCTACGTGGGCACGTCCGGGACGGCCTCGCGCAGGCACCGGGCGAGCGCGGCCACGGCCGGGTGGGCCCCGCGGCCGGCGCGGGTGACGAGCGAGACGGTGCGGGTCAGCTCCGGATCGGCCACGGGGCGCAGCTGCACGTCGGCCGACAGCGGTTCGGCCGCCAGCTCCGGCAGGAGCGACACCCCGAGCCCGGCCGCGACGAGCGCGACGATCACGGTGTAGTCGTCGCTGGCGTAGTCGATCGCGGGCGCGAACCCGGCCACCCCGCACGCCCGCTCCAGCACCGCGCGCAGCGCCGTGTCGCTGTGCGGGGCGATCCAGGCCTCGTCGGCCAGCGACGCGAGCGGGAGCCGGTCCGGGGCCGCGCGGCCGGCCGGGAGGACGGCCAGGAGCGGCTCGGTGAGCAGCGGCTCGACGGTCACGCCCGGGTCGGCGAGCCGCGGGAGCAGGTCGTACTCGTAAACCAGCGCCAGGTCGATGCGGCCGGACCGCACTGCGAGCACGGCCCCGTCGGTCTCCTCCTCGGTGAGCACGACGCGCAGGTCGGGGTGCTCGGCCCGGCAGCGCGCGATCGCGGACGGCACGAACGCGGCAGCCGCCGTGGGGAACGCGGCGAGGCGCGCGGTGCCGCTGACCGAGCCCGCGAGGCCCGCGAGCGCCGCCTCGGCGGCCTCCAGCGCGGCCAGCACGCGCTCCGCGTGACCGACCAGCACGCGGGCGGCCTCGGTGAGCGCCACCCGCCTGCCCTCGCGCACCAGCAGCGGCATCCGCACCTCGCGCTCGAGGAGGGCGAGCTGCTGGGACACCCCGGACGGCGTGTACCCGCAGGCCTCGGCCGTGGCCGCGATGGTGCCGCGGCTCGCGAGCTCGCGGAGCAGGCGCAACCGGCGGGGCTCCAACATGAAGCGATGCTACCGGCGCCGGGAAGGAATCGTCACTTGATCTGAAGTGGGGGCGCGCCGCACGCTGCGTTCGTGACCACCGCCCCGCTCCTGCTCCGGCGCGACCCCGAACGCGCCTCCCGCCTGGCCGCCCTGCGCTCCGCCATGGCCGACCGCGGCCTCGCCGCCGTCGCCGTGACCAGCCCGGAGAACGTCTACTACCTCGTGGGGCTCGACCACCTCGGCTACTTCGCGTTCACGATGCTCGTGGTGCCCGCCGACGGCGAGCCGGTGCTCGTCACGCGCGAGATGGAGCGCGCCACCGTGCTCGCCCAGGCCCCCGCGGTGCGCCACCTCCCCTTCGCCGACGGGGAGGACCCCGCGACCGCCGCCGTGCGGGCCGTCGCCGACGCCGCCCCGGTCGGCGGCACCGTGGGCGTCGAGCAGAGCGGCACCTTCCTCCCGCCCGCGATCATGGACGCGTTGCGGGCCGCGCTCCCGACGCTGACCTGGCGGGACTGCACCGGCATGCTCGCCGCCGCCCGCGCCGTGCAGTCGGCCGCCGAGATCGGCTGGACGCGCCGGGCCGCCGCGGTGTCCGACGCGGCGGTGCGGGCCGGGATCGCCGCCGCCCGGCCGGGCGCCGCCGAGCGGGACGTCGCGGCCGCCACCCAGCACGCGATGATCGCCGCGGGCGGCGAGCCGCCCGGGTTCGTCCCGCTGATCCGGCCCGTGGCGATGCTCGACCAGGAGCACGTCACCTGGGGAGATCGCGGACTGCGCCCGGGGCAGGGGCTGTTCGTGGAGCTCTCGGGCTGCGTGCGCCGCTACCACGCGCCGCTGTCGCGCACCGTCTACCCGGGCCACGCGCCCGCCGAGGCGGTCGAGGCGCACGAGCGGGCGCTCGCGGGGCTCGCCGCCGCCCGCGCCGTGCTGCGGCCCGGCGTCCGCACAGGCGAGGTCTTCGCCGCGTGGCAGCGCGCCGTGGGCGGGACGCCGCGGCGCCACCACTGCGGCTACCTCGTGGGCATCGGCTACCCGCCGAGCTGGGTCGGCGGGCCGGAGGTGCTCGGCATCCGGCCGGACGGGTACGTCGAGGTCGTCGCCGGGATGGTCTTCCACCTCATGTCGTGGGTGCGGCGCCCGACCGGCCACGTCGTCTCCGACACCGCGCTCGTGACCGCCGACGGGTGCGAGCTGCTCACGACCGCCGCCCGCGAGCTCACGGTGGTGGCCTGATGCGGATCACCGGCATGCGCACCACCCCGGTGGCCGTCCCTTTCCGCACCGACGAGATCTGGGCGTTCGGCCGCCGCCGCGGCCAGGTGAGCGTGCTGCTGGAGCTGGAGACCGACGAGGGGGTCGTCGGGCTCGGCGAGGCGGCCACCTACCCGTCGGCCGACATCGTGCTCGCCGTGTTCGCGAGCCTGGAACCGCTGGTGGTCGGCGCCGACCCACTGCGCATCGAGCAGCTCGTGCGGCGCATCGACGTGGTCGGCACCTGGCACCACGTCGGCGCGAGCAGCCCGGCGATCGCCGCGGTCGAGATGGCCTGCTGGGACATCGCGGGCAAGGTCTGCGGGCAGCCGCTGGTGAACCTGTTCGGCGGCCGGTTCCGCGACGAGGTCGAGTTCTTCTGGTACGTGGCCCGCGCCGAACCGGACGAGGTCGCCGAGGAGGGCCGCCGTGCCACCGCGGCCGGGTTCTCCACCTGCTACCTCAAGGTCGGCGCCGACGGCCCGCGCCGCGACGTCGAGCGCGTCGCCGCGTTGCGCGACGGGGCCGGTTCGGGCGCGCGGATCCGGGTGGACGCCAACGAGGCCTGGTCACCGGGCTCGGCCGTGCGCGTGATCCGGGAGCTGGCACGTTACGACCTGGAGCTCGTCGAGCAGCCCGTGTCGGGCCGCAACCTCGACGAGATGGCCCACGTCCGCAGCCGTGTCGACGTGCCGCTGCTCGCCAACGAGGCGTCCTGGACCCGGCAGGCCCAGCTCGCCGTGATCAAGGCCGGGGCCGCCGACGTGATCTCGGTGGACAATCAGATGGACGATGGCCTGGCGAACCTGCGCCGCTCCGCCGGGATGTGCGAGGCCGCCGGGCTGCCGGTGGTGAAGCACAGCCTCGGCGAGCTGGGCGTGGCCCTCGCGGCCGCCGTGCACGCGCTCGCGGCCACGCCGAACGCCCGGCCCGCGCACCAGGCGTACGGCGCCCTGCTCACCGACGACGTCGTGGACGGGTTCGGCGGGCCTGCCGCGAACTACGCCCGCGGCCACCTCGCGGTGCCCGCCGGCCCCGGGTTGGGCGTCGAGCTGGATCGCGACCGGGTGGAGCGCTACGCCGACCTCTACCGGCGCGAGGGCGCCGGGTTCGGCTTCCACGACCGGGAGCGCGTGCACGCCGCGGCCGCGCTGCCGAAGTTCTGACGCCTACCGGGTCGCCAGCGCGGCGGGCAGCACCCGGGCCGCTTCGGCGAGGCTCGGGCCGTACCAGGTCAGGAGCCTGCCGCTGACCAGCGCCGATGGCACTCCGGGGAACGCCTCCGGGCCGTCGTCGGCCGTGAAGAGGTAGGGCTCGTCGGGCAGCACCACCAGGTCGTGGGGAGGCAGGTCGGCCGGGTCGATCCGCGGGTAGCGCTCGTCGGCGTCGGCGAGGGCGTTGTCGACGCCGAGCCGGGCGAGGACCGCGCCGGTGAACGTGTCGCGCCCGACCGCCATCCACGGCTTGCGCCAGATCGGCACCACCGCGCGGCGCCTCACGGCCGGCTCGGGCAGCGCCCGCCACGCCGCCTCGGCCCCGTCGAGCCACGCCGGCCGGTCGAGGCCGCACGCGGCCAACATCCGGGCCAGCGAGTCGAACGCGCCGTCGAGCGTGCGGACGTCGGTGACCCACACCGCGACGCCCGCCGCCCGCAGCGCGTCGAGGTCGCTCTCCCGGTTCTCCTCCTGGTTGGCCACCACCAGGTCGGGCGCCAGCCCGACGATCGCGTCCACGTCCGGGTTCTTGGTGCCGCGCACGCGGGCGACGTCGAGGTCCGCCGGGTGCGTGCACCAGTCGGTGGCGCCGACCAGAAGGCCCGGGGCGGTGGCCGCCACGGCCTCGGTGAGCGAGGGCACGATCGAGACGACCCGCTCCACCCGAGCGGGCACCGGCACGTCGCGTCCGAGGTCGTCTCTCATGCCGGAGACGGTAGGGAGTCGGTGGCCAGCACGCCCATCACGAGCTCGTCGTGCCACTCGCCGTCCCAGCGCAAGGCGTCGCGTCGCCTGCCCTCCAGCACGAACCCGCACTTCTCGTACACCCGCCGCGCGCGGGGGTTGAAGGCGAAGACCCCCAGCTCCACCCGGTGCAGGCCGAGGGTGAACGCGTGGTCCACCACGAGCCGGGTGATCTCCGTGCCGTACCCCTGGTCGTGGTGGCCCGGGGCGAGCATGACCCGGTAGCGGGCGGAGGCGTTGTCGACGTCGAGGGCGTTGAGGACGGCCTCGCCGAGGAAGGCGCCGTCCGCGATCCGCACCGCGGCCCAGTCCGCCCGGTCGTGGTGGTCGCCCCGGGTGGCGAGCCACCGGACCGTCCGCTCCCGGTCGGGACGGACGTGGCTGCCGGTGAGGCGGGCCACCTCCGGGTCGGTGAGCGCGGCGAGGTAGTCGTCGAGCACTGCGGGGCCGAGCGGTTCGAGCTGGACGCGCTCGCCGACGAGCGTCTGCTGGTGCCGGAAGAGGTCCGCGGAGATCACCGGTCCAGCGTGCGACGGCGCTCCGAGGCGTCGCAGCCCTCGCATGCTCACACACGAGGACCACCGCCCACACACCGGTTGCAGCTGATGTGTGAGCCCTACTCCCGGTGTGCGAGCGGCTCGGGCGGCCACCGCCCGCTGCTCACACAACACCTCTCGCGCGCACACATCGACTGCAACCGGTGTGTGAGCCCCACGATCGGTGTGCCGCTGCACTCGGCCGCCAGGCACTCCCGCCGAGTTCAGGAAAGCCACATTCAGGGCCGCAGAGGGCCTGAATGTGGCTTTCCTGAACCCGCGGGGGCGTCGGCTGCGGAGGGGGCGAGCAGCGCCGGCCCGGACCGGAGCAGGAAGTCGCGGAACACCCGCACGGCCGGGCCCGCCTGCCGTTCGGCCACCCAGACGGCCCCGACGGTGCGGGTGGTGCGCGGCTCGGTGACCGGCAGCTCGACGACCCCTGGCGTGACGTGCGTGGAGGGGGCGAGCAGGGCGACCCCCAGCCCGGCGCCGACGAGACCGCGCAGGGTCTCCCCGTCCTCGCCCTCGAACGCCATCCGGGGGACGAACCCGGCCTCGCGGCACCAGGCCTCGGTGAGGCTGCGCAGCCCGAACCCCGGCCGGTAACCCACGAACTGGGCGCCGGCCGCCGCGGCGAGTGGGAGCCCGGCGCGGCGGTCGGCGAGCGGGTGGTCGACGGGCACGACGAGCCGCAGTTCCTGGTCGTACATCGGGGCGCTGACGAGCGCGGGGTCCGACGGCAGCGGCGAGGTCACGCACACGTCCACCTCGCCTGCGCGCAGCCGTTGGATGATCGCGTCGTTGCCGCCCTGGGCGAGGTCGAACCGCACGTCGGGGTGGGTTCGGCGGAACTCGCGCAGCAGCCGCGGCACCGCCTCCGCCCCGAACGTGTGCAGGAAGCCGAGCGCCACCCGGCCGCGCACGGCGTCGGCGTCGGTGACGATCTCGCGGGCCGCCGCGTCGAGCTCGGCCACCGCGCGCTCGGCGTGCCGCAGCAGGGTGCGGCCGGCGCGGGTGAGCCGCACGGCGCGGCCGGCCCGGACGAACAGGGCCACGCCCAGGTCGTGCTCGAGGCGGGCGATGCCGCGGCTCAGGGTGGACTGGGGCACGCCGATCGCGTCGGCGGCCCGGGTCATGTGCTCGGTGCGGGCCACGGCCGTGAAGTGCCGCAGCCGGGGCGCGAGTACGGCGAGCAGCGGCGACTCATCCATTTCGTCATCGTACGAAGTGCAGAGATGCATTGGACGCATCGAAGGGCGGCTCCTTACCGTGGTGGGCGATGACCACCACCGGCCCGGCGCGCACCGGCCACGAGCGCGGCACTCCGGCGTACCGGCGGCTCGGCGCGGCGATGTGGTGCACGGGCCTGGCGACGTTCGTGCTGGTCTACTGCGTGCAGGCGCTCCTGCCGATCTTCGCGGCCGAGTTCGACGTGTCCTCGTCGGTGGCGAGCCTCGCGCTGTCGGCCACCACCGGCGCGCTCGCGCTCGCGATCGTCCCGCTCTCCGCGGTGGTCGAGTCCTGGGGACGCACCCGCGTGATGACCGTGGCCCTCGCGGTCTCCGCGGCGCTGGGTGTGCTCGCCCCGCTCGCGCCCACCTTCGGCGTGCTCGTCGCGGTGCGGGCGCTGCAGGGCGTCACGCTCGCGGCGCTGCCGGCGCTCGCGATGGCGCACGTCACGCGCGAGGTCGCGCCGCGCTGGCTCGGTGGCGCGGTCGGGCTGCTCATCGCGGGCAACACGATCGGCGGGCTGTCCGGGCGGCTCGTCGCCGCCGCCGTGGCCGACGTGGCGGGCTGGCGGGTGGCGCTGGCCGTGATCGGAGGGCTGTCGCTGCTGTGCACGGTGGCGTTCCGGGTGCTGCTGCCGCCCGCGACGGCCCCGGCGGCGCCGCGCGTGCGCCTGCGCGACCTCGGCGGCCCGCTGCGCGCCCAGCTCGCCGATCCCGGCCTGCGGTGCCTGTTCGGCATCGCGTTCCTGCTGATGGGCGCGTTCGTCACCGTCTACAACTACCTGGGCTTCCGGCTGCTCGCGCCTCCGTTCGGGCTGCCGGCCGCGTTGGTGGGGCTGGTCTTCCTCGGCTACCTCGCGGGCACCTGGGCCTCCACCGCCGCCGGTCGGCTCGGGGACCGGTGGGGCCGGCGCAAGGTGCTGTGGGCCGCGGTGCTCGTGGCCGTGCTCGGCGCGTGGGTGACCGTGCCCGACCTGCTGGTCACGGTGCTGGCCGGGCTGCTGGTGGTGACCATCGGGTTCTTCGCCGCCCACTCGGTGGCCAGCAGCTGGGTGGGCAGGCGAGCGTCGATGCTGCCCGCCGGCTCGCCCGCCGTCGCCTCGTCGCTGTACCTGCTCGGCTACTACGCGGGCAGCAGCGTCGGCGGGGCTGTCGGCGGCATCGCCTACGACCACGGCGGCTGGTTCGGGGTGGTCGGGTACGTGACGGGGTTGCTCGCGGTGGCGCTGGTGCTCGCGCTGGCCCTGCGCCGGATCACCGCACCGGCCGCCGCGACCTGACCCCGCTACTTCTTCTGCGCCACCACCTCGTCGCGGGACAGGGAGATGCGCGGGGCGAGCGCCCCGGCGCCTGCCGTGATCAGCGCGATCACCACCAGCAGGAGCGCCGGCGCCCACGACAGCCCGCCGCTCGCGGCCAGCAGCGCGGTGGCCATCAGCGGGACGAACCCGCTCACCACGCCCGCGATGTTGGACGAGAGCGCCACCCCGCTGTAGCGCAGGCGCGCGGGGAACAGGTCGGTGAGCAGGGCGCCGGACACCGCGTAGGGGATCGACAGGCACGCCACCGCGAGCGTGACCCCGAGGATCACGAGCGCCGGGCCGGTGCTGTCGATCATCCAGAACGCGGGGAACGCGATCAGCGCCGAGATCAGCCCGCCGATCAACGTGATGCGCCCGGGCCCGAAGCGCTCGGCCAGCCGCCCGCCCACGAGGAGCACGACGATCTCGACGGCGGCGGCGACGAGCGTGGCCGTGAGCAGCAGCGAGCGTTCCATGCCGAGGGTGGCGGTGCCGTAGCTGATCACGAAGGTGGTGATCAGGTAGAAGCCGCCGATGCCGAGCAGCGCGGACCCGGCACCCACGAGGAGCTGGGGGAACGCCTGGCGCACGACGTCGACCACCGGGGAGCTGGCGACCTCGTCCTCGCGCAGCAGCTGCTCGAACAGCGGCGATTCCTCGACCCGGCGCCGGATCCACAGCGCGATGTAGAGCAGCGGGAAGGCCGCGAGGAACGGCAGTCGCCATCCCCAGGAGTCGAAGCTCTCCGAGGGCAGCAGCCCGACCAGCAGGAACGCCCCCGACGACAGCAGCGTGCCGATCGGGGACCCGATCTGGGGCATGGCGGCGTAGCGGCCGCGACGTTCCTTCGGCGCGTGCTCGACCGCGAGCGTGACGGCCCCGCCCCACTCGCCGCCGACCGCCACGCCCTGCAGCAGCCGCAGCAGGGTGAGCAGGATCGGCGCGGCGACACCGATGGAGAAGTAGGTGGGCAGCAGCCCGATCGCGCCCGTCACGAACCCGATGAGGGTCACCGTGATGATCAGGCACTTGCGGCGTCCGATGCGGTCGCCGAGGTGGCCGAACAGCACCGCGCCGAGCGGGCGCGCGAGGAACCCGACCGCGAACGACGCGAACGCGCCCGCGGTGGCCACCACGACGTCGTCGCTGGCGAAGTACAGCCGGTTGAACACCAGCGACGCCGCGGTGCCGAAGAGGAAGAAGTCGTACCACTCGAGGGCGGTGCCCACGAACGCGCCGAACGCGACCTTGCGCGCCTCGGCTTCGGTGACGGTGACGGCCATGTCATCCCTCCTGGTCGATGCCGAGTTGTTCGGCGCCGTGGACGCAGTTCCCGCCCACGAAGGTCGCGACGACATCCACGTCGCCGATGCGGTCCGGGGCGACGGCGGTGACGTCGTCGCCGAGCAGCACGAAGTCGGCGCACTTGCCGGGGGTGAGGCTGCCGCGTTCGTGGTCCTCGCCCGCCACCCACGCGGCGTCGAGGGTGTAGGCGCGCAGGGCGGTGGCGGCGTCGACGCGTTCGCCCGGGCCGATCACGGCGCCGGACGCGGAGCGGCGCAGCACCATCGACCGCATGCCGAGCAGCGGGGCGCCGTCCGCGACCGGGCGGTCCGAGCTGCCCGGCACCCGCAGGCCGGCGCGCAGGAAGCTCGCGTGCCGGTAGAGGCCCGCGGCCCGCTCCGGTCCGACGGCGGCGGCCATCGTGTCGCCGATCTCGTGTAGGAAGCGCATCTGGGGCACCGGCGTGACGCCGAGCTCCGCCATGCGCGCGACCTGCTGCGGTGAGGTCACGGCGGCGTGCTCGATGCGCGGGCGGGTGTCCGGGCGCGGGTGGGTGCGCTGCATCTCGGCGAAGGCGTCGAGGGCGAGGTCGATCGCGCGGTCGCCGATGGCGTGGGCGGCGACGCGCCACCCGGCGGCGTGGGCGCCCAGGATGCGCGAGCGCAGCAGCTCCGGGTCGTCCTGGAGGTAGCCGTGGGAGTGGCGGTCGCAGAAGGCGTCGTGCATGGCGGCGGTGCGGGCCACGAGCGAGCCGTCGGTGAAGATCTTCATCGGGCCGATGCGCAGGCGGTCGTCGCCGAAGCCGGTGCGGATGCCGAGGTCGAGACCGATGCCGTCGGGGTCGTTCGCGTGCCCGGCCACCGGGTGCAGCGCGTCGGCCACCGGCATGAGCTGCACGCGCACGGTGAGCGCGCCGCTGTCGCGGGCCTCCTGGTAGGCGGCGAGCTCGCGCGGGGAGCGCCCGACCCAGCCGCCGCCGATGCCGCACTCGGTGACGTGGGTGAGGCCCTGCGCGGCGTACACCGCGGAGGCGTTGCCGATGGCGCGCACGAGGTCGGCGCCTGCGTAGGGCACGAGCAGCGCGCTCGCGAGGTTCTGTGCCTGTTCCTCGAGCGTGCCTGTCGGGTCGCCCGCGTCGTCGCGCACCACGACCCCGCCCTCGGGCACCACCGCGGTGCCGGCGAGCACCCCGATGCGGTCGAGCACCGGGCTGTTCACCGTGGTGACGTGCCCGGAGCGGTGCTTGAGCAGCACCGGGCGCCCGCCCGCGGCCCGGTCGAGCTCGCGGCGGTGCGGGTGCCCGCCGATCGCGGTGTCGTCGTAGCCCGCGCCCACCACGAACGCCTCGGCGTCGAGCGTCGCGGCGCGCTCCGCCACCCGGTCGTAGAGGCCGGACAGGTCGTCGAGCCCGGAGAGGTCGACCTCGTCCAGTGATGCGCCGAACCACGCCATGTGGTTGTGCGCGTCGCCGAACCCGGGCACGAGCGCCGCGCCCTGCGCGTCGATCTCCGTGCGCCCGCGCACCCCGTCGGCGTCCAGCGCGAACACGCGGCCGTGGTGCACGGCGAGCGTGCGGGCGCGGGGCCGGGCGTCGTCGACCGTGACGACGGTGGCGTTGCGCACGACCAGATCGATCTCCATCCTCACCCCAGGTGGTGCAGCCGCGTGAGCGGCAGCGTCGCGGACCGGTGCAGTGGGACCTCCTGCCCGTCGACGCGCACCGGGATCGGTTCCGGTGGCACCTCGACAGTGGGGGTGGCGGTGTTGTGCAGCATGTCGGCGCAGGTCAGGCGGCGGCTGCCGGTGATGGGGGAGTAGGTCCGCCCGGCCGGCAGGGCCGCGGTGTCGGCCTGCTCCGAGACGAACACGTGCGCCAGCCGCGCGGGCGCCGTGCCGTGCCCGCCGTAGAACGCGCGCATCCGCCGCGGCTGGGTGAGCCGGGTGGAGCCGGAGCCCGAACCGGCCGCGCCCCAGGCCACGAACCCGGACTTGATGACGAGGTCGGGCTGGGCCCCGAACCAGGCCGGGTTCCACAGCACGATGTCGGCGAGCCGGCCGGGCCGCAACGATCCGACGTGCGCCGCGATCCCGTGCGCCACGGCCGCGTTGTGGGTGAGCTTGGCCAGGTAGCGCAGCACCCGGGCGTTGTTCGCGACGTCGGGGCCGGTCTCGCCGGCCAGCGTCGCCTGCACCGAAGCGAGCTGCCACGTGCGTCGCGCGGTCTCGGCGATGCGGCCCATGCCGAGCGCGTCGGAGTTGACGATGCTGATCGCGCCCTGGTCGTGCAGCCGGTTCTCGGCCGAGATGGCGTGTTCACGGATCCGGCTCTCGGCGATCGCCTTGTCGCTCGGCACGTGCGCGTGCCCGCGGTGCACGGTGAGCGTCATCGGGTGCAGCTCGGCCACGGTGGACGGGGTGAGCGGCAGCGTCGGCGTGGTCGAGCTGGTGAGGACGTTGGGCCGGGAGACGATCGAGAGCAGATCGGGGTGCCCGCCGCCGCCCTCCACGTGGTAGGCGTGCACGGTGCGCCCGCCGACGGCGTCGAGGGTGTCGGCGAGGAAGCCGGACTCGTTGAGCGTGTCGGTGTGCAACGCCACCGGCAGGTCGGCGGCCTCGGCCACGCGGAGGCAGGTGTCGATCACCTCGGGGGTGGCGCCCCAGTCCTCGTGCACCTTGAACCCGGCGCAGCCCGACAGCACCGCCTCCTCCAGCAGCGCGGCCGACGTCGACGATCCGCGCGCGAGGAACGCCGCGTTGATCGGCACGTCCGCCCAGCCCGCGATCAGCGAGTGGAGGTTGTACCGGGGGTTGGCCCCGACGTCCCACACGCCCCCGATGCCCATCCCGACGATGGTGGTGACGCCCGCGGAGAGCGCCGCGGCGGCGAGGTCGGCGTTGGACAGGTGCACGTGCGAGTCGACGATGCCGGGCGTCGCGATCAGCCCTTCGCCGGTGATCATCGCGGTGTGGGCGTCGACCTCGAGCTCGACGCCGTCGAGGACGTCCGGGTTGCCCGCCCGGCCGACGCCCACGATCCGGCCGTCCTTGATCCCGATGTTGGTCTTGCGGACGCCGAGCACCGGGTCGATCAGCACGACGCCGAGCACGACCATGTCCAGCGCGCTGGAGCGGTCGGCGGAGCTGGACACGAGCGCGCCGTGGCGGGCGGTCTTGCCGCAGCCGCCGAGCAGCTCCTCGCCGGGCTCGGTGTCGTCGGCCTCGACCTCCACCCACAGCTCGGTGTCGGCCAGGCGGATGCGGTCGCCGGTGGTGGGCCCGTAACGGCGGGCGTACTCGGTGCGGTCCACAGCGGTCACGCGTCGCCCCCGATCCGCACCACGGCCACCTCGCGTTCGGCGCCCGCCTCCACCCGCACGGCCGTGCCCGCCGGGACGTCGAGCCGGTACCGGCCCTGCGGCGCGTTCACGCGCACGGCGGGGTTGAGCTGGTCCAGCGGCACGTGCGAGGAGACCCAGACCGGCAGCTCGCCGGTGTTGTGGAGCACGGCGGTGGCCCGCTCCCGGCCCGGCGCCAGCTCGAGCGTGCCGTCGGCGGCCCGGACCGCTCCCGGCCCGCCCGCTGCCGGCGGCCCGAACGGCGCGTCGACGTCCACGAGGACGCTGCCGTGCGGGAACAGCGCCTCGACCTGCACCGCGGGCACGGCGGCCGCGACCCCGTCGACGAGCTGGTCGGGCCGCACCACCTCGCGGGCCCGGGCGACGACCTCCTCGTAGGGCCGGCCGTCCCAGGCGAGCTCGCAGATCTCGTCGCACACGAGCGCCACGGCCTCGGGCGCGCCCAGGAGCGCGCCGCGGGCGAGCCTGCGGCGGGCGAGGTCGGCGCCCGCGGCGAGCAGCAGGCGCTCGTGTTCGCGTGGGGTCAGGTGCATCGCCACTCCGGGGTCGGGATCGGCACAGCATGGTGGCCGGGTCTGCGTGGTGGAAGCGGGATACCCCACGAGATCCGCTTCTCGAACTGTGCATGTGCACAACTTTGATCTATGAATGACTTAATCAAACAGACGAGTGATAATCTGCGGGCATGACCCGGATCCTGATCAGCGGTGCGGGCGTGGGCGGCCTGGCGCTCGCGCAGGCGCTGCGCCGCGGCGGCATGGACGTGGTGGTGTACGAGCGCGACCCCTCGCCGCGGCCGCGTCGCCAGGGCTACCGCATCCACATCGACCGCGACGGCAACGCGGCGCTGGCCGCCTGCCTGCCGCCCGACGTCCTCGAGCGGGTGCGGAGCACCAGCGGTGTCAACGGCGACCTGGTGGCCGGCTACACCGACCAGCTCGAGCGCACGACAGCCCAGACCTTCCCACCGAGCGGGGACGACGAGATCACCTGCGTCGACCGGTACGTGTTCCGCCAGGCCCTGCTCACCGGCCTCGACGACGTGGTCCGCTTCGGGTGCACGGTGGCCTCGTTCGACGTCGGCGCGTCCGGGCGGGTGCGGGTGGGTTTCGCCGAGGGTGGCGGCGACGAGGGCGACCTGCTGGTGGGTGCCGACGGCATCGGGTCGGCCGTGCGGCGCGGGCTGCTCCCGCACGCCGTCGTGCGCGACCTGGGCGTCCGCTGCCTGTACGGGCGGATGCCGCTCGGACCGGACACCGACCCGCTGGTGCCCGCCGACTTCGACCGCGGCTTCTCCTGGGTGGCCGACCGCACCGGGTACGGCGCGGGGTTCGCGCCGCTGCGGTTCCGCACACCGCCCGGCGGCGGCGCGTCCGACTACCTGATGACGGTGCTCACCGCCACCCCCGAACGCCTCGGGGTGCCGGACGAGGCGCTGTTCCGGATGGCGCCCGACCAGGTCTGGCGGCTCACCGTGGACGCGACCGCGGGCTGGCACCCCACGGTCCGCGCGCTGTTCGCCCACGCCGACCCCGCCACGTTCTTCCCGATCACGATCCGCGCGGGCGAGCCCGTGGCGGCGTGGTCGTCCGGGCCGGTCACACTGCTCGGCGACGCGATCCACCCCATGCCGCCCACCGGCGGCGTGGGGGCCAACACGGCGCTGCGCGACGCGCAGACGCTCGCCGGTGAGCTGTTGGGCGGGGCGCCGGTCGTCGACGCGGTCGCGGCGTACGAGCGGGTGATGCTGCCGCGCGGGTTCGAGGTGGTCGCGCGCTCGCTGCAGATGGCCGGCTCGCTGCTCGGCGTGGCGGTCTGAGCCGCTCGCACACCACCGGTGGTGCTCGCACACCGGTTGCAGTCGGTGTGCGAGCGCGCGTGCCGGTGTGCGAGCGGGTGGGGGCTAGGCGAGCTCCTCGGCGCGACGGGTGAGCACGAGCGGCTCGTCCTCGGTGATGGCCACGGTGTGCTCGGAGTGGGCCGTGCGCGAGCCGTCGGCCGACCGGATCGTCCAGCCGTCGGGGTCGAACACGATCCGGTCGGTCGTGGCGGCGAACCAGGGTTCGAGCGCGAGGGTCAGCCCCGGGCGCAGGGTGAGGCCCCGGCGCGCGCGGCCCTTGTTGGAGACGTGGGGGTCCTCGTGCATGGTGCGGCCGATGCCGTGACCGCCGAACTCGTCGTTGACGGGGTAGCCGTACCGGGTGGCCACCGCCGAGATGGCGGCCGAGATGTCGCCCAGCCGGTTGCCGGGACGTGCGGTGTCGATCGCCGCTTCCAGCGCCTCCTCGGTGGCCCGGACGATCCGCAGGTCCTCCTCGGCGGGGGTGCCGACGACGACGGTGCGCGCCGAGTCGGCCGCCCAGCCGTCGATCTTCACCGCGATGTCGGCGGTGAGCACGTCGCCGTCGCGCAGCGTGTAGTCGTGGGGGAGGCCGTGCAGGACGGCGTCGTTGACCGCGAGGCAGATGACGTTGCGGAACGGGCCGCGGCCGAAGGAGGGGGCGTAGTCCCAGTAGCACGACTCGGCGCCGCGCTGCTTGATCATGCCGCGCGCGTGGTGCTCGAGGTCCGTGAGGTTGACGCCCACGTCGGCGATCCGGCCGATCTCGGTGAGCACCTCGGCCACGAATCGCCCGGTCACGTGCATGCGGCTGATCTCGGCGGGCGTCTTGAGTTCGATCACGGTTACCTCGAGTCGGCGGTGTTGGTATTTCTATACCGACACCCTAGCAGGCCTCCGGTATAGAAATACCGACTCCCTCGAACGGGTCGATGCGCGGCATCACCGCGTCGGACAGACTGTGACCTGGGTCGCAGGGACCCGCTCCGTGAGGAGGCGTGCAATGACGCAGACCGCCGAGACGCCGACCTACGTCGGGCAGAGCGTGCCCCGCCGCGAGGACGCCGCGTTGATCACCGGGCGGGCCACCTGGACCGACGGCATCACCCCACCGGGCACGCTCCACATGGCCGTGTTGCGCAGCCCGCTCGCCCACGCCCGGATCGGCGCCGTCGACGCGTCGGCCGCGCGTGCGCTGCCCGGCGTGGTCACCGTGCTGACCGGGGACGACCTGAAGGGCGAGTTCGCGATCGGCCTGCCCTGCGGATGGCCGGTCACCGAGGACATCAAGATCCCCGACCACCCGCCGCTGGCCGTCCGGGAGGTCAACCACGTCGGCGACGGCGTCGCGGTCGTGCTGGCCACCGACGCGCACACGGCGCAGGAGGCGCTCGGCCTGATCGAGGTGGACTACGAGGAGCTCCCGGCGGTCGTCGACATCGAGGCTGCGCTGGCGCCCGGCGCGCCGCTCGTGCACGAGGAGCTGGGCACAAACCACTGCTACACCTGGCCGCTGGCCGTCGGCGACGTCGACGCGGCGTTCGCGCAGGCCGACGTGGTGGTCGAGGGCCGGTACGTGCAGCAGCGCGTGCTGCCCTCGGCGATGGAGCCGCGCGCGGTGGTCGTCACGCCGGAGCCGGTCGGCGGCGCCTTCACCGTCTACACCTCCACCCAGGTGCCGCACTTCGTCAGGGATCTTCTCGCGCTGGTCTGCGGGGTGTCCGACAGCAAGATCCGCGTCGTGGCGCCCGACGTCGGGGGCGGGTTCGGGTCCAAGCTCAACCTCTACGCCGAGGAGGCGCTGGCCCTCGCCCTGGCCCGCCGGCTGGGCAGGCCGGTGAAGTGGACCGAGACGCGCTCGGAGAACCACGTCGCCACCACCCACGGGCGCGGCCAGATCCAGAAGATCGCGGTGGCGGCCACCCGCGAGGGGAAGATCCTCGGCATGCGGGTGGAGCTGCTCGCGGACATGGGCGCCTACCTGCAGCTGCTCACCCCGGGCATCGCCGTGTTCGGGGCCTTCACCTACTGCGGCCTCTACGACTTCGGCGCCTACTCCTTCGGGTGCAAGGGCGTGTTCACCAACCTCACACCCACCGACGCCTACCGCGGGGCCGGGCGCTCGGAGGCCGCCTACGCCCACGAGCGGATCATGGACGATCTGGCCCGCGAGCTCGGGATGGACCCCGCGGAGGTCCGGCTGCGCAACCTCATCCCGCCGTTCTCCGAGCCGCGCACCGTGCCGTCGGGCGTCATGTACGACTCCGGCGACTACGAGACCACCATGCGCAAGGCGATGGACCTCGTCGAGTACGACCGGCTGCGCGCCGAGCAGCGGGAGCGACGCGAGCGCGGCGACACCGTGCAGCTCGGCATCGGGATCGGCAACTTCACCGAGAGCGGCGGGCTCTCGCCGTCCAAGGTCGCGGCCGGGGTGCGCCTGCAGAGCGGTGGCTGGGAGGCCGCGACCGTGCGGATGACGGTGGGCGGCAAGGTCGAGGTCGTCACCGGCACCTCCCCGCACGGGCAGGGCCACGAGACCGCATGGGCGCAGATCGCCGCCGACGCGCTCGGCGTGCACCCCGACGACGTCGAGGTGCTGCACGGCGACACTGCGGTCGCCCCGTTCGGCCGCGACACCTACGGCTCGCGCAGCCTGCCCGTCGGCGGGGTGGCGGTGCACGTCGCCGCGCAGCGCGTCGCCGCCAAGGCCCGCGCGATCGCCGCGCACCTGCTGGAGGCGTCCGAGGACGACCTCGAGTTCACCGGCGGGCGGTTCTCCGTGGCCGGCACGTCCGGGCCCGGGATCACGATCCAGGAGGTGGCGCTCGCCGCGTCGCTCGCGAACGACCTGCCTGAGGGGATGGAGCCCAACCTCACCGCCGACCACCACTTCGACCCGCCCAACTTCACCTGGCCGTTCGGCACGCACATCTGCGTGGCCGAGGTCGACACCCAGACCGGGCGCGTCACGATCCGCCGGTACGCGGCCGTGGACGACTGCGGCCCGGTGGTCAACCCGGCGATCGTCGAGGGCCAGCTGCACGGCGGGATCGCCCAGGGCGTGGCGCAGGCGCTGTACGAGGAGGCGGTCTACGACGCGGACGGCAACCCGCGGACGGGCACGCTCGCCGAGTACCACTTCCCGACCGCGGTGGACCTGCCGCACTTCACCCTCGACCAGACCGTCACCCCTTCGCCGACCAACCCGATGGGTGTGAAGGGGATCGGCGAGTCCGGCGCCATCGGCTCGTCACCCGCCGTGGTCAACGCGGTGATCGACGCCGTCGCCCACCTCGGGGTCACGCACCTCGACATGCCCGTCACCCCGGAGAAGGTCTGGCGTGCCATCGGGCGCGCGGGCCAGACTGCCGGGACCATGACGAGCTGAAGGGAGGGCTGGACATGGTGGCGATCAACTGCGACATGGGCGAGGCCTTCAGCATCTACAAGTGCGGCGACGACGAGGGGCTGATGCCCTGGGTCACCCTCGCCAACGTGGCCTGCGGTTTCCACGCCTCCGACCCCAGGGTGATGCGCCGCACCGTCGCGCTCGCCCAGGACCACGGCGTGAAGGTGGGGGCTCACCCGTCCCTGCCCGACCGGGAGGGCTTCGGGCGCCGCGAGATGAAGATGGAGCGCGACGAGCTCACCGCGGCCGTGATCTACCAGGTGGGCGCACTCAGCGGCTTCCTGCGCGAGCGCGGGATGGAGCTCAACCACATCAAGCCGCACGGCTCGCTGTACGGGATGGCCGCGCGCGACGAGGAGGTCGCCGGCGCGGTGGCCGACGCCGCCGCCGTGTTCGGGGTGCCGCTGATGGGCATGGCGGGCACCGTGCACGAGAAGGTGTGGGGCGCGAGCCCCGGCGGGTTCCTCTCCGAGTACTACGCCGACCTCGACTACCGCCCCGACGGCTCGCTGATCATCACCCGCGAGCACGCCGCGTTCGACCCGGCGTCGTCGGCCCAGAAGGCGCTCCGGGCCGTCACCGACGGGGTGGCCACCGCCGTCGACGGCACCGAGATCCCCGTGCGGGCCGACTGCGTCTGTGTCCACTCCGACACCCCGAACGCCGTGGACCTCGCCAAGGCGGTCCACGAAGCCCTGCGTCCCCACCTCACCTGAGCCGTGAGTGGATACGAGTGCTCCGGCACTCGTTTCCACTCACGACCCCTGACATGAGAGGAACCCGCGTGAGTCGGATCGAGGTCGTCTCACCCATCCCCGGCGTCTTCTACCGCCGGCCCGACCCGGACAGCGACGTGTTCGCGAAGGAGGGCCAGCCGATCGGGGCCGACGACACCGTCTGCCTGGTTGAGGTCATGAAGTCCTTCCACCCGGTCCCGGCCGGTGCCGCGGGCACGCTCGTCGAGTTCCTCGTCGAGAACGAGGACGTCGTCGACGCGGGCCAGGCCGTCGCGGTGATCGAGGCAGGATGAGCGAGCTCGCGAGCGAATCGATGTCACAACGCGTTCGCGAAGCGCCAGCCGAGCGTCAGCGAGGCTGTGCGTGAAACGCCTCCTCGTCGCCAACCGGGGTGAGATCGCGGTGCGGATCATCCGGGCCGCCCGCGACCTCGGGATCTCCACCGTGGCGGTGCACAGCACCGCCGACACCGACGCCCGCCACGTCCGGCTCGCCGACGCCGCGGTGGAGATCGGGCCGCCCGCCGCGAACAAGAGCTACCTGGTGGCCGACGCGATCGTCGAGGCGGCGCGCTCGTCGGGCGCCGACGCCGTGCACCCCGGTTACGGGTTCCTGTCCGAGCGGGCCGCGTTCGCGGCCGCAGTCTCCGACGCCGGGCTCGCGTTCGTGGGGCCCGACGCCGCCGTGATCGACCAGATGGGCGACAAGGTCCGGGCCCGGCAGGTGGCCGCCGCCGCGGGCGTGCCGACGGTGCCGGGCACGCCCGGCGGCGTCGAGGACGTGGCCGCGGCCGTGGCGGCCGCCGCGGAGATCGGCTACCCGGTCATGCTCAAGGCCGCAGCGGGCGGGGGTGGCCGCGGCATCCGCGTCGTCGACGACGAGGCCGGGCTGCGCGAGGCGTTCCCGGCGGCGTCGCGCGAGGCGGCGAACGCGTTCGGCGACGGCCGCATGTACCTGGAGCGGTTCGTGCGCCGCGCCCGGCACGTCGAGGTACAGGTGCTCGGCGACGGCTCCGACGCCGTGCACCTGTTCGAGCGGGAGTGCTCGCTGCAGCGGCGGCGCCAGAAGGTGGTGGAGGAGGCACTCGCCCCGGGCATCGACGCCGGCGTGCGCGAGGGGATGACGGCCGCGGCGGCGCGCCTGGCCCGCGAGGTCGGCTACCGCAGCGCGGGCACCGTCGAGTTCCTCGTGGACGACGAGACGCACGAGTTCTTCTTCATCGAGATGAACACCCGGATCCAGGTGGAGCACCCCACCACCGAGCTCGTCACCGGCGTCGACCTGGTGGCCGAGCAGCTGCGGATCGCGGCGGGGGAGCGGCTGTCGCGCGCCCAGGACGACATCGTCGCCCGCGGCTGGGCGATCGAGTTCCGGATCAACGCCGAGGACCCCACGCGCGGCTTCCTGCCCTCGCCCGGGAAGGTCGGCACGGTGGAGCTGCCGGCCGGGCCGTGGGTCCGCGTCGACACCTGGCTGGAGTCCGGTGCCACCGTGCCGCCGTTCTACGACTCGCTGCTGGCGAAGGTCGTGGTGTGGGGCGAGGACCGCGAGTCCGCGATCCGCCGCTCCCGCCGCGCGCTCGCCGAGTTCACCGTCGAGGGCGTCCCGACGACGGCCGGGCTGCACACCGAGATCCTCGACCAGGAGTGGTTCGGTGCGGGCGAGTTCCACACCGGGGCGCTGGAGCAGTGGTTGTCCGAGCGTGAGGAGCCCGCATGACCGCCGTGACGGACGTCCAGCCCGCGCGCTACAGCTGGGGCGGCGACGAGTTCGTGTTCGTCGAGCTGGCCGAGGAGATGAGCCTCCCGGCCAACTTCCGGGCGATGGCCATCACCGAGAAGCTCTCCGCCGCGCGGCCCGACGGCGTGCTGGAGATCTGCCCGGCCAACGCGTCCTACCAGGTGCGGTTCGACCCGGACGTGCTGGAGCCGCGCGACCTGCTCGCGCTGCTGCAGGACCTGGAGCGTCAGGTCGGCGACGCCCACGAGCTCGCCCTGTCCACGCGGGTGCTCGAGATCCCGGTGCTCTACCGCGACCCGTGGACCACCGAGACCCTCATGCGGTTCCGCGACCGCCACCAGGACCCGTCCGCCACCGACATCGAGTACGCGGCGCGGATCAACGGCTTCTCGTCGGTGGACGACTTCATCGCCGCCCACTCGGGATCGCCGTGGTTCACCTCGATGGTCGGGTTCGTGGCCGGGCTTCCGTTCCTGTTCCAGATGGTGCCTCGGGAGCGGCAGATCATCGTGCCGAAGTACCTGCGCCCGCGCACCGACACCCCGAAGCAGACCGTCGGGTACGGCGGGTGCTTCTCCTGCATCTACTCGGTGCGCGGCGCGGGCGGCTACCAGATGTTCGGGATCACGCCCGCCCCGATCTACGACCCGTCGCAGACGCTGCCGGACTTCACCGACTTCATGGTGCTCTTCCGGCCCGCCGACATCGTCAAGTTCACGCCGATCGACCGGGACCGCTATGACGAGCTCATCGCGGAGGTGGAGGCCGGCACGTTCCGCGTCACGGCGCGGCCCGTCGAGTTCCACCTGCAGTCGTTCCTCGACGACCCCGACGGGTACAACGCCCGCCTGCTGGAGGTGCTGACGTGATCGAGGTGCTCAAGCCCGGGCTGTCCACCACCGTGCAGGACGCCGGCCGGGCCGGCTACTACCACCTGGGCATCCCGCCCTCGGGCGCCCTCGACCAGTACTCGCTGCGCGCGGCGAACCTGCTCGTCGGCAACCCGGCCGGGGCGGCGGCGCTCGAGGTCGTCTACATGGGCCCGGAGCTGGCGTTCACCGCCGACGCGGTCGTGGCGGTCACCGGCGCGGCCATGGTGCCGAAGGTGAACGGGGAGGAGCGCCCGAATTGGGAGTCGTTCCCCGTGTCCGAGGGCGACGTCCTGTCCTTCGGCTTCCTCACCGCGGGAGCGCGTGCGTACATCGCGGTCGCGGGCGGGATCGACGTGCCCGAGGTGCTGGGCAGCCGCTCGACCTACGCCCTCGGGGGGCTCGGCGGGTTCGGCGGCCGGCCGCTCGCGGCGGGCGACCAGCTCCCGGTGGGCGCAGCCACGGGCGCGGCGCCCGGCCGCAGCGTGCCCGCCGACCTGCGCCAGAACCTCGCGAAGGAGGTCGAGGTGCGGGTCGTGATGGGCCTCTACGACCACCGGCTGAGCCCGGCGGGCCGCGCCACCTTCCTCGACACCACCTGGGACCTCACCCCGGTGGCCGACCGGATCGGGTTCCGCTACTCCGGCCCCGAGCTGGAGACGGTGCCCCGCGAACCCCCGTTCGGCGCCGGGCAGGACCCGTCGAACATCGTGGACGCGCCGTACCCGATCGGCTCGATCCAGGTGCCGGGCAGCGTCGAGCCGATCATCCTGCACCGCGACGCCGTGTCCGGCGGCGGCTACATGATGATCGCGACGGTGCTGTCGGGCGACCTCGACGTGGTGGCCCAGTCGGCCCCGAAGACCCGCACCCGGTTCGTGGAGGTCGACCTCGACGGCGCCCTCGCCGCGCGGGCCGACCACCGCAAGCGCGTCCACCGGCTGGCGGAGGCGCTCGGGGGCTGAGGCCCGGGGAGGTCAGGAAAGCCACATTCAGGGCCGGAGAGGCCCTGAATGTGGCTTTCCTGACCTCTCGGGGGACGCCCGACTAGCGTGAGCGGATGCCACAGCCGTGGGACGGCGACCGCTGGACCACCCTCGTCGGGCGGCTGCGCGCCGACGCCGACGTCCTCGTCACCGAATTCGTCGACCGCGTGCGGGCCATCGCCCCGTACGGACGGGGGGTCGTGCCGCACGAGCTCCTCGAGGCCGACGCCGACCGCACCTTCGACTACCTGCTGCGCCGGATCGCCGGGCAGCCGGTGCCGGAGCGGCTGCTCGACATCGGGCCGTCGATCGGCCGCGACCGGGCGCGCCGAGGGGTGCCGCTGAACGACCTGCTCACGGCGGTGCGGCTCGACTTCCGGGTGCTCTGGGCGGGGTTGCGCGAGCGGGCCGACGCCGACGACGAGCCGGTGCTGGTGGCGCGCGTCGAGGACGTCTGGGCGGCGGTGGAGGACTACACCACGCAGATCCAGATGAGTTACCAGGCCGAGTCGGCGCTGCTCGCGCGGGAGCGGCAGGGCGAGCGCACGATGCTCGTGGCCGCCCTGCTCGCCGGGCCGGACCCCGACCCGGACGAGGTGGAGCGGCTGGCGGTGGCCCTGGACGTCGACGTCGACGCCGACCTGCTCGTCGCGGCGGCCTCGCCCGCGGCGGGCACCGCGCTGCGCCGGGCCGCCGACCGGCTGGGCGCCGACGGGCGGATGGTGCACCTGCAGTCCACCGGCAGGCACGTGGTGCTGATGGCGCGCTGGGAGGGCACGACGGGCGCCCCGGTGCGGGCGGCGCTCGCCGGGGTGCCGTGCGGCGTGGGCCCGATGGCGCACGGTCTGGCCAACGTGCCGCGCAGCGCCCGGATCGCGGGCGAGATCGTCGACGTGTCGCCCGCCCTCACCGGGCCCCGTGAGCTCCCCGACGCCTGGCTCCCGCTCACCGTCGCGCGGCTCGGGGACACGGCACCCGACCTCGTGGCGGTCGAGCTCGCGGGGCTCGCCGACGTCCCGGCCCGGGAACGGGAGCGGCTGCTCGCGGCCGTGCGCGCCTACGCCGTCACCGGGTCGGTGGCGCAGGTCGCGGCGCGGCTGTACTGCCACCGCAACACCGTGCTCAACCGGCTGCGCCGCTTCACCGAGCTCACCGGGCGCGACGTCACGGTGCCCGCCGACGCCGCCGTGGTGCTGCTCGCGTTGGAGTGCCTCCCCTGACCGTGCCACGCTTGCGCCATGGATCGGGAGAACCGTTCGGACGAGGACGACTCCGGCGTCCTCGAACCCGAGGACACCCTGGACGACCGCGGCGTGCGCGACGTGCTCGACGAGGGCTGGTCGCCCGCCGAGCGG
This sequence comes from Pseudonocardia zijingensis, assembly GCF_042657305.1. Taxonomy (NCBI): domain Bacteria; kingdom Bacillati; phylum Actinomycetota; class Actinomycetes; order Pseudonocardiales; family Pseudonocardiaceae; genus Pseudonocardia; species Pseudonocardia zijingensis. Next base: position 50,519 of record NZ_JBHSKO010000004.1, on the reverse strand, counting down.
CCGTGGGCGAGCACCGGGTGGGGCACCACGTCCCGGGAGGAGGCCGACGGTGAGCCGCTCGAGGCGCGGCTCGCGCGCGAGCTCCCCGACGGCGTGGACGGGCAGGGCGACGGCCTCGGTGACGCCTCCGACACCGACGGCGAGCTCCTCGACGACGAGGTCGGCGACGTGCGCGCGGGTCGCCTCGTGGCGGCGGGCGGCGCGTTCGACGACGACGAGGAGTTGTACGCGCAGGACGCCGGGATCGACGGCGGCGCGGCATCGGCTGAGGAGGCCGCGGTGCACGTGGTCACCGAGGAGCGTCGGCTCGACGACTGAGGCCGCGTACCGTCAGCGCCATGAGTGACGCGACCGACACCGCTTTCTGGCATCCGTTCGCCGCGATGGGCGCTGTGCGCCACGGCGAGTTCGTGATCACCCGCGGCGAGGACGTCTGGCTCTGGGACGAGGACGGCAACCGCTACCTGGACGCCACGGCGAGCCTGTGGTGCGTCAACGTCGGTCACGGGCGCACCGCGATCGCCGACGCGGTGGCGGCCCAGATGCGTGAGCTGGCGACCTACCAGACCTTCGCCGACGTCGCCAACCGCCCGGCGCTGGAGCTCACCAGCAGGCTCGCCGGGCTCGCGCCCGTGCCCGGGGCGAAGATCTTCCTGGTCAACGGCGGCGGGGAGGCGATCGACACCGCGGCGAAGATCGCCCGCGAGTACTTCGCGCGCACGGGGCAGCCGGAGCGCAGCGTGCTGATCAGCCGCAAGAACGGCTACCACGGCACCCACGGCTTCGGCACCGCGCTCGCCGGCATTCCGGCCAACCGCGTCGCCGGCCCGTTCGTGCCCGACGTCGTGCAGGTCGAGTGGGACGACCCGGCCGCGCTGGAGGCCGAGATCGAGCGGATCGGGCCGGGGCGCGTGGCGGCGTTCTTCGCCGAGCCGGTGATCGGCGCCGGCGGCGTGCTGCCCCCGCCGCCCGGCTACATCGAGCGCGTGCGCGAGATCTGCACCCGCCACGGCGTGCTGCTCGTGATCGACAGCGTGATCTGCGGGTTCGGTCGGCTCGGCGACTGGTTCGGCGTCGACCGCTTCGGCATCGAACCCGACCTCGTCACGTTCGCCAAGGGCATCACCAGCGGGTACGTGCAGCTCGGCGGGGTCGTGGCGCACGAGCGCGTGGCCGAGCCGTTCTTCGCCGACGGGGCCGCCCCGTTCCGGCACGGTGCCACCTACTCCGGCCACCCCACGGCGTGTGCCGCCGCGCTGGCGAACCTCGACATCATGGAGAACGAGGAGCTGCTCAAGCGGGCCGACGGCCTCGAGCTCCCGCTCCACGAGACGGTGCAGTCGCTCGCCGACCACCCGCTCGTCGCCGAGGCCCGCGGCGGCACCGGCGTGCTCGCCGCCGTGGAGCTCGACCCGGAGCGGCTCGCCGCGAACCCGGCGCTGCCCGCGGTGGTGGCCGCGGGCGCGCGCAAGCGGGGCGTGCTCGTGCGGCCGATGGTCTCCTCGGTGGCGGTCTCCCCGCCGCTCACGCTGGCCGACGAGCACCTCGGCCTGATCGCCGACGCCCTGCGCGGCGGGTTGGACGACGCGGCCGCCGGCTGACCCGTGAGTGGATACGAGTGCTCCGGCACTCGTATCCACTCACGAGGCGGGTCAGTCCGTCGGTTCCAGCCAGGCCGTGGTGTCGCCGGGGAGCGTCCCGCCTGACAGGGGCGCGCTGGACAGCACCACCCGGCCCCGCGGCAGTGGGGCCGGGGCGTCGCCGAAGTTCGTGATGCAGGTCCAGCCACCGGGGCGGCGGAACTCGACGACGTCGTCCCGGGTGTCCGCCGCCCACTCCAGGCCCTCGGCCGTCTGCAACCGGCGCCGCTGCGCCAGCGCCCGGCGGTAGAGGGCGAGGGTGGACGTGTCGTCCGCCTCCTGACGCTCCACCGAGAGCTCGGCGAAGCCCGCGGGCTGGGGCAGGTGTGCCGGGCCGGTGCCGAAGCCGAACGACGGCCCGGACGACGTCCACGGCAGCGGCACGCGGCACCCGTCGCGCCCCTTCTCCGTGTGGCCGGACCGGATCCAGGTGGGGTCCTGCAACGCCTCCCGCGGCAGGTCGGCCACCTCGGGGAGGCCGAGCTCCTCACCCTGGTAGAGGTAGGTGGACCCGGGCAGCGCCAGCGCGAGCAGCGTGGCGGCGCGGGCCCGGCGCAGGCCGCGCTCCACGTCCGGGGGCGGGGTGGCGCCGTCGCCCATCAGCCACGCCTTCAGATCGATGCCCGTCGGCAGCGCGTAGCGGGTGGCGTGCCGCACCACGTCGTGGTTGGAGAACACCCACGTCGACGAGGTGGCCGCCGACGCGGCGAGCGCGAGGTTCTCCTCGATGACCTTCCGGAACTCGGTGGCGTCCCACTCCGCGAGCAGCAGGTCGAAGTTGAAGGCCTGGCCGAGCCCGTCCGGGGAGGCGTAGCGGGCGCGGCGGTGCGCCGAGCGCACCCACGCCTCGGCCACCGCCGTGCGCGGCGGGTCGTAGCGGTCGAAGAGCTCCCGCCACTCCTTGTAGATGTCGTGCACCTCGTCGCGGTCGAGCAGCCGGTGCACGCCGTCGGGCAGGTCGTCGGCGTCCAGTTCGGCCTGGCTGGGCAGCGGGGGCGTGAGGTCCTTGACGAGGGCGTTGGCCACGTCCACCCGGAAGCCGTCGACACCGCGGTCGGCCCAGAACGCCAACGTCTTCAGGAAGTCGTCGCGGACCTCGCGGTTCTCCCAGTTCAGGTCCGGCTGCTCCGGCGCGAACATGTGCAGGTACCACTGCCCGTCGCCCACCGGCTCCCAGGCCGACCCGCCGAACTGCGCCGTCCAGTCGCTCGGCGGCCGCTCGCCGTTCGGGCCCTCGCCGCGCCGGAAGACGTAGCGGTCCCGTTCGGGCGAGCCGGGGGCGGCCGCGAGCGCGGCGCGGAACCACTCGTGCCGGTTCGACGTGTGGTTCGGGACGATGTCGACGATCAACCGGATCCCGGCGGCCTTCAGCGCGGTGACCATCTCGTCGAACTGCGCGAGCGTCCCGATCTTCGGGTCGACGTCGCGGTAGTCGTCGACGTCGTAGCCGCCGTCGGCGAGCGCCGACGGGTAGAACGGCGACAGCCACACGGCGTCCACACCGAGCTGCCGCAGGTACTCGACGCGGCTGGTGATCCCGGGGAGATCGCCGATGCCGTCGCCGTTCGAGTCGGCGAAGCTGCGGGGGTAGATCTGGTAGACGACGGCCTGCCGCCACCACTCCGCGGGGTCCGGCACGGGCGCTCCTTTTGTTCAGGCGTTAAATCTAAGTTCGCGATCGACGATAGGCAGCTGCCGGGGCGGCTTCAAGGGCGCCGCGGGTCCGCGAATCGCCCGATCGGGGCTCTGCTCCATCCAGCCGCGCCACGCACGGCTGAACGGTCGAACACCGTGTGCCGGTGCCGCACGACCGTGATGACACGCGGTAGCGGGTGGGGTACACGCCGCGTGACCTGCGCATACGCGGTGTGACTGAACTCACGCAGGGGATCACCGTGACGCGGCTGACCGCGCCTTCTCCGTGATCCGCTCGTTGTACAGACACGGCAAGGACGTGATCTGGGGGACGGGAGCGTGCGATGGCCGGTGAGGCGGTGAGTGGGCGCTACGGCGCAGCCCGGCATGCCGTGGCCGACGAAGGGGGAGCGCCGCGGCACCCTGCCTCCGACGACCGGTCCCTCGTCGACCGGTTGCTGGCGAGCAGCGGCGGCGACCAGGAGTTCGACTGGGGATGGGGGGAGCCGTCCTCGGGCGGTCCGGCCCCGGACCGGGAGCCCCTCCACGACATCCCGGAACTCTGGGGGCCCGACGAGAGGGTCGGCCGCGAGTCCGGCGGCACCGAGGACGCGCGCTTCCCGAGTCCGCGCCGGCACGGCGAGAGCCCGGTCGACGGCGACCGGGACTGGCTCGGCAGTGACGACCGCGGCTCCGACGACTGGGGTGCACCCGCCCCCGATCTGGACGGGCGGGGGCCCGACGACCAGCGGTTCAGCGGGCTGGGGATCGACGACGACCCGCTCGGCGTGCTGTCGAGCGGACGGGTCCCCGCCGAGCACGGCCCGCTCGGCGACGACGAGGGGGGTCGGAGCCTCCCGTCGCCGGGTCCGCTGCACGATGGGGCTATGGACGGCGAGCATGCCGGCGCCCGCGCGGGCGCCGGCCGACTGGACCGCGCCCCCGACGACCGCTCCCCGCTGGCGCCGCCGCTCCCCGAGGGTGAGGCGCCCGGCCGCGGCTCGTTCGACGGGCCGCGTGGCGACGACGACCGGGCGCGGCGCGAGCCCGCGGAGCAGGGAGCGGCGGAGCGCAAGCTCGCCGACCCGCGAGTGCGCCGTTGGGCCGACCTCGGCCGGCCCAGCCAGTCGCCCGCCGACCGCCCGGCGGTGATCGACCCGTCCGCCGGTGCCGAACCGGAGGGTGGGGCTCGCAGCGCGGACCGGTCCTTCTTCGACGACCCGGGCGCGCACGGCAACGGGGCCGGCCTCGAGCAGGACGGCCCCGGGCCGGACCGCGCCGACGTGGAGGGCAACGGCGCCCGCTTCGACGGGCCGGACCCGGCCGGAGCGCCGCACGGCCCCGAACGGGATGCCGGGCGGGACGACGCTGACGACGCCGGCCTCGGCGGCGACCGCGAACCGGTGCGACCGGACTGGAGCGGCGTGTGGGGCGGCCGCGAGCCGGCCCGCCCCGAGCGCGTCGCCGAGTTCCCCGGTGGTGACCGGACTCGTCCTCGGCCGGTCGGCGCGGAGTGGGACAGCGCAGATCGTGGTGGCCCCCGGCCCTCAGGTTCGGAGTGGGACACCATGGATCGCAGTGATGACCGCGGTGGCCCGCGGCCCGTCGGCTCGGAGTGGGACGGCCCAGGTCGGAACGGTGTCGATCGTGGCGGCCCGCGGTCCGTCGGCCCGGATCGGGACGACCGGGGGCGCGACGGTGCGGACCGTGGTGGGCCGCGGCCGGTCGGCTCGGAGTGGGACGGCCCGGACCTGAACGGCGAAGACCGCGGCCCGCGGCCTGTCGACTCGGACCGGGGTGGTGCGGACTCGAGCGGCGCCGACCGCGACGGGCCCCGGCCCGTCGGCGTGGATGGCCTCGACCGGAACGGTCCCGACTGGAACGGTGCTGACCAGGGCGACCGTCGATCGGCCGGTTCGGAGTGGGGCGCCGATCCGAGCGGAGCGGACCGTGGTGGCCCCCGTCCGGTCGGTTCGGAGTGGGATGGCCCGGGCCGGGACGATGCGGCCCGTGGCGGCCCGCGGCCCGCTGGCCCGGAGGGGGATGGCCCGGATCGGAACGGTGCCGACCGCGGTGCCCCGCGGCCGGTGGGCTCGGAGTGGGACAGCGAGGACCCGAGCGGTGCTGACCGCCGTGGCCCGCGTCCGGTCGGTCCGGATGCCGCTGACCGGAACGGTGCTGACCAGGGCGGCCGTCGCTCGGCCGGCCCCGAGTGGGGCGCCGCCGATCCGAGCGGAGCTGACCGTGGTGGCCCCCGTCCGATCGGTCCGGAGTGGGATGGCCCGGACCGGAACGGTGCCGACCGCGGTCAGCGGCCGGTCGGTTCGGAGTGGGACGGCCCGGGTCGCGACGGTGCCGACAGTGGCGGCCCGCGGCCCGTCGGGGTCGAGTGGGACGGTCCGGATCGGTCCGACCGGAACGGCGCCGAGTGGGCCGGTGCGGATCAGGCCGGTCCGCGTCGCGACCCCTTCGCCGAACCGCTCGACGGCGACCCCGACGGTCCCGACACCGCCGATTCGCGGGACGCGAACCCGTTCGGCGGCCACGCCTCCACCGAGAACCTCCGCACCGGGCGCATCCGCATCGACGACGGCGAGGGCCCGGCCCCCGACGGCGGCGAGGCGGCGCCGGTCCCCACCACCGTGTTCGCCGCGGTCGCGCCGGCCCGGCGCGATGCGGCCGAGGAGCCCGCGGTCCCGGTGGAGGAGTACACCGCACGGAGGCGGGCGGCGGAGCAGGCCGCGGCGTCCGCGGAGCAGGCGGCGTCGTCCGCGGCCGAGCGCGCGTCGGCCGCGATCGCGGCGGCGGCCCGCGCGGCCGAGGAGGCGGAGGAGGCCGCCGAGATCGCGGGCGAGGCGGCCGAGAAGGCGAACCAGGCGGCCGACGCCGAGGCACGGGCCATCGCCGAGGCCGCCGCTCGCGGCGGTGCGGAGCCCGAGCCGCCGGCGGAGGCGATGGACGACGCGCCCGAGCCACCCACGCAGGCCGTGCCGCTGATCGCGCCGGCACGGGCGCCGCGGCGTCCACCGTTGCGCCGCCCGGCCGGTCCGCCGCCGCGTCGTCCCCGGGCCGAGGAGGCCGGCCGGGCCGGTGGCCCGCCCCCGGCGCCCGCCGCCCCGCGCGGGGGGCCTGCGGCCGACCGTGGTGGTTCCGACGGTGAGGCCACCGCCGTGCTGACGGGCCTGGACGCCCTGCGCGACCCCGTCCGGCCCCGCACGCCGGAGCAGGCGCCTGCCGAGGTCACCACCGTCACCCGGAGGCGGGCGGCGGAGCGGGCCCCGGCGGCCGACGACGCCGACGACCCCGACCCGGACTACGACGATGAGCCCGAGGAGGAGCGTGGCCTGGTCGGCAAGCTCACGTCGCGCCCGGTCGTCGCGGCCATCGGGGTCGGGGCGGTGCTGGTGCTGGCCGCGATCGTCGCGATCTTCACGACGGGGGAGCCCGACGCGGCACCCGCCGAGGCCACGCCCGCGGCGCTGAGCGCCCCGGTCGAGCAGCCGCCACCGCCGCCCGCGCCCGCGGTCGACCCGGCCAGCCCGAAGGCGGTTGCCTTCCTCACCGCGATGCGCGACGCCGACATCCCGACGAGCGCCAGCGGCCAGGCCGAGGTCGAGGCCGCCGACGCGATCTGCGCCCAGCTCGACCAGGGTGCCGACGAGGCGCAGCTGGCGCGGTCGGTGCCCGCGGTGCTGCCGGACGTCACGCGAAGCCAGGCGAGCGACGTCGTGGAATACGCCCAGAAGAACTACTGCTGAGCAGCCGCCGGGGCCCTTTCTGAGGGCATGATCATCGATTTGGCGCGAAACCCGACGACATGCGTCGGGAAACGCGCCCGACTGGGGGGCGCCTGGCTCGGAACTGTCAGGTGCTCGCCGCGGAGGCCCGGCTGGCTGCGGTGCCGTTTCATGCCGCGCCGGTTCCGGACCAGGAGCGGCATGATCACAGGTTTGGCGCAATAACGGGCGAAATCGACCCGGGAATGCGCCCACTTCGTGATCATGGCGCCAGATTTGCGCTCCGGGGCACCGATCAAGGTGAAATGGTCGCTAGATGATCTCCAAGAGCTACCATTTCCCCTTGATCGCTGCGAAACCCCCGGATTCGCCCCTGCTAAGGGAAGCCTGCCTCCTGGCGGCGCGGTGCGCCAACCGGGCAGGCCCCGGGCTGCCCACGTGAATGCCCCGCACGATGCGCGGCGCCGCCAGGACGCCCGTGGTGGACAACCCCGATGAGCGGGGGGAGGCCTACGGCGGGCAGAGGGTGCCGGAGTCGGGCACCACGCCGTAGAGCAGCATCGAGTCCACGATCCCGGAGACGCAGGACGTGCGCGGGTAGGCCCCCGTACCCGCGCCCTGCCAGCTGACGAAGCGGGCGGTGGCGAGGGAGTCGGCGGTGCGCCGGGAGCCGTCGAGCGAGCCGCGGGGGTCGGCGGCCGTGCCGATCACGAGGATCGGCGGCGCGCCCTCGGCCTGGCCGGCCTGGGTTGCCTTCCGCCCGGTGGGCCAGGGTGCGCAGGCGAGCAGCCGCAGCGCGAAGGTGGAGCCGAAGGTCGGGTACGCGCTGGTCCAGCGCTGTGCGACGTCGCCGATCTCACCGGGGGCGAGGCGGCGCTGGGCGTCGTTGCAGCTGGTGGCGAGCATGCCGTCGAAGAGGCCGCGGGGGCCGGTCAGCGGGGCGAGGATGGTGAGCATCGGGACCGGGTCGCCCGCGTGTGCGGCGGCGAGGGCCGCCGCGAGTCCCGGCCAGCGCCGTGGTTCGCCGAGCCCGGCCAGCAGGGCGGTGACGGTGGCGCCCGCGGTGAGGCGCTCGCCCTCGGCGGACACCAGCGGCTGGCGTTTCAGCTGGTTGAGCAGGGCCTCGATGGTGGCGCGGGGGTCGGCGCCGAGTGGGCAGTCGGGGCGGGCGGAGCAGGCCACGCCGAACGCGCCGAGCGCGGCCTCCGCGGCGGCGGCGCGGCTGGCGGTGAGGTCCGGTTCGTCCTGTGTGGGGTGCGTGGGTCCGTCGAGCACGAGGCGCCCGACGGACCGCGGTGCCGCCCGCGCCCATGCGGAGAGGGCGGTGGCGCCGTCGCCCACCCCCACCGCCGAGAGCTGTTCGACGCCGAGGGCGGCGCGCAGCAGTTCGATGTCGGCGGCGGTGGCGGCCGTGCGGTAGCTGCCGAGGCCGCCGTCGAGGGTGAGGTTGCATTCCTGCACGACCGCGCGGGCCTGTTCGAGCAGCAGGGCGAGGCCGCCCTCGCCGGTGGACTCCGCGTCGGCGTCGACGAGCGCGGCGCGGGCGTCGTCGGGTGCGCAGTGCAGGATGTCCTCCCCGGCGCCGCGCCGGTCGAGGCCCACGAGCGTGAAGTGCTGCAGCAGTGCCGGGTCGACCTGCCCGGCCATGATCGCCGCGTGGCGGGTGGACGGCTCGCGGGTGCTGTCGCCGAGCACGAGCAGCGGTGGCCGGTCGGCGGGCGCCCCGGCCTCGCCGACGCGGATCACGCCCAGGGTGACCGCGCCCAGCGACGGCTGGTCGGGGTCGGCGGGCACGGTGAGCTCGCCGCAGTCGACCTGCAGGTTCCGGTCGGCGGGTACCGGTTCGACGAGCGTGACGAGCGTGTCCTCGGTGCACTCGAAGAACGGGATGTTGGCGCTCTGCGGCTCCGGTTCGGGCAGCACCGGCGGTGGGGTGGGCGTGGTCTGCCCCGGCGCGGCGGGCACGTTCTCGCCGCGCACCGCCACCGGGGGACGCTCCGAGGGGCCGACCGTGCAAGCGGCGAGGACGGCGACCAGGCCGAGCAGCGCGACCAGGCGGGGAAGAGCCGCCCCGACCGCGTGACGCGGTGGTCGTGCCACGTGCCCTCCCGGTCGTACTGGATCCGGTCCCAGCGTGCCGGACGGCCGGTGTGGGGGACGTGAACCGCTAGGAGTGCGCCCCTGTTACGTGACGCGGGGGGTGGGGTGCGGGTGGTCGAGCTCCAGCCGGACGGCCGCGGGGAGCTCGGCGAGCTCGAGCGAGGCGCGTGCGGTGGCGAGCACCTCGGTGTGGAGCCGGGCGAGCACGTCGCGGACGTCGGCGTCGTCGGCGAGCCAGAGGGTGACGCGCACCGCGGGCGCGGCCTCGGTGCCCACGAGGCGGGCCCGCGCCCGGCCGACTCCGGGCAGCGCCGCGGCCTGCGCCGCGACGGCCTCGGCCGCTGCGGCGGCGCTCACCACGATGGACGTGTCGGGGGCGTCCTCGGGGACGCCGCCGTCGAGCGTGAGGTCGGGCCGCCGTTCGGGGCGCAGCGCGTGTGCCGCCCAGACGAGCCCCAGCACCGCGAGCAGCAGCCCGCCGACGATCGCGACGATCCGCGCCACGCCGGGCGCCGCGCGCAGTGCCTCGACGATCATCGGGTCCAGCAGCGGCCTGCCGGCGCGGGCGGTGCCGAACAGCCCGGTGGACAGCAGGTAGACGAAGGTGCCGACGACGAGCAGGACGAGCCCGAGCACGACGGCGAGCGTGCGCTCGCCCGCCGTGGAGCGCGCGATCGCGGCGGTGGCGCGCTTGTGCAGCGCCTTGGCGTTGCTCTTCGTGCGCACGTCGGTGGTCACCGGGGCCCCTTCCTGTCCTGCACGGTCACGGTGACCCGTGGCCTGCGGTGCAGGGGGACCTCGTCGAGCAGGCCCTCCACCCGGGCGCGCACGCTGTCGCCGAGGTCGGGGCCCGCGTCGCTCCAGGCCTGGGCGGCCACCGACACGCGGCGCCGCGACGCGGTGACGGACGCCGCGGCGACGTCGTCGGCCGAGCGGACGCGGCGGCCGACGAGGCGCGCGAGCACGCGGGGCGAGGTGGTGACGGTGATCTCGGGGGCGGGACCGTCGACGGCGAGGTCGTGGCGCCGGGCCAGGAGCCCGACGAGCACCAGCAGCAGCCCGAGCACGGCGACGCCGATCGCGATGCCCGGCACGGGCGCGTCGTGCCAGGCCACCCGGCCGAGGGTGGCGTACCAGTCGTGCCACGGCACCACGAGCCCCTCGGTGCCGTCGGGGCGCACCCAGGCTGCGACCACCTCGAGGAGCACGAGCACCCCGATCACGGCGACGGCGAGGCCCAGCAGCGGGGCGAGCACCCGCAGCAGCACGCGCACGGTGTTCCTCCTTGGTGGGCCGGGTCAGTGCAGGCGGGCGGGGATGGGGCGCGCCGGTCGCAGCCCCTCGACGGTGACGGTCATGGAGCGCACGCGGTGGCCCGTGATGCGGACGAGCTCGTCGCCGACCTTCTCCCGGACGGCGGCGACGACGGAGCGCACCGGGCCGGGGTACTGGAGCGTGAGCTCGAGCCGGACGTCGACGCTCGGCGGATCGCCGGTGCCGGTGGTGATGCGAGCGCTCGCCCCGGCCTCGCCGATGCCCAGGTCGATGCCGGCGAGGCGCCGTTCGTGGCGCAGGGTGCCGGGCACCTGGTCGGCGGCGTGCTCGACGATCTTGCGCAGGACGGTGGAGTGGATCTCCAGCCCCCCGCGCTCCTCGGCGACCGCGAGCGTCACCGGTCGCGCCCCCGCCCGAGCAGGGCGTTGACGTCGAGCTGGCCGTCGAGCGCGCGGCCGACGAGGAGCCCGATCGCGCCGAGGACCAGGACGATCAGGAAGGCGCCCAGGCCGCCGAACGCCCCGGCGAGGCCGAGGGCGAGGCCTGTCAGCAGGCCGGTCTGGGTGGCGTTCATCCGGTTCTCCTCCAGCTCAGTCGTACGGACAGCCGTGTCACTGCACCCGGTCGTTGCGGCGGCGGTGCCAGGTACGGATCAGCGCCACGCCGACCCGCACCGGGAACGGCAGCGGTCGTACCACCTCGACCGGGGCGTCGTAGCGCGGGTCTTCGTCGGGCTCCTCGCTCGCCCGGCGGAAGCGCTCGATGCCGGCGGCGAACACCTCGGGGTCGCCGCCGCGGTCGGGGTGGTTCTCGCGGACGAAGGCCCGGTAGGCGGCCCGTTCCTGCTCGTTCACGGCGCCTCGCCGGGCCCGGCGGGGTCGGGGATCGCGATGTCGGCCACCGTGATGTCCACGGCCGCGCCGCCGCACAGCCGCGAGACGTCGCGGCGCAGCTCCCGCACGACCTCCGGGATGGGCCGGTCGGGACGCAGCACGACGGCCACCTCCACCGGCTCGTCGCCCTCGCCGATGCGCACGCCGAGCAGCCTGCGCCCGGGGAGGTAGGTGGCGACCGACCCGTAGGGGCCGCCGTGCAGGCCGGCCACCGCGGGGTGCGCGGTGACGGCATCGGCCACCCGCACGGCCAGCTCGACCGGGTCGGGTGGGCCGGGCACGGCGGTGGTCCTCCTCGCCGGTGCGGTCATTCGACCCGCGCGCTCTGCACGGGCGGCATCGCGTCCTCGTCCAGCGCCTCGGGCAGGTGGATGTCGTTCACCGCGATGTTGACCTCGATGACCTCGAGGCCCGTCATCCGCTCCACGGCCGTGATGACGTTGCGGCGCACGGCCCGCGCCAGCTCGACGATCGACGCGCCGTACTCGACGACGATGTCGAGGTCGATCGCGGCCTGCTTCTCGCCGACCTCGACCTGCACTCCCGCGATGTTGGTGGCGCCCGTGCCGCCGCCCGGGATGCGCTCGCGGATGGCGCCGAAGGCGCGCGAGACGCCCCCGCCCATGGAGTGCACGCCGGAGATCTCGCGGGCGGCGATGCCCGCGATCTTCTGGACCACCGACGCGGCGATCGTGGTCTTCCCCTGCGACGTGTCGTCGGCGAGCCGGGCGGGCGAGGACACGGTGGTGGTGGGTGTGGTCGTGGTGCTGGTGGCCGTGTTGGTGGCGCTGGTCTCGCTCATGGTGGTGATCCTCCCGTTCCGCTCCGTCAGTGTTTCGGAGGTGGGATACCGGCGTGTACGCCACCCTCCCGTGAAGTCACCCGGTCGGCGTAGCGTCGTGCGCCCTGCGGTACCGCACGAGGAGAGCGTCCTCCTCGGTGAGCACGTCGACGAGGTCCAACCGGTGCCTGTGCTCGCTGCCCGGGCCCGCGGCGACGCGGCCCGCGGGCCCGCCGACCAGCAGCGGCGCCACCGTGAGGCACAACTCGTCGACGGCGTCGGCGGCCACGAGGTCGCCGACGAGCGCGGGCCCGCCCTCGCAGAGCACGCGGTGCAGCCCGCGGCGGGCGAGCTCGGCCAGCAGCACGTCCGGGGTGAGCCGGGGGAGCACCACCACGTCGGCGCCCGCGACGGCGAGCCGTTGCCGGCGGTCGGCCGGCGCGGACTCCTGGGTGAGCACGATCGGGGGCACGCGGGTGTCGGTGAACAGCCGGGAGCCCGGGTCGAGGTCGGCCGAGCCGGTGACCACCGCGATCGGGGCCGGGGTGGACCCGCGGACGCCGCGGTAGTCCTCGGCGCGCACCGTGCCCGCCCCGACGAGCACGACGTCGGCGAGCCGGCGCAGCAGCCGGAACACCCGGCGGTCGGCGGCGCCGGTGAGGCCTTCGGAGCTCCCCCCTACCGACGACGCGCCGTCCGCGCTCGCGACGAAGCTGACCCGCACGTACGGGGCGCCCAGCGCATCGGGGTAGGCGTAGCGCGCCGCGAGCCCGTCGTCGTCGAGGTCGTCGTCGGCCGGCAGCAGCGCTCGCACCGCGCCATCCCAGCACACGCGTGGCAAGACCCACTACTGAGTGAAGGCGAGCCTCACCTATGGTGTGTCCGTGTTGACGACGCCGGCCGCTCCCGCGCCAGCGGTCGGCGGGTTGCGCAGCCGTCGCCTCGCCGGGCTCGCGCTGCTCGGCGTCGTCCTGGTGGCGGCGTGCCTCGCGAGCATCGCGGTCGGTGCCAAGGCCATCCCCCTCGACGGCGTGTGGCACGCCCTGTTCACCCCCACCGGCACCGAGGACGACATCGTCGTGCGCTCGCTGCGGATGCCGCGCACGCTGCTGGGCGTGCTCGCGGGCGGGGCGCTGGGCCTGGCCGGCGCGCTGATCCAGGGCCACACCCGCAACCCGCTCGCCGACCCGGGGCTGCTGGGCGTGAACAACGGGGCGGCGTTCTTCGTCGTCATCGGGATCTACGCGTTCGGCGTCACCAACCTCTACGGCTACGTCTGGTTCGCCTTCGCCGGGGCGCTCGTCGCGAGCGTGGCGGTGTTCGTGCTCGGCTCGGTCGGCCGCGGCGGCCCCACACCGGTCACCCTGGCGCTCGCAGGCGCGGCCGTGTCGGCGCTGCTCGCCGCGCTCACATCGGCCGTGGTGCTCCTCGATGTCCAGACCCTCGACGCGTACCGCTTCTGGGCTGTCGGGTCGCTGGCGGGCCGTGAGGTCGAGATCGCAGGTCAGGTGCAGTTCTTCCTGCTCGCGGGCGCGGTGATCGGCCTGGCGGGCGCGCCCGCGCTCAACGCGCTCTCGCTCGGTGACGACGTGGCCCGCTCGCTGGGCCACTCGGTGCGCCGCACCCGCACGATGGGGGTCGTCGCCATCACGCTGCTCGCCGGCTCGGCCACGGCCGCGTGTGGGCCCATCGCGTTCGTCGGGCTCGTCGTGCCGCACATCGTGCGCTCGTTCACCGGCCCCGACTACCGCTGGCTGCTGCCCGCGTCGGCGCTGGCGGGCTCCGCGCTGCTGCTCGTCGCCGACGTGGTCGGCCGGGTGGTCGTGCGGCCGGGCGAGCTGCAGGTGGGCATCGTGCTGGCGCTCATCGGCGGCCCGTTCTTCATCTGGCTCGTGCGTCGCCGCAAGATGGTGGCGATCTGATGGCGGTGCTGGAACGGCCGCCGCAGCGCGTGCCCGGCCGGCCTGCGCTGCGCGCGCGGGGCGTGTCGATCGTGTGGCGGCCCCGCTACGTGGTCGTGCTGGTCGTGGGCGTCGCGGTGCTCGTGCTCGGCATGGCCGCGAACATCGGCCGCGGCGAGTACCCGATCAGCGTGCCCGACGTGCTCGCGGTGCTGTTCGGCGGCGGCGACTCCGGCCAGCAGTTCATCATCCTGGAGCTGCGGCTGCCCCGCTCGCTCACCGGCGCACTGGTCGGCGCGGCGCTGGCCGTGGCGGGCGCCATCACGCAGTCGATCGCGCGCAACCCGCTCGCGAGCCCGGACATGATCGGTCTCACCGCGGGTGCCAGCGCCGCCGCGGTGTTCGTCATCGTGGTCGGGGGCGGCTTCGCGGGGATCGGCGGGTTCATCGCCTCGGCCGGACTGCCGGTGGCCGCGCTCGTCGGCGGCCTGCTCACCGCCACGGTGATCTACCTGCTGGCGTGGCGGCGTGGCGTGCAGGGGTTCCGGCTCGTGCTCGTCGGGATCGGGCTGCAGGCGATGCTGCTGGCCGTCGTCCACTGGCTGCTCGTCGTGGCCGAGGTGTTCGAGGCGGCGCGGGCCTACGTGTGGCTCAACGGCAGCCTCAACGCCCGCGGCTGGGAGCACGTCGTGCCCGTGTCGGTCGCGCTCGCCGTGCTGCTGCCCGCGGCGTTCCTGCTGGCGCACGTCCTCGGTGCCCTGCAGTACGGCGACGACACCGCCCGCGGCCTCGGCGTGCCGGTCGACAAGGCGCGCACGCTGCTCCTCCTCGTGGCCGTCGGGCTGGCGTCGGTGGCCACCGCGAGCGCCGGGCCGATCGCGTTCGTGGCGCTCGTGGCCCCGCAGATCGCGCAGCGGCTCGTCGGGGGAGCGCGCCCGCCCATCGGGATGTCGCTGGTCGTCGGCGCGGCCCTCACCGTGATCTCGGACGTCGTCGCGCGCACCGCGTTCGGTGCCACCGAGCTGCCGGTCGGCATCGTCACCGCCGTGCTCGGCGCGCCCTACCTGCTCTACCTGCTCGCCCGCCACGGCCGGGAGGCCCGCGCATGACGCCGCTGACCAAGACCGACGCCTCCGCCACGGAGACCGCCACGGCGGTCCGGCTGCGCGCCGAGCAGGTCCGGCTGGCCTACGGCGAGCGCACGGTGGTGGACGGGCTGGACCTCGAGGTCGTGGCCGGCACGATCACCGCGGTCATCGGGCCCAACGGGTGCGGCAAGTCCACGCTCCTGCGGGCCCTGGGCCGGCTGCTCAAGCCGACCGCGGGCCACGTGCTGCTCGACGGCAGGCGCATCGACCGGATGCCCACCCGCGAGGTCGCCAAGGTCCTCGGGCTGCTGCCGCAGGCCCCCACCGCGCCGGAGGGGCTCACGGTGGCCGACCTCGTGGCGCGCGGCCGCCACCCGCACCAGGCCTGGTACCGGCAGTGGTCGGCCGACGACGAGGAGGCCGTCGCCCAGGCCCTCGAGTGGACCGGCATCGCCGACCTCGCCGAGCGGCCCGTCGACGAGCTGTCCGGCGGCCAGCGGCAGCGCGCGTGGATCTCGATGGCGCTGGCCCAGGGCACCGATCTGCTGCTGCTCGACGAGCCCACCACCTTCCTCGACCTCGCCCACCAGGTCGACGTGCTGGAGCTGGTCCGGCGGCTGCACCAGGACGCCGGGCGCACCGTCGTGATGGTGCTGCACGACCTCAACCTCGCCGCCCGCTACGCCGACCGCCTCATCGCCATGCGCGACGGCCGGATCGTCGCCGCGGGGGAGCCGGCCGACGTGGTCACGGAGTCGATGCTCGCCGAGGTGTTCGGGCTGGCCGCCCGCGTCATCCCCGATCCGGTGGCCGGCACCCCCCTCGTCGTTCCGATCGGTGGTCACGCTCAGTCGTCCTGATGTCCCCGGGTGTCACGTGCCACGATGTGACCTTCCACGGCCGGGATCAACCGAGAGGAGGCCGCGGTGGGCAACCAGCTCGACAGCTCGGTGTTCGACCACGCGGGTCCCTGGACCGAGGCCGCCTACCTCGCCCTGCAGCACGACGGCCGCGTCGAGGTCGTCGACGGCACGCTGCTGATCGGCCCGGGAGCGCACCCGCGCCGCACGCGGGCGATCGAGCGCCTGCGCGCGGCGGTGGCGGAGGCGCTGCCCGGCGGGCTGGTCGCGCGCGGACCGGTGCCGCTGCGCCTCGGCCCGGACTGCGTGCTCGTGCCCGACCTGGTCGTCACCGCCGCCCCGGGCGAGGACGCAGGCGACGGGGACGCCGCCGAGCCCGAGGTGCTGGACGCCGCAGCGGCCCTGATGGTGTTCGAGGTCGTGGGCAGCGACCACGGTGCCACCGACCGGAGCTTCAAGCTGCAGCTCTACGCGCGCAGCCGCATCCCGTACTCGCTGCTGGTGGACCACGACGCCCCGTTCGCGGTGGCCGACATGATCATCGGTGGGCGCTACCACGAGTACGCCCGCGCGGGCGGCGACGAGACGTTGCTGATCGAGGAGCCGTTCCGGCTCGAGCTCGACCTCGGCGAGCTCACGGCGCCCGAACCCACCCCGCCGGATCCCAGCCCGCCCGCGGACGCGGACCAGACGGCGGCGCCGGAGGCGGAGGTCGCACCGCCCACCCAGGCGATCCCCGTCGTGCCCACCGAGGAGCCGGGGGGCCCGGCGCGGTCGGTCACGGCCTGACCCGAGCCGCACCGGCCCGGATCGGTGGCGCCCGCACTTCGCGGCGGCCACCACCAACTTCGACATCCTGCCGGTTGACGGGCACCTGCAGCTGCGGCCCAACCGGCCGGGCTGGGGCGTGGAGATTGACGAGTCGGCGCTCGCCCACGACGACCACGTGCACTGGGAGCGGCGGGTGCCCCGGCGTCCGCACAGGTCGACCGCCTACCTGTGAAAACTCGCTCCGAACTGCGACGTCGTCGCGACAGCACGCGGACCGGGCTGCCGATAGTCTTCCGAGGTGGGGAAGACCGCGCGCGAGACGTTCCGCGTTCCCGCCGACCTCGCCTCGGCCGCCGACCTCGCCGCCATCGACCCACGGGCGCGCCCGATCGGGCCGCGGGACAAGTCCACGGCAGCCCAGGAGCTCGCCGAGCTCGGCGAACGGCTCGACACCCTGCAGGAGGCGCACTACGCCGAGGCCACGGCCGGCGGCCCGCGCGCGGTGCTGCTCGTGCTGCAGGGGATGGACACCTCCGGCAAGGGCGGGGTGATCCGGAGCGTCGGCGGCCTGTTCAACCCGCAGGGCCTGCGGATCGCGACGTTCAAGAAGCCCACCGACGAGGAGCTGCGCCACCACTTCCTGTGGCGGGTGCGCCGCCACGTCCCGACCCCGGGCCACATCGGGATCTTCGACCGCTCGCACTACGAGGACGTCCTCATCGCCCGCGTCGACTCCCTCGTGCCCGAGGACGTCTGGCGGCGGCGCTACACCGAGATCGCCCAGTTCGAGGCGGAGCTCGACGCGCAGGGCATCACGATCCTGAAGTGCATGCTGCACATCTCCCCGAAGGAGCAGCTCGAGCGGCTCCTCGCCCGCCTGGACGACCCCGCCAAGCGGTGGAAGCACAACCCCGCCGACATCGACGCCCGCCGCAATTGGCCCGCCTACCAGGAGGCCTACGCCGAGGCGTTGCGGCGCACCGACACCGACGCCGCACCGTGGTACGTGATCCCCTCCGACCGCAAGTGGTACCGCAACTGGGCCATCGCCGCGCTGCTGGCCGAGACCCTCGCCGTGGTCGACCCGCGGTTCCCGAAGCCCACCTACGACGTCGACGCCGAGCGCGCGCGGCTGGCGGCAGGCCCCACCCACTGAGGCCTGCCCCGAATGCCAGCAAGGTGGCTTTGCTGGCGCATTACGCCAGTAAAGCCACCTTGCTGGCATACCGGGGGGCTCCGCGCGGGGCTCAGTCCAGCAGCTGCCGGCCGATGATCTCCTTCATGATCTCGTTGGTGCCGCCGAAGATCGCCTGCACGCGGGAGTCGACGAAGGCCTTCGCGATCGGGTACTCGAGCATGTAGCCGTAGCCGCCGTGCAGCTGCACGCAGCGGTCCACCACCCGCTTGAGCACGTCGCTCGCCCACCACTTGGCCTTGGCCGCGTCGGCGGCGTCGAGGCGGCCGGCCACGAGCTCGGTGATGCAGCGGTCGACGTACGCCTGGGTGACGTCCACCTCGGTGGCGATCTCCGCCAGCTCGAACCGGGTGTTCTGGAAGCTCGCCACGGGCCGGCCGAACGCCGTGCGGGCCTTCGTGTAGTCGACGGTCAGCTGGAGGGCCCGGACCGCGCCCGCCACGCAGCCGACGGCGATCGAGAGGCGCTCCTGCGCCAGGTTCTGCATCAGCGCGATCAGCCCGCCGCCGGGTGCGCCGAGCACGTTGGCGTCGGGCACGTGGACGTCGGTGAACGACAGCTCGGCGGTGTCCTGCGCCTTCAGCCCGACCTTCTCGAGGCGTCGCCCGCGCTCGAAGCCGGGCATCCCGCGCTCGACGACGAGCAGCGTGAAGCCGCGGCTGCCCGCGTCCGGGTCGGTGCGCGCCACCACGATCACCAGGTCGGCCATGATCCCGTTGGTGATGAACGTCTTCGCGCCGTTCAGCACCCACCCGCCGTCGGCGCGCCGCGCGTTCGTGGTGATGCCCTGCAGGTCGGAGCCGGTGCCCGGCTCGGTCATCGCGATCGCGGTGATGATCTCCCCGGAGCAGAACCCGGGCAGCCAGCGCTGCTTCTGCTCGTCGGTGGCCAGCCGCAGCAGGTAGGGGGCCACCACGTCGTTCTGCAGCGGGAAACCGATGCCGGTGGCGCCCGCCCGCATGAGCTCCTCGGTGACCACGGCGTTGTAGCGGAAGTCGGCCACCCCGCCGCCGCCGAACTCCTCGGGCACGTCGGTGCCCAGCAGCCCGGCGCGGCCGGCCGCCAGCCAGACGTCGCGGCTGACCTGGCCGTCGCGTTCCCACTGCTCGTGGAACGGGGTGATCTCCTTGGCGATGAAGGTCCGGGCCAGGTCGCGGAAGGCGTCATGCTCGGCGTCGAAGATGTCGCGCTGCATCCGCGGAGTCTCACACACCCCGTGGCCCGATCCGAGCTTCAGAACGAGGCGTACGGGCCGCTCGCGGCCACTCCCACGATCACGAGGAGGAACACCAGCGCCAGCACCCCGACACCGATCCAGCCCAGCACGATCCCCGCGACGGCGATGCCGTCGCCGGACTCGCCGCGCTCCGCGATCTGCCGGCGGGCGATGTAGCCGAAGACGAGCGCCAGGATGCTGCCGACCCAGTAGAGCCAGAGGATCCCCAGCACGAGCGAGGCGATCGCGAGTCCGTTGGTCGGGCGCGGGCCGTGGGCCCCGTAGCCCGGCGGCGGGTACCAGGTCGGCTGCGGGCCGTACCCGGGCGGTGGCCCGTACTGCTGCCCGTACTGGGGCGTGTCGTACGGCGGGGCCGGCGTGCCGAGTGGCTGCCCGGTCCGAGGGTCGTAGGCCTGCCCGGGCAGCGGGTCGTAGGACTGCGCGGGCTGCTGCGGGTCGTACGCCGGGCCCGTCGGCTGGTCGCCCGCCCCCTCCTGCGGGCCGTCCGGCCGAGAATCGGGTGTGCTCATCCATCCCCCCCTCGACGTAGAGGGTATGGCCCGGCGGATCTTCCCGCCCCCCACCGGGTGACGCCGGGCGCGGCCGGTGCTCGGTAGCGTGTCGCGGCGTGGACCTCCCCGCCGCCGCGGTGAACCTCGTCGGCATGGCCACCGGCGGAGTCGCCGACCTGCGCCGGATGCCGCGGGAGCTGGTGGATCACGGTCCGCGCGGGTCGCTCTACCGGTACCTGCCCGCTCCCGGCGTCGCCCCCGCGAGCGGTGAGCCGGTGCTGCTGGTGCCCCCGCTCGGCGCCCCCGACTTCGCCTACGACCTGCGGCGCGGCTGCTCGCTCGTGGAGCACCTGGTCGGGACGGGACGGCTGGTGTACCTCGTGGACCACGGGCCGAAGTCCTTCGCCGACCGCCGCCTCGGCATGGAGCACTGGGTCGACGACGTCGTGCCGTGGGCCACGCGCCTGACCGCGGAGGACGCCGGCCCGGACGTCCACCTCGTCGGCTGGTCGCTCGCGGGCATCTTCTGCGCGCTGGCCGTGGCCGCGGGGGCGCAGGCGGGAGAGCCGCTGCCGGTGCGGACGCTGTCGATGATCGGCAGCCCGGTCGACGTCACGGCCGTGCCGTTCGTGGCGCCGCTGCGCCCGCTCGCGGTGGCGACGGGTGGCCGGGGGCTCTCGGCCGTCTACCGCGCGATCGGCAGCTTCCCGGCGCCGCTGGTCAGCGCCGCGTTCCAGCTGGCGGCAGTCGACAAGCTGGTGACGAAGCCGCTCACGGTGCTGTCGCAGCTCGACGACCGCGACGCGCTCGCCCAGATCGAGGCCGTGGAGCACCTGATGCGCAACATGCACGGCTACCCGGGCCGCGTGTTCGGCCAGATCTACCACCTGATGCTGCGCCGCAACGACCTCGCCGACGGCGAGCTGTCCCTGGGCGGGCGCTCGATCCGGCTCGCCGCCGTGCAGGTGCCGGTGCTCGTCGTGGCCGGCCGCGACGACGTGATCGCGCCGCTCCCGGCCGTGCAGAAGGTGGTGGGGCTGCTGACCGGCGCCCCGGAGGTGCGGTTCAGCACGGCGCCCGGCGGTCACCTCGGGGTGCTCACGGGGCGGGGTGCGCGCACCACCACGTGGCCTGCGCTGGACGAGTTCCTCTCCGACCACGGCTGATCCGGATCACCCACTTCGGGGCGATCCGGACGGTGTGAGGAACGGTGCAGGTCAAGGGGTTGGGCGAGGCCAGGTAAGCGGACTACCGTCCAGTACATGACCTTGACGCCCAGCCGGCACGACGCAGCGGTGGCCGATCTGGTCGGGCGGTACCGGGCGCTGCCGCCGAACACGAGGGTGCGTCTGGCCAAGAAGACCTCGAACCTGTTCCGCTTCGGCGACACCGCACCCGTCGGCACCCTCGACGCGTCGGCGCTGGCCGGCGTGATCTCGGTGGACGACGTGGCGCGCACCGCCGACGTGCAGGGCATGTGCACCTACGAGGACCTGGTCGAGGCCACCCTGCCGCACCGGCTGATGCCGCTGGTGGTGCCCCAGCTCAAGACCATCACGCTGGGCGGCGCCGTCACCGGGCTCGGCATCGAGTCCACGTCGTTCCGGCACGGGCTGCCGCACGAGTCGGTGCTGGAGATGGACGTCCTCACCCCGGAGGGCGAGCTCGTCACGGCCACGCCCGACGGTGAGCACGCCGACCTCTTCGCGGGCTTCCCGAACTCCTACGGCACCCTCGGCTACGCGCTGCGGCTGAAGATCGAGCTGCAGCCGGTCTCCCCGTACGTCCGGCTCGAGCACCGGCGGGTGGCCACGGCCGACCTGGCCGCCGTCATCACCGAGGTCTGCGGCCCGGACGGGCCCGACTTCGTGGACGGCACGGTGTTCGAGCCGGGGGAGCAGTACCTCACGCTCGGCACGTTCACCGAGGACCCGGGGCAGGGGGTCAGCGACTACACCGGCCAGCAGATCTTCTACCGCTCCGTGCGCGAGCGCACCTCGGACGTGCTCACCGTGCACGACTACATCTGGCGCTGGGACACCGACTGGTTCTGGTGCTCGCGCGCGCTCGGCGTGCAGCACCCGGTGGTGCGCCGGTTCTGGCCGCGCCGCTTCCGCCGCTCGGACGTCTACCGCCGCATCGTGGCCCTCGACCGGCGCCACGGCTTCTCCCGGCTCGCGCACCGCGTCACACGCACGCCGCAGGAGGAGCCCGTGATCCAGGACGTCGAGATCCCGGTCGAGCGGCTCGCCGAGTTCGTCGATGCGTTCCACCGCGACATCGGCATCCGCCCGGTGTGGCTGTGCCCGCTGCGGCTGCGCGGCGAGCGCACCTGGCCGCTGTACCCGATGCAGCCGGGTGAGCTGTACGTCAACGTGGGGTTCTGGTCGAGCGTGCCCGAGGTTCCGGGGCGTCCGGACGCGCACAACCGCCGGATCGAGGAGCTCGTGGCCGACCTCGGCGGCCACAAGTCGCTGTATTCCACGGTGCACTACGACGAAGGTGAGTTCTGGAAGCACTACAACGGGCCCGCCTACCGCGCGCTCAAGGCGCGCTACGACCCGCACGGGAGGCAGCCCGATCTGTACTCCAAGGTCACCAGGTGAAAAGGGGGCTGTCATGCAGGTGGCGGAGCTGATCTCAGATGTCCTCGGCCAGGACGTGCCGATCCGGGTGGTGGCCTACGACGGCAGCAAAGCCGGGCCCGACCACTCCGACGTCGCGCTGAAGGTCGTCACACCGCGCGCGCTCGCCCGGCTCGCCACGGCGCCGGGCACGCTCGGGCTGGCCCGCGCGTACGTCACGGGCGAGATCGAGGTCGACGGTGACGTCTACGACGTGCTGAACGCCATGGCCGACCTCACGCTGCACGACCTCACGCGCAAGGAGCAGCTCGACCTCGCGCGCAAGCTGTTCCCGGTGTGGCTGCGTCATCGCCAGCCCATCCCGGAGCTCGAGTACCGCCCGCGGGGCCGGCTGCACTCGAAGTTCCGCGACAGCAAGGTGATCTCGCACCACTACGACGTCTCCAACCGCTTCTACGAGTGGGTGCTCGGGCCCTCGATGGCCTACACGTGCGCGGTGTTCCCCACGAAGGACGCCACGCTGGAGGAGGCGCAGGCCGCCAAGCACGAGCTGGTGGCGCAGAAGCTCGCGCTGAAGCCGGGCATGCGGCTGCTCGACGTCGGCTGCGGCTGGGGCGGCATGGTCATGCACGCCGCCGCGGAGCACGGCGTCAAGGCGCTGGGCGTCACGCTCTCGCGCAACCAGGCCGAGTGGGCGCAGGCCGAGATCGAGCGCCGCGGCCTCGGTGACCTCGCCGAGGTGCGCCACCTCGACTACCGCGACGCGCCCGAGTCGGAGTTCGACGCGATCAGCTCGATCGGGCTCACCGAGCACATCGGCAAGGCCAACCTGCCGGGTTACTTCACGTCGCTGTACGAGCGGCTCAAGCCGGAGGGCCGGCTGCTCAACCACTGCATCACCCAGCCGCACACCCCGCTGACGCGCCGGCTCGACCCGTTCATCGCCCGCTACGTGTTCCCGGACGGGCAGCTGGAGCCGGTCGGGCACCTGATCTCGGTGATGAACGACAGCGGGTTCGAGGTGCGGCACGAGGAGAACCTGCGCGAGCACTACGCGCTCACGCTCAAGGGGTGGTGCGAGAACCTGGAGGAGCACTGGGAGGAGGCCGTCGGCGAGGTCGGTCTCGGGCGCGCCCGTGTCTGGCGGCTGTACATGGCGGCCAGCCGCCTCGGGTTCGAGCGCGACAACATCCAGCTCCACCAGGTGCTCGGGGTCAAGCTCGGTGACCGCGGGCGTTCCGGGTTCCCGTTGCGGGGCTGGTAACAACTGCACCCGTGAGTGGAAACGAGTGCTCCAGCGCGCGTAACCACTCACGAGGTCGGAATCGGGACAATGGCGGGGTGGTCGACCGCCTCTCCCCGCTCGACGCGTCCTTCCTGTTCGCCGAGCACCGGACGGCTGCGATGCACGTCGGTGCCGTCATGACGTTCGCGCCGCCGCAGGACGGGCCGTTCGACCCGGACGCGTTCACCGCGCTCATCGGGCGCAGGCTCGCGCTCGTGCCGCGGTACCGGCAGAAGGTGCGCGCGGTGCCGGGCGGGCTGGGGCTGCCCGTCTGGGTGGACGACCCCGACTTCGACCTGGCGTTCCACGTCCGGCGCTCGGCGCTGCCCGCGCCGGGCACCGAGGAGGAGCTGCTCGAGCTCGTCGGGCGGCTGCTCGCCCGCCAGCTCGACCGGTCGCGGCCGCTGTGGGAGGTCTACCTGGTGGAGGGGCTCGCCGACGGCCGCTTCGCCGTGGTCACCAAGACCCACCACGCCATGGTCGACGGGCTCGCCTCCATGGACATCGGTGCGGTGCTGCTCGACCTCACCCCGCAGCCGCGCGACACCCCGGACGACCACTGGGAGCCCGCGCCCGAGCCGTCCGGGCTGGAGCTGGCCGCCTCCGCGGCCGCCCAGGCGCTGCGCAGGCCCCGGGACGTGCTCGACGTCGCGGGCCGGGCGCTCACCGATGTCCGCGAGGCCGCGTCGGTGGTCGGCCGGACCGTCGAGGGCGTGCTCGCCGCGGGCCGCAGCGCCGCCACCGTCCGGCCGGTGCAGCCGCTCAACGCCGCCACCGGCCAGCAGCGGCGCTACGGCATGGCCCGCACCGCACTCGCCGAGCACCGGGCCGTCCGCAAGGCGCACGGCGGCACGGTCAACGACGTCGTGCTCGCCGTGGTCACCGGTGCCCTGCGCCGGTGGCTGATCAGCCGCGGGGAACCCCTCACGGCCGACACCGCCGTCCGCGCGATGGTGCCGGTCAGCGTGCGCGCCCGCACCCGCGGCAGCGGCGTCCGCGCAGGCAACAGCATCTCCGCCTACCTCGTCGACCTCCCTGTCGCCGAGGACGACCCGCTGGTGCGGCTCGGGGTGCTGCGCGACGCGATGGAGGTGCACAAGCGCAGTGGGCAGGCGGTGGGCGCCGCGACCCTGATGCGCCTCGTGGGGCTCGCCCCGCCGATCGTGCACAGCCTGGGCGCGCGGCTGGCCAGCCAGTACTCGAGCAACTTCTACAACGTGCTCGTCACCAACGTGCCCGGCCCGCCCCGCCCGCTCTACGCGATGGGCGCGCGGATGCTCGACATGTACCCGGTGGTGCCCCTCGGGGGCGGCCAGGCCGTCGCGATCGGCATCACGTCCTACACCGACGGCGTCCACTACGGCTTCACCGCCGACCGCGACGCCCTGCCCGACGTCGACGTCCTCGCCGGCTTCGTCGAGGAGGCCCTGGCCGAGCTCGTCGCCCTCTCGTGACCCGCCCCCAGAAGCGCGAGTCTCCCGTTTCGGAGCGCGAGTCCCGCGTTCGAACGTACGAATACCGCGGGCCTGGCGATCCGGAGCAGCCCCGCCGTCCGTTCGGTGCAGTGGCACGGCATCCTTCCCCCGTGGACTACGAGGTTCGGCGGCTGGAGGCGTCCGACGTGGACGCGGCGGACGACGTGTTCCGCGACGCTTTCAGCACCGTCCTCGGCGCCGGGGTGCACCGGGACACCGAGCTCCTGCGCACCCGGTTCCGGGCGCGGCACACCACGGTGCTCGCGGCGTACGTCGACGGCGAGATGGCCGGGTCGACGGTGGTCACGCGCTGGGGGAGCGTCGCGTACTTCGGGCCGTTGTCGGTGGCGCCGAAGCTGTGGGGGCAGGGGATCGGCACCCGGCTCGTCGCGGCCGCCGTCGACGTGCTCGACGGCTGGGAGACGGGCCACCAGGGTCTCTTCACGTTCGCGCAGAGCCCGCAGCACCACGGCTTCTACCAGCGGTTCGGCTTCTGGCCGCGGTTCCTCACCGCGATCATGTCGAAGCCGTTGACCGGGAACGAGCAGGAGCTGGGCTGGCGGCTGTCGGCGGTGGCGCCCGCCGACCGCGACGCGCTCGTGGCCGGCTGTGCCGCCGTCACCGACGAGATCCACCCCGGCCTGGACGTCGGCGGCGAGATCGACGCCGTGCTCGAGCAGGGCCTGGGTGACGTCGTGCTGATCGGCGAACCGGACGCGCCGCGGGGCTTCGCCGTCTGCCACGTGGGGCCCGGCACCGAGGCGGGCAGCGGTGTCGCGTACGTGAAGTTCGGCGCGGTGCGGCCGGGCCCGGGGGCGGCGCAGGCGTTCGACTCGCTGCTCGCGGCGTGCCAGGGCTTCGCCACGGCGGCCGGTGCGGTCCGGCTCGCGCTGGGGGTGAACACCGCGCGGCACGAGGCGTACCGGCAGCTGCTCGCGGCGGGCTTCCGCACCGACAGCCCGGGGATCACGATGCATCGCCCCAACGAACCCGGCTACGACCGCGAGGACGTCCGCCTGCTCGACGACTGGCGTTGAGGACGGCCACGAGCATCCACAGGGCGTCAGGCGGCGGCCAGCGCCGCGCGGGCCGCGTGTGCCGCCTGGGCGGCGTAACCGCCACCGAACAGCACCACGTGCACGAGCAGCGGGAACAGCTGGTGCAGCGGCACCCGCTCGCGCCACCCGGCGGCCAGGGGCGCGGCCTCGTCGTACGCGGCGAGCACGGTGGGTAGGTGCGGGCAACCGAACAGGGCCAGCATCGCGAGGTCGGTCTCCCGGTGCCCGCCGTGGGCCGCCGGGTCGATGAGCACGGCACCCGCGGGCGACCACAGCACGTTGCCCGACCACAGGTCGCCGTGCAGCCGGGCCGGGGGTTCCGCGGGCCCGGCGAGGTCGGGCAGCCGTTCGGCCACGGCCTCGACGGCGCGTGCCGCCTCGGCCGGGAGGGTGCCCGCGTCGCGGGCGGTGCGCAGGTAGGGCAGGAGCCGGTCGGCGGCGTACCACTCCGGCCAGCTCGGCGCGGGCGCGTTGCGCATGGGGGCGGCGCCGATGCGGGCGTCGGTGGGACCGCCCGGGGGCGCGGCGCCGAACGCGGGCGCGCCCGCCTCGTGCGTGCGGGCCAGCGCGCGTCCGAACTCCTCGGCCGCGCGGGCCGTGGGGGCGCCGTCCGGCACGAGCTCGGTGACCAGCCGGCCGTCGTCGGCGGCCAGGACGGCGGGCACGGGCGCGCCGCCCGCCGCGGCGAGCCACCGCAGCCCCGCCGCCTCAGCTGCGATCCCCGCGGGGTCCCCGTCCTTGACGACGACGGTGCGCCCGTCGGCCAGGGTGACGCGCGCGGCCCCGCCGCCGAGCGGCACGCGGTCGCGGACGGCGGCGCCGAGGACGGTCAGATGTTCTCGCGCACCCACGCGATCATCCCCGGCATGGCCGCCCGGACCATCTCCAGCACCTCGGTGAAGCCGTCGTCGTCGCCGTAGTAGGGGTCGGGCACCTCGGCGTGGGGCGGCGCGTCCGGGTCGAACGAGCGCAGGAGCCGCACGCGGTCCGGGTCGGACACCATTGACCGCAGCGCGCGTTCGTGTGACCGGTCGAGCGCCACGATCAGGTCGGCCTCGAGCTGCTCGGCGTCGACCTGGCGGGCCACGTGCTCGGTCTTGTAGCCCGCGGCGAGCAGCGTGGCCACTGCCCGCTCGTCGGCGGGCGACCCGATGTGCCAGCTCCCGGTACCCGCGCTGGTGACGTGCACGGCGTCGGCCAGCCCGGCGCGTTCCAGCTCGTGGACGAACACCTTCTCCGCGATCGGCGACCGGCAGATGTTGCCGGTGCAGACGAACACCACGGACAGACTCTTGGACTCGGAGGGCACGTGGCCAGTCTCGCGCACGCCCGACTCCGTCCCGAGCGGGGCGCAGGGGCCGCCGTAGGCTTCCGCCCATGGATCTTGCGTCCTTGCGGCACCACGGGGACGTCGACGCGGCCCCCGGATTGCTCGACTTCGCCGTGAACGTCCAGGGGAGTGCGCCGCCGCCGTGGCTGCGGGACCGGCTCGTCGTCGCGCTGGACGGGATCGGGCGCTACCCGGCCGCGGCCCACGACGAGCAGGCGCGTGAGGCGGTGGCGGCGCGGCACGACCGTCGTCCGGACGAGGTGCTCGTGCTGGCGGGCAGCGCTGAGGGGTTCGCGCTGCTCCCGGCGCTGCGGCCACGGCTGGCCGCCGTCGTGCACCCAGGTTTCACCGAGCCGGAGGCGGCGTTGCGGGCGGCGGGCGTCGACGTCGTGCACGTGGTCACCGACGAGGCCGACGGCCACCGGCTGCACCCCGACGCCGTGCCCGCGGAGGCCGATCTCGTGGTGATCGGGAACCCGACCAACCCGACGGGGGTGCTGCACCCGGCCGTCGACGTCCGGGCGCTCGCCGCGCCGGGCCGCGTGCTGCTCGTGGACGAGGCGTTCGCCGACGCCGTGCCGGGCGAGGCCGAGTCGCTCGCCGGGGCCGCGGACGTGCCGGGCCTGCTCGTGTTCCGCAGCCTCACCAAGACGTGGGCGCTCGCCGGGCTGCGCGCGGGGTACGCGCTGGGCGACCCCGAGCTGCTCGCCCGGCTCGCCGCCCCGCGCCCGCAGTGGCCGGTCTCGACGCTCGCGTTGGAGGCCGTGATCGCGTGCTCGATGCCCGCGGCGGTGGAGGAGTCGCGGCGGGCGGCCGAGCGCCTGGCCACGGCGCGGGCGGAGCAGGCGGAGCGGCTGGCGGGCCTTCCGGGCGTCCGGGTGCTGCCCGGCACCGCGCCCTACCTGCTGCTGCGGTTGCCCGACGGGCAGGGCGAGCGGGTGCGGGCCGCCGTGCGCGCGGCCGGGGTCGCGGTGCGCCGCGGGGACACCTTCCCCGGGCTCGGGCCCGACCACGTCCGGGTGGCCGTGCGCCCCGCGAACCAGGTCGACCGGCTGGTGGCCGCGCTCGCCGACGCGCTCGAGGCGGTGGCGGCGTGACCGCCACCGTCGGCGAGGTCGTCGCCGCGCTGGAGGCCGCCTACCCGCCCGCCCTCGCCGCCGACTGGGACGCCGTCGGGCTGGTCTGCGGCGACCCGGCGGAGGAGGTGTCGTCCGTGCTGGTGGCCGTGGACCCGGTGCCCGAGACCGTCGACGAGGCGCTCGGGCGCCACCAGCTGCTCGTCACGCACCACCCGCTGCTGCTGCGCGGTGTGCACGGCGTCGGGGCGGACACTCCGAAGGGTGCCCTGCTGCACCGGCTGATCCGCGGCGGCACCGCGCTGTTCACCGCTCACACGAACGCCGACTCCGCCGACCCCGGCGTCTCCGACGCGCTCGCCGCCGCGATCGGCCTGGACGTCACCGGCCCGCTGGTCGGCGCGCCCGCCGAGCCGCTGGACAAGATCGTGACGTTCGTGCCGACCGGTCCGGCGATCACCGAGGTGCACGAGGCGCTGTCGGCGGCGGGCGCGGGCCGCATCGGCGACTACAGCCACTGCTCGTTCGCCACCGCGGGCACCGGCCAGTTCAAGCCGCTCGACGGTGCCCACCCGACGATCGGCACCGTCGGGAAGCTCGAACGGGTCGCCGAGACCAAGCTCGAGATGGTGCTGCCCCGCGGGCGTCGGGCGGCCGTCGTGGCCGCGCTGCGGGCCGCGCACCCCTACGAGGAACCCGCGTTCGACCTGTTCGAGATGGCCGAGGTGCCGTCGTCGCGCGGGCTCGGGAGGGTCGGCACGCTGCCCGGCCCCGAGCCGCTCTCGGCGTTCGCCGACCGGGTGCGCGCGGCCCTGCCCGCCACGGCGTGGGGGGTGCGCGCCGCCGGCGACCCGGACCGGCCGATCCACTCGGTCGCGGTCTGCGGCGGTGCGGGCGATTCCGCGCTGGGGGCGGCCACCCGCGCGGGGGTCGACGCGTACGTCACCGCCGACCTGCGCCACCACCCGGCGTCGGAGCACCTGCTCGCCGGCACCGTGGGCGGCCCGACCCCGGCGCTCGTGGACGTGGCGCACTGGGCGTCGGAGTGGCCGTGGTGCGCGCAGGCGGCCGGCGTGGTGCGCGCCGCGCTCGGCGACCGGGTCGCGGTCGAGGTGTCCACGGCACGCACCGATCCCTGGAGCATCGGCGCCGCCTGCTGACGGCGTCCCGACCTGAGCTGTACACGGCGCCGCTGCCGCCCGAGGTTCAGGAAAGCCACATTCAAGGCCGCAGCGGCCCTGAATGTGGCTTTCCTGAACTCCGGGGACCCACGAACCACGCCTCCCGCCGCGGGCGCGAGGCGGGGCGGTAGCGTCGGGGTTCGCATTCGCCCGGAAGGACTCACCCGTGAAAGCCGACCCCGCCGTCCAGCGCCGCCTGCTCGACCTGGCTGAGGTCGACGCCGAGCTGTCGCGGCTCGCCCACCGCCGCCGTAACCTCCCCGAGCACGCCGAGCTGACCGCCGCCGAGACGGCCGTCCGCGAGGCCAAGGACAAGCTGGTGGAGGTCGAGACCGCCGCGGGCGACCTCGACCGCGACATCCGCCGCATCGAACGCGACGTGGAGGGGGTGCGCGCCCGCACCGAGCGCGACAACCAGCTGCTCGCGGGGGCCGGGATCAGCGCGAAGCAGGCCGCCGACCTGCAGCACGAACTGGAGACGCTCGCGCGCAGGCAGAGTGTGCTCGAGGACGAGCAGCTCGAGATCATGGAGCAGCGCGAGGCCGTGGGGGCGGACGTGGAGCACTCCCGTGTCGTGCTGGCCACCGCCGAGCAGGAGCTCTCCGCCGTCACCGAGCGCCGTGACAACGCGCTCGTCGACATCGACACGTCCGAGGCCGGCCGCCGTCGCGCCCGCGAGGAGGTCCTCGCCACGCTGCCCGCCGACGTCGTCGCCGTCTACGAGCGCCGCCGCGAGCAGCGCGGGGTGGGGGCGGCCGCGCTCGTGGCGCGCCGCTGCCAGGCGTGCCGGCTGGAGCTCGACCGCACCGCGCTCGCCGAGCTGAAGGCCGCCCCGGCCGACGACATCGTGCACTGCGAGGAGTGCGGCGTGATCCTGGTGCGCACGGAGGCGTCGGGGCTGTGAAGGTCGTCGTCGAGGCCGACGGGGGATCCCGCGGCAACCCGGGGCCCGCGGGTTACGGCGCGGTCGTGCTGGACCCCGACACCGACGAGGTCCTGGTCGAGCGGGCCGAGGGCCTCGGCGTCACCACGAACAACGTGGCCGAGTACCGCGGTTTGATCGCGGGTCTGCGCGCGGCGGCCGAGCTCGGGGCCACCGACGTCGAGGTCCGGATGGACTCGAAGCTGGTGGTCGAGCAGATGTGCGGCCGCTGGAAGATCAAGCACCCCGCGATGCGGCCGCTCGCCGAGGAGGCCTCCGAACTGGTCCGGGAGATCGGCTCGGTGCGGTTCCAGTGGATCCCGCGGCTGCGCAACTCCCGGGCCGACGCGCTCGCCAACCAGGCGATGGACTCCCAGGCCGCGGATCGGTGACCCACGCGGGCGGGGTTGCGTCCTGGACCGGGCAGACCGGCACGCCCACCCGGTTGTTGCTGCTGCGCCACGGGCAGACGGCGCTGTCGGTGCAGCGGCGCTACTCCGGGCACGGTGATCCCGAGCTCACGCCGCTCGGGCTCGCCCAGGCGGCCGGCGCGGCGTCCCGGCTCGCCGGGACGCCCGGGGTGTCCGCCGTCCTCACGTCGCCGCTGCGTCGCGCCCGCCAGACCGCCGAGGCGGTGGCGGCGTCGACCGGCGCCCCGCTGGTGGTGCGGCAGCGGTTGATCGAGACCGACTTCGGCGAGTGGGAGGGCCTCACGTTCCCGGAGGCGAAGGCCCGCGATCCCGAGCTGCACGCGGAGTGGCTCGGCTCCGAGGACGTCGCCCCGCCGGGAGGGGAGAGCTTCGCGGCCGTCGGCAGGCGGGTGGAGGCCGAGCTCGCCGACCTCCTGAGCGACTGGCCGGGCGCCACGCTCGTGGTGGTCTCGCACGTCACCCCGATCAAGATGCTGCTGCGCGACGCCCTGCAGGGCGGCCCCGGCGTGCTGTACCGGCTGCACCTGGACCTCGCCGCGCTGTCGATCGCCGACTTCTACCCCGACGGCGGCGCGAGCGTGCGGCTCGTCAACGACACGAGCCACCACCCTGCCCCGCGCTGAGCTGGGCGACGAGCAGCGCGAGCCGCTCCTCGTGCGCCTCGGCGGGGAGCCGGCCGCTGCGGGTGAGGGTGACGAGGCCGTGCAGCGCGCTCCAGAACAGCTCGGTGCGCAGGTCGATGTCGTCGGGCCCGGTGGCGGCGGCGAGCGCGTCACGCAGGAGGCCGAACCCCTCGTGCAGCGCGGGCGGTGACGCCTCGTCTGCGAACGG
The DNA here is from genome assembly GCF_042657305.1 of Pseudonocardia zijingensis. NCBI lineage: Bacteria > Bacillati > Actinomycetota > Actinomycetes > Pseudonocardiales > Pseudonocardiaceae > Pseudonocardia > Pseudonocardia zijingensis. The sequence continues at coordinate 18,741 of NZ_JBHSKO010000004.1, read as the reverse complement.
GTACTCGGTGGTGAGCTGGAACATCGCGTCGTGGAGCGCGAGATGGCGGGACGCGAACTCGACGTACGCGGCTGCCGTGGCGGTCAACGCCGACGGCTCCGCGGCCACGCGCTCCCGCATGAGCGGGGCCAGCTCCTCGGACCCCTGCAGCGCCATCGCCCTGACGATGGAGTCCTTGCCGCTGAAGTGGCTGTAGAGCACCAGCTGGCTGTACTCGATCCGCTCGGCGAGCCTGCGGCTGGTGACGGCGTCCCAGCCGGAGGTCTCGGCGAGCTCGCGCGCGGTGTCGACGATCAGGCGATGGCGCTCGGCGCGCTGCCGTTCCCGCTGGGAGGCTGTCGTGCCCATGTGCAGATCCTAGCGTTGCTAGACATTCTGTCTCCGCTCGTCTAGTCTCGACAGAGAAGCTAGCACTGACAGGAGAAGCGCATGTGGATGCAGCGGACGGCGCTCGCCGCCGTGGGGGTCATCGGGGTCGGGATCATCGCGATCGGGGTGCGGTTCCTGCTGGATCCGGCCGGGGCCGGGGCGGCCTTCGGGGTGGTCCCGGCGGGCGACGACCCGTTCCTCGCGGTCAAGGGGGTGCGGGACATCGGGAGCGGGCTGATCCTGCTGACCCTGCTCGCGCTGCGCCTGCCCCGGGTACTCGGGTGGGTCACGCTGGCCGCCAGCTTCATCCCGCTCGGCGACGCCCTGATCGTGCTCGCCAACGGCGGGCCCGCGGCTGTGGCCTACGGGGTGCACGGCGCCACCGCCGGCGTGGCGATCGCCGCGGCAGCCGTGCTGATCAGTGAGCGAGCCGCGCGGCCCGCGCCTCGAGGTAGCGCTGTTCCGGCGCACTGAGCGTGCCGCGGGCCGCCCACCGGTACTCCACGGCCGCGGCGTCGGCGTCGCCCGCCGCCTCCAGGAGGTGGGCGCGCACGGCGTGCAGGCGGTGGTGCCCGGTCAGCGCAGGATCGGCGGCCGCGGCCGTGAGCTGTTCGAGCGCGGCCCGTGGGCCGTGCACCTCCGAGACGGCGACGACCCGGTTCAGCGTGACCATCGGGCCGGGCGTGAGGACCTGCAGGTGGTTGTAGAGCGCCAGGATCTGCGGCCAGTCGGTGTCCTCGGCGCGCGCCGCCTCGTCGTGCACCGCGGCGATCGCGGCCTGCAGCTGGTAGGGGCCGATCGGCGCGGTGGCGAGGCACTCGCTGATCAGCGCGGTGCCCTCGGCGATCGCCGCGGCGTCCCACGCGCTCCGGTCCTGCTCGGCGAGCGGCACCAGGCTGCCGTCGGCCGCGGTGCGCGCGGGGCGGCGCGCGTCCGTCAGCAGCATGAGCGCCAGCAGCCCACCGACCTCGCCGTCCGCGGGCAACTCGGCGTGCAGCTGCCGGGTGAGCCGGACCGCCTCCGCGCTGAGCTCCACGCGGTTCAGGTCCGCACCGGAGCCGGCCGTGTAGCCCTCGTTGAAGATCAGGTAGAGGACGTGCAGCACCGCGGCGATCCGCTCGGGAAGCTCAACGGGCCCCGGCATCCGGAACTGCGCGCCCGCGGCCGTGATCCGCGCCTTCGCCCGGCTGATCCGCTGGGCGAGGGTCGCCTCCGGCACCAGGAACGCGCGGGCGATCTCGGCCGTGGTGAGCCCGCCGACGGCCCGCAGCGTCAGCGCCACCTGCGACTCCGGGGTGAGCGCGGGGTGGCAGCACAGCAGCAGGAGCGTGAGCGAGTCGTCCACCGCGGGCACCGCGTCGGGCGGGGGCGGCGTCAGCGCGGAGACGGTCTCCTCCCGTCGCTGCCGCGCCGTCTCCGACCGCCACATCTCGATGCGGCGCCGGGACGCCGTGGTGATCAGCCAGGCCTTCGGGTCGGCAGGCAGCCCCTGCGCCGGCCACTGGACGGCGGCGGCGAGCAACGCCTCCTGCACGGCGTCCTCGCAGGTGTCGAACCCGCCGTGGCGGCGGACGACGGCGACGAGCACCTGCGGTGCGAGCTCCCGCACGAGCCGTCCGACGTCCGCGGGCGTCACCACTCGGCGAGGTCCAGGCTGCGCGCCGGTCGCACCTCGACGAGGCCGAGCCCGGCCTCCGGGAGCCGGGCCGCGATCTCGATCGCCCGTGCCTCGCTCACGACGTCGAGCAGGTAGAACCCGGCGAGGTGCTCCTTCGCCTCGGCGAACGGGCCGTCGGTCGTGAACGTCCGGCCCGCGTCGACGTGGACCCGCCTCGCGGTGGAGGGGTCGGCCAGCGCCTGGGAGACCACGAGCTCGCCGGACGCCTCCAGCTCCGCGTCGAACTGCGCGTACTGGTCGAGGCCCGCACCGCGCTCCGCCGCGGAGAACTGCTCCCAGAGCTTCCTCGACTCGGCGTTGCTGTAGATCAGGACGACGTACTTCACCGCGGTGGGGCCTCCTCGTACCGGTGGCGGACGGGGAGCGTCGCGCCGCGGCGCCGGTCCGTCAACCCGACACGAGCAGGTAGATCCCGACGGCCGTGCCGAGCAGCACCACCGCGGCGCGCAGCACGGCTTCCGGGGAGCGGCGGGCGATGCGCGCCCCCACGTACCCGCCGATGAGCGTGGTGGGCGCCAGCACCGCCACCGCGGGCCAGTGCACGGGGGCACCGATCGCGAAGTAGACGACGGTGACCGTGGCCACCACCAGCGACAACAACCCCTTGAGTGCGTTGAGGCGCACGAGCGAGTCGTGCGCGAACAGCGAGAGCGTCGCGATCAGGATGACGCCGAGCGCCCCGCCGAAGTAGCCCCCGTAGATCGCGGCGAGGAACACGCTGGGCAGGAGGGTGCCGATCCGGTCCGGCGCACCCGGCGTCGGCGCGGTCCAGCGCCGGATCAGCGGCTGGAGGGCGAAGACCGCGCTCGCCAGCAGCACCAGCACCGGCACGACCGCGTCGAACACCGCGCTGGGCAGCACCAGCAGCAGCGCGCAGCCGATCGCCGAGCCGACGACCGACACCGCCGACGTGAGCAGGATGCGCCGGCCCTGGCCGCGCAGGTCGTGCCGGGCACCGGCGATGATCCCGAGGTAGCCGGGCCACTGCGCGATCGAGTTCGTGACGTTGGCCGAGAGCGGCGGCAGCCCCACCGCCAGGAGCGACGGGAACACCAGCAGCGAACCGCCGCCCGCCGCCGCGTTCACAGCACCCGCCACCAGGCCCGCGACGACGAGGAACGCGAGCGTGCCCGGCGACGTATCGATCACGAAACCACGGTAGTTGCGCGCCGCAGCCGAACCGGCGTTGCGCGGTCCGCGTCACGCGTGGCAAACGCCACCCGTCCGGGCGCAGGATGGGGGCGTGAGCGACGGCGAGGAGACCGGCGACGCGGTGTGCTGGCTCGGCATGCTGTGCCCCGAGTGCGGGGCCATGCCCAGCGAGGGCGCCACCGACCGCTGCTGGCGGTGCGGCGCGGTGCGCGACTCCGAGGAGGAGCGCGAAGCAACCTGAGAGCCCGGCGGCACGTCTTCAGGTATGAGCTTCGAGGAGGCCGCCATGTCCCGCACTCTCCGGCACCTGCTGACCGTCCTGCTCGCCGTCACCGCCGTCGCGCTGCCCGTCGTGGCCGCCACGGCCCCCACACCGGTCCCCGTCGCCGCGACGTCCTGCGACACGCCGTGGGGCAGCACGGGGGAGCGGGTCGACGCGCAGGGCCGCCCACCGCTGACCGCCGTGCGCACCGGCCGCCACGACTGCTTCGACCGCGTCGTGTTCGACCTCGGCGGCCCGGCCGCCGGCTACCGCGTGGAGTACGTCGACGAGGTGACCCAGGACGGTTCCGGCACCGTCGTCGACGTGCCCGGCGGTGCGCGGCTGCTCGTGGCCGTGCACCACCCCGCCTACGACGACACCACCGGCACGCCCACGATCGTCCCCCCACCCACTGCCGGGCGGCCCGTCGCCGACGTCGGCGGCTACGACACCCTGCGCTCCGTCGTCTACGCCGGCAGCTTCGAGGGCAGCACCACCTTCGGCGTCGGTGTGCGCGCCCGGCTCCCGTTCCGCGTGTTCGTCGAGGGCTCCAAGGTCGTCGTCGACGTGGCGCACCGCTGGACCTGAACCGCCCCGGGTAGGATCGAAACGCGGACGAGCTGGCCGGGCGGCCGCGTCGACGGGTAACCGTCGCCGAGGAAAGTCCGGACTCCGCAGGGCAGGGTGGTTGCCAACAGCAACCCGGGGCGACCCGCGGGAAAGTGCCACAGAGAACAGACCGCCTCGCGCAGCCAGCGCGGGGTAAGGGTGAAACGGTGGTGTAAGAGACCACCAGCACCCCGGGTGACCGGGGTGGCTCGGTAAACCCCACCCGGAGCAAGGTCAAGAGGCTCCCGCTCGCGGGAGCTGCGCAGGCGTTCGAGGGCGGCCCGTCCGAGCCTGCGGGTAGACCGCTCGAGCCCGCCGGTGACGGCGGGCCTAGATGGATGGTCGCCGAACGGTGCGCCGCAAGGCGCCCGGGAACAGGATCCGGCTTACAGGCCAGCTCGTCCGCCCCACGCCCCGCTCCATGATCACCGGTCGGGAACGAAATCCGACACCCCCGTCGGGAAACGCGCCGATCTTGTGATCAAGCAAGGTTCGGCGTTCAGCCGAACCCGCCGCTGTCGCGGGCTACCGTGCCCGATCATGGACATCCTGCTCGTGGGTGGCAGCGGCTTCCTCGGCCGGGAGCTGGCTTGGCAGGCGGTGGCGGCCGGGCACCGCGTCACGGCGACGTTCGCGACCCGGCCCGCCGACGTCCCGGGGGTCGCCTGGCGGCGGGTGGACCTGCGCCACGACGAGGAGATCGCAGCGGCGGTGGGGGAGACCCGGCCCGACGTCGTGATCAACGCCGCCTACCGCAAGGCGGACTGGGCGACCACGGCCGACGGTGCGGTCCGCGTGGCGATGGCCGCCACCCGGCACGGGGCGCGACTGGTGCACGTGTCCAGCGACGCCGTGTTCTCGGGGGCGGACGTCCACTACGACGAGTCGGCCGTGCCGGACCCGATCACGCCCTACGGGGCGGCGAAGGCGGCGGCCGAGACGGCCATCCGCCTCCTCGCGCCGGCCGCGGTGATCGCCCGCACCTCGCTGATCATCGGTGGTGGGGACTCGCCGCACGAGGCGATGGTCCACGACCTCGCGAGCGGGCGACGCGACGGCGTGCTGTTCACCGACGTGGTCCGGTGCCCCGTGCACGTGGCCGACCTCGCCGCGGCCCTCCTGGAGCTGGCAGCCTCCGATCACGCGGGCGTGTGCCACCTCGCGGGGCCGGATGCGCTCAACCGGTACGAGCTCGGGGTGCTGATCGCCCACCGAGACGGGCTGGACGCCGCCGCGCTCACCCCCGGCCGCTGCGCCGACACTGGGCCGCCGGCACCGCTCGACGTCCGCCTGGACTGCACGCGGACCCGCCGCATGTTGCGCACCCCGCTGCGGGGCGCCCGCGACTTCCTGCGCCGCGACGACGGCGGCGGGTGACGCCCGACCGTGTGCCAGCAAGGTGGCCATACTGGCGCATTACGCCAGTAAAGCCACCTTGCTGGCACACGGGGGACCGCGGGGCCGCCCGATCGGGACCGCTCAGAACGTGCTGAACTTGCCGCCGTCCACCGACACGACGGCCCCGTTGACGTAGGACGCCGCGTCGGAGGCCAGGAAGGCGATGACGGCGGCCACCTCCTCGTGCCCGGCGTGCAACGGGGTGCGAACGGTGCCCAGGTCGACGGCGTTCACGCGCACCGCGGGCGCGAATTCGGCCGCCCACGTGCGGGTGAACGCGGCGACGGCGGCTTTTGCGCCGCCGAAGACGCTCACGCCGGGGAAGCCGCGGTGGGCGGAGATCGCCAGGACGTTCACGATCGCGCCGCGGTGAGCAGGAAGGGCGCCCGGGCGTTGAGCGCGAAGAGGGCCTCGAACTCGCCGGGGGACACCGCAACGGTCGGCTTGAACTGGTTGCCGTCGTCGAAGTGGCCGCCCCCGGCGTTGTTGACCAGGACGTCGATCCGCCCGCCCCCGCGGCGAGGGCGTCGCGGGCCAGCGCCTGCGTGGAGTCGACGTCGGTCAGGTCGGCGGGCACCAGCGCGCAGTCGCCGCCCGCCTCCCGGATCAGGTCGCAGGTCTCGCGCCCGCGGTCCTCGTCCCGGCCGCTGACGACGACGAACAACCCGTCCCGGGCGAGGGCGACGGCCGTGGCCCGGCTGATGCCGCTGGTCGATCCGGTCACGAGGGCGGTCCGTCGTTCGGACATCCCTTGATCACAACACGTCGCCGGGAGCGGTTGTCCGGCGCGGTCGATATCGTCGGCGACGGCACCGCGAGCGGCAGGGAGGCGTCGTGACGGACCCGGGTACCGACTGCGTGGAGGTCGTCGTCTCGGCCGAGGACGCGGACTGGCTCGCCGGGTGGACGAGGCAACTCGTCGAGGACCGCGTGGTCGCCTGCGGGCACCGGATCGACCCGATTCAGGTGACCTACCGGTGGGAAGGCCGGATCTGGGACCACGGGTCGGCGCGGGTCGCGCTGCACACGCGTGCGTCGCTCGTGCCGGAGATCGTCGCGCGGGCCGACCGCGACCACGCCGACGACGTGCCGTGCGTGATCGCGACACCGCTCACCGGCGGGCACCCCGGGTACCTGCGGTGGATCGTGGCCGAGACGCGCGACCCCGCCTGAGCGCGGGCGCGCCCTCACCCGATCGGGTCGGCCGCGGAACCGGGTGTCCCGGACCGGCGACCAACCCGTCATGCGCCACATCGCCACGTTCTGCGGCCAGTGCAACTGCGGCTGCCCCGAGCTCTATCTCGACGACACCGCGGCGCCGGAGCGGCGCGTCGTCGTCACCGACGACTTCGGCCAGCGCATCCAGATGAGCGTCGCGCAGCTCGCCGACCTCGTGGCCGACGTGCGCCGCGGAGTGCTCGACGAGGTGCTCGCCGCCGGCTGACCCGGCGCGGGTTACTGCGCGACCCGGGCCCGGCGGCGCGTGCCGAGCACGTGGTCGAGCCCGAACCGGCCGGAGCCGGTGACGGCGAGCACGAGGCTGAGCAGCGCGATGGCGATGACCAGCTCGGGCCCGTTGTTGTCCATGGAGTACAGGGGCGAGGTGTGCACGAGCACCCACGCGCCCACCATGTTCAGCGCCATGATGACGCCGACGATCGGCACCGCGACGCCGACGATCATGGCGATGCCGCCGACGAACTCGAAGAGGACGTTGGCCGGCCCGAGCACCCCGGGGATCGGGATGCCCATCGGGGCGAAGAGCTCCCCGACGCCGGCGAGGCTCCCGGCGAAGTTGTACATGAGGGCGGCGTGCCCGATCATGAGGATGCCGAGGCCGATGCGGGCCAGGAGCAGCACGAGGTCGTGGATCACCACTCGTGTGCCGGTGTTGTCGACGGTCGTCATGGCCATCCTGCTTTCTAGCGCGGGCGTGGGTGTTATGCCCTTGATGACCGCGGATGTGGCAAGAACTCATCGGTCCGTCGCTGGGACGGCGGTGCGGCGGCCCCGGATCAGCGCGGTTCGGCGAGGCGGCGGCGGGCCGCCCGGAGGCGCTCGAGGTCGCCGTCGGCGAGGGCCGACCAGAACCGCAGGGCCGCGTGCTCCATCTCCAGCCCGAGCTCCAGGGTGATCATCCGGGGCTGGGCGTGGGGGTCGCTGCCGAACCGCTCGACCATCTGCTCGTAGACCGCGATGCGTTCCTCGTGCTGCTTGATCTGGTCGCGGGCGAGCGCCGTGACGTTCTCCGGGGACCCCGCCTCGTTGAAGAACAGCTTGAGCTCGGCGATGTCGCGCATCTGGAAGTGCTCGTGGGTGGGGGAGGCGAGCCAGTCCTGCAGGGCGGCCCGGCCGGCGTCCGTGAGCGAGTAGGTCTTGCGCCGCCGCCCACGCTCCTCGACGGTCAGCTCCAGCAGGCCGAGACCGGCGAGGCGGTCGGGCTCGGAGTAGAGCTGGGCGTGCGGGAAGTGCCAGAAGTAGCCCACGGAGTGCCCGACGGCGCGCTTGAGCTCGTAGGGCGTGGACGGCCCGCGCAGCGCGATCATCCCGAGCACGACGTAGGACGTCGCGGACAGCCGCACCTCGCCCACAGCTCCTCCTCCCCCGACCGGATGGTCGATCGTAGCCCCAGCACCGTCCGAGTCGTACGGTTCACCCTTGCCTAGGGTAAGTCCGGATAGTACCGTCCGAAACAGAGCGTAGAGGGAGGTCGGATGGATCTGGGCACGGCTCTGCGATGGGCGGCCGAGCGCTACCCGCAGCGGCCCGCCGTCCGCGGCCGCGGACGGCACCTGAGCTACCGCGAGTGGGACGCGCGCACCGATCGGCTCGCCAGGGCGCTGGCCGCCGACGGTGTGCGCCCCGGCGACCGGGTCGCGCTCGCCCTGACCGGCGGCGAGCCGCTGGCAAGCCTGCACCTGGCCGCGCAGAAGCTGGGCGCGGTCTCGGTGCCGCTGTCCACCCGCTTCTCGGCCGACGAGCTGCGGTACTGCGTGTCCGACTCCGCCGCCCGCCTGCTCGTCGCCGACGAGGCCAACGCCGAGCGCGCCGCCGCGGCCGCAGGCGAGGTGGCGGTTCGCTCCGTCGACGAGGTCGACGCCCGTGCCGAGCGCGAGCCCGACGGCGCCCTCCCCACGGGGCCCGCCGAGACCGACGTGAGCGTGATGCTCTACACGTCCGGCACCACCGGGCGGCCGAAGGGCGTGCCGCGCACCCACCGGGCCGAGCACTCCGCCGCCGTCGCCCACGCCGTGCAGACCCAGCAGCGCGCGGGGGAGGTGGTGCTCGGCGTGATGCCGATGTTCCACACGATGGGCCTGCGCACGCTCCTGACCAGCATCGTCGTGGGCGGCACCTGGGTGGCGCAGCCCGCGTTCGACGCCGAGGAGTCGATCGAGCTGATCACCGAGGAGAACGTCAGCTCGCTCTACCTGGTGCCGACGATCTTCTGGTCGCTGCTGCGCACCGGCAGCCTGTCCGAGGCCCGCGCGCTCGACCGCCTCGCCTACGCCGGGGCGGCGATGACGCCCGCGCTCGCCGAGCGGCTCGTGGCGGAGGTCGGCCCACGCGCGTTCGTCAACCACTTCGGCAGCACCGAGATCTACACGTTCACGATCGGGCCGGACGTCGCCGCGAAGCCCGGCTGCGCGGGGCGTGCGGGGATGTTCTCCCGGGTCCGGCTGGTGGCGCCGGAGGTCGGCGCGCCGCCGAACGCGCTCGTCGGGCCGGGGGAACAGGGCCAGGTGATCGTGTCGATGGAGAGCCCCGAGGCCTTCGGCGGCTACTGGCAGCGCCCCGACGCCGACGCGAAGTCGATCCGCGACGGGTGGTACTACACCGGCGATCTCGCCGTGGCCGACGAGGACGGTGACCTGTGGGTCTCCGGCCGGGTCGACGACATGATCAACTCGGGTGGGGAGAACATCTACCCCGACGAGATCGAGGCCGCGCTCGTGCGCTGCCCCGCCGTCGACGACGTGTGCGTGGTCGGGCTGCCCGACGAGCGGTGGGGCCACGCGGTCACGGCGTTCGTCGTGCCGGCACGTGACACCGACCCGGTGGCCGCGGCCGAGAAGGCGATGGCCTACGCGCGCGACGTGCTGCCCGCCTTGAAGCAGCCCAAGCGCGTGATCGCCGTCGGCTCCATCCCGCGCTCCGGGGTGGGCAAGACGTTGCGCCGCACCCTCGTCGCAGGCGAGTTCACCGCTCTCGGGGAGGCCGCTCGTGGCTGACCGCACACCTGCCCGCGTCGAGGACGGCCCGCTGGTCACCGGGCAGGGCCGGTTCCTCGACGACCTCGACCCGCTCCCCGGCACGCTCGTCGCGGCCGTCGTGCGGTCCACGCAGCCGCACGCCCGGCTCCGCGGTGTGGACCTGTCCCGGGCGCGGGCCCACCCCGGGGTGGCCGCCGTGATCGGGCCGGACGAGGTGCGCGCCGCGCTGCGCCCGTTCCCGCTGTCCACCGGCGCCGCGATGCCCTACTACCCGACCGGCACCGACAAGGTGCGCTTCGTCGGGGAACCGATCGCGGTGGTCGTGGCCACCGACCGCTACACGGCCGAGGACGCCGCCGAGCTGGTGAGCGTCGACTACGAGCCGCTGCCTGCGGTCGTGAGCCCGCGGGCCGCACTGGAGCCGGACGCCCCCCTGCTGCACGAGGACGCAGGCTCGAACGTCGCCACCGACCGGACGTTCTCGTTCGGCCCGGTCGACGACGAGTTCGCCAACGCCGCCCACGTGGTCGAGGGGGAGTACGACTTCCCGCGCTACTCGTCGGTGCCGATGGAGTGCTACTCGGTGATCGCCGACTGGCGCGACGGCACCGACGGGCCCGCGGTCGAGGCGTGGGCCAACTTCCACGGCCCGTTCACGATGGTGCCGGTCATGGCGGGCGCGCTGGGCGTGCCGACGTCGCGGATCCGGCTGCACGTGCCCGCCGACATCGGCGGCAGCTTCGGCATCAAGGCCGGGATCTACCCGTACGTCGTGCTGATGGCGCTCGCGTCGAAGCACTCCGGCACCCCGGTGCGCTGGAGCGAGGACCGCATCGAACACCTGCTCGCCAGCTCCACGGGCGCCGACCGCGTGATGCGGTTCGCCGCCGCGGTCACCGCCGACGGTACGGTCACCGCGCTCAAGGCCGACCTCGTCGACAACGTCGGCGCGTACATGCGCCCGCCCGAGCCGTCCACGCTCTACCGCTGCTACGGCAACATCACCGGCCCCTACCGGATCGGCGCCGTCGAGATCCGCGCGCGGGCCGTGGTCACCAACCAGATGCCCGTGGGCCTCAACCGCGGGTTCGGCGGCCAGCAGCTCTACTTCGGGCTCGAACGCCTGATGGACGCGGTGTCCGAGGCCACCGGGCAGGACGTCGTCGAGGTGCGCAGGCGCAACCTCGTGGGCTCCTTCCCCTACGAGACGCCGACGGGGGGTGTGTACGACTCGGGCGACTACGTCGCCGCCGTCGACCTCGCGGTGAAGAACGCCGACCTGCCCGAGCTGCGCGCCCGGCAGTCCGAGGCGCGCGCGGCGGGCGGCTTCTACGGGGTCGGGGTCGGGCTGGTCGTCGACCCGTCCGGCACCAACATCGGCTACGTCGGGCTGGCCACGCCCAGCGAGCAGCGCAAGCCCGGCCGGGACAAGTCCGGCTCCACCGAGCACGTGCGGGTGGCCGTCGACATGCAGGGCCTGGTCACGGTGATGCTGGGCAGCGTCCCGCAGGGCCAGGGGCACGCCACCGTGGCCCGCGCGGTCGCTGCGGAGCGGCTCGGGCTGCCCGTCGAGCAGGTGCGGGCCGTCGTCGACATGGACACGGCCACCACGCCGTGGACCGTCACCTCCGGCAGCTACTCGTCGCGGTTCGCCCCGCTGGTGACCAGCGCCGTCGTGCAGGCGGCCGACCGGATCGCCGCCACGGTGCGCGCCGCGGCCGGCGTGCTGCTCGACGCCCCGGCCGAGGAGCTGGAGCTCGCCGACGGGTTGGTGCGGCTGCGGTCCGACCCGGAGCGGTCGGTGCAGTTCCGGCACGCCGCCGGGCTCGTGCACTGGGACCCCGGTGCGCTGCCCGCGGGCACGCCCGCCCGGCTGTACGAGGAGGCCGCGTTCACGCCCGCCGAGGTCAAGGCCGCCACGCGAGACGACCGGATCAACTCCTCGCTGTGCTACGGCTTCGTCGCGGAGGTCGTGGCGGTGCGGATCGACCCGGACACCCTCGAGATCAGCGTCGACCGCGTCTCGTCGGTGCACGACTCCGGCACCGTGCTCAACCAGCAGCTGCTGGACGGGCAGGTGCTAGGCGCCCTCACCCACGGCCTCGGCGGGGCCATGTACGAGGAGTTCACCTACGCCGACTCCGGCCAGCCCACCTCGGCCACGTTCCTCGACTACCTCTGCCCGACGGCCGCCGAGACCGCCTACGAACTGCGCACCGACCACGTCGTCTCGCCCTCACCGCTCACGCCGCTCGGCGCGAAGGGGTGTGGGGAGGGCTCGTCGATGAGCTTCCCCGTCGCGTTCGCCAACGCCGTCGCCGACGCCCTGCGCCCCGCAGGCGTCCCGATCACCCGCCTGCCCCTGCACGGCGACGTTCTCCACAAGCTGTTGGAGAGCGGGTGAACGGCCTGCATAGCGGTGCCGGTAGCGGAACCTCAGACGCCCGCTCGCTCCGGGATCGCCTTCTCATGAATACCAATTCACCACGTCGGCGCTGTCCTCGCGATCAGACGCCTGAGAACCCGCGGCGGTGCCGGTGGCGTGCTGCAAGAACGCGGCTTCGCCGCCTCGCGATCGACTGGACCACCAACTGTGAAGGAGCAATGACATGGCACTGACCGGCGGTGAGGTCCACCTCGACCGTTCCCCCGACGGCCGGATCGCCTACCTGACCCTGTCCCACGGGAAGTACACCGTGATCACGTGGGAGATGCGCAAGCTCGTGGGGGAGCGGTTCGCCGAGATCGACCGCGACGACGACGTGCGCGTCGTGGTGGTCCGCTCCGACGGCGAGCACTTCTCGTCGGGCGGCGACATCGCGGGGTTCATGGAGGTCGACCCGATCGACTTCACCGACCTCGGCCACAACATCACGGCTCCGGCGCGCAGCACCAAGCCGGTGATCGCGGCCGTGGACGGCTACTGCTTCGGCGTGGGCCTGGAACTGGTGCTGTCCTGCGACATCCGCCTGGCCACCCCGCGCAGCCAGTTCGCGCTGCCCGAGATGAACCTGGGCATGATCCCCGGTTCCGGCGGCACGCAGCGGCTCGGGCGGTTGATCGGGCTGTCCCGGGCCAAGTTCCACATCCTGACCGCCACCCGCATCCAGGCCCAGCAGGCGCTCGACTGGGGCGTGGTCGCCGGCCTGCACGACGACCGGGACGCGCTCTACGGCGCCGTCGACGCGCTCGCCGCGAAGATGGCCGACTTCTCGCCCTCGGCCCAGCGCACCGCCAAGGAGGTGCTCGACAAGGGCCTCGACGGGCCGCTGTACACGGGCATCGAGCTGGAGCGCAAGGCGTACGCGATGCTGCGTGCCACCGAGGACTTCGCCGAGGGCGTCAAGGCGTTCGGGGAGAAGCGCAAGCCGGAGTTCCGGGGGCGCTGACACGATGAAGGCCCCACCGTTCGCCTACGTCCGCCCCGCTGCGCTCGACGACGTGCTCGCCGAGCTCGCCGGGGGCGACGCCAAGGTGCTCGCGGGCGGGCAGTCGCTGGTGCCCGTGCTGGCGATGCGGCTGGGCCGGCCCGCCACGCTCGTGGACATCAACGCGGTCGCCGAGCTGCAAGGCTTCGAGACCGTCGACGGGGGCGCCCTGCGGATCGGCGCCGCCGTGCGGCAGCGCACCGTCGAGCGGGCCGCCGAGACCCGCGCGGTGCCGCTGATCGGGATGGCGATGCCGTTCGTGGGGCACCGGGAGCTGCGCAGCCGCGGCACCGTGGTCGGCAGCCTCGCCCATGCCGACCCCGCAGCCGAGCTGCCCGCCGTGGCGGCGTGCCTGGACGCGACGATCGAGGTCGCCGGTCCCGCGGGGCGGCGGCGGATCCCGGCGGGGGAGTTCTTCGCCGGCGCCATGACCACCGGGGCGGGCCCGCAGGACGTCGTCGTCTCCGTCGAGTTCCCCGCGGCACGGCCGGGGGAGGGCTTCGGGTTCGGTGAGATCGCCCGGCGGCACGGCGACTTCGCCCTCGCGGGCGTCGCGGCGGTGGTCCGGGTCGGCGGCGACGGCGCCGTCGCGCAGGCCCGGCTCACCGGGTTCGGGATCTCCGACCGGCCGGTCACCCGCGACGTCACCGAGGTGCTGCGGGAGCCCGACCTCCGCGCCGCCACGACCGAGCTCGCCTCCGAGGTGGTCGACACCGCCGGGGACGCGCACGGCTCCACCGGCTACCGGCGCCGTCTCTTCGGCGTGCTGGCCACCCGCGAGCTGGAGAAGGCACTCCGCCGGGCCAGGAAGGAAGTGGCGTGATGGACGCACGTCCGGTCAAGGTCGCCGCAGGCGAACAGGTCGAGATCGCCATGACCGTCAACGGGTCCGAGGTCACGGTGCGGGTGCCGCCCCGCGTGCACCTCGCGGACGTGCTGCGCGAGCAGCTGGGCCTCACCGGCACCCACCTGGGCTGCGAGCACGGCGTCTGCGGCATGTGCACCGTGCTCGTGGACGGCGCCGCGGCCCGCGCCTGCCTGCTGTTCGCGGTGCAGTGCGAGGGCGCCGAGATCGTCACGGTCGAGGGGCTGGGCAGCCAGGAGGACCAGCACCCGCTGCAGGAGGCCTTCTCCGCCCACCACGGCCTGCAGTGCGGGTTCTGCACGCCGGGCATGCTCATGAGCAGCTACGACCTCCTCGCCGACGGCACGCCGGTGGCGCCGGAGGAGCTGCCGATGGAGATGTCGGGCGTGCTGTGCCGCTGCACCGGGTACCGCGGGATCCTCGCGGCCGTGGCCGACGTCGCCGCCGAGCACCCCGACGGCGTGCCACCGCCGCGCAACTGCAGTCCGCGCACGATCCTCAGCCGCGGCACCGACCACGCCGTGAGTGACTACGAGGCCCCCAGCACTCGTATCCACTCACGACCCGTCGAGCTGCCTGCCGGGGCGCCCTCGGCCACCGTGGAGGTGCGCAGCGAGCTGGCCGTGCCCGTCGACAAGGCGTGGGAGGTACTCGACGACTTCCACCGGCTGGCCGCCTGCCTGCCCGGCGCCGAGCTCGTCGAGGTCCTGGACGACGACCGGTACCGCGGCCGCGCCACCGTGGCGCTCGGCCCCGTCCGGCTGGCGTTCGACGGGCTCGCCCAGGTGGTCGAGCGCGTGCCGGACGAGCACCGGTTGCGGGTGCACGCCCAGGGCGCCGACACCGGGGGCAGCACCACCCAGGCCGACATCCGCCTGCACGCCGAGCCCGCCGCCGGCGGTGGCACCGTGCTGCGGGCCGAGGCGGCGCTGTTCCTGTCCGGGCGGATCGCGCAGTTCGGCCGGGCGCTCGCCGGGGACGTGAGCCGGCGGCTGTTCGAGCAGTTCGCCCTCGCCGTCGAGGAGAACGCCCGCACCGGACGGGCCCCGGCCACCCCGGTGCGGCCTCCTGGCGCGCTCTCGCTCCTCGCCGGCACGCTCGCGGCGCGGGTGCGGGCCCTGCTGCGCCGCCTGCGCGGCGGCCGGTAGCCCACCGTCGTGGAGCTGCACCAGCTGCGCTACTTCGTCGCCGTGGCGAAGAAGGGCAGCATGACGCACGCGGCGGCCTCGCTGTTCCTCGCCCAGCCGACGTTGTCGATCCAGATCCGCAAGCTGGAGCAGGAGGTCGGCGCGAAGCTGTTCGAGCGGCTCGCCCGCAGCGTCGTGCTCACCGCTGCCGGCGCGGCGTTCCTCGAACACGCCGAACGCGCGCTCGCCGAGCTGGAGACGGGCCGCGACCGCGTGGCCGACGTCGTCGGGCTCCGGCACGGCCGGGTGGCCGTCGGAGTGCTGCCGAGCGTCGCGGCGCACCTGCTGCCCGCCGTGCTGGCGCAGTTCCGCGCGGAGCACCCCGGGGTGGCGGTGCACCTGGTCGAGCACGACGTCTCGCGCGACTTCGAGCAGCTCGTGCAGGCCGGTGAGCTCGACATGGCCGTCACGCGGATGCCGCTGACCCTCACCGGTCTCGGCGCTCGCACGCTCGTCCGCGAGCCGATCGTCGTGCTCGTGCCGCCCGGCCACCCCCTCGCCGGGCGGCAGGGGGTGGCCCTGCACGAACTCGCCGGCGAGGGCTTCGTCTGCATGCGCGCCGGCTACGGCGTCCGCGAGCTCACCGACCAGCTCTGCGCCGAGGCCGGGTTCGCCCCGGACGTCGTGATCGAGACCGGCCAGCTCTCGATCGTGCACGGGATGGTGCGCAGCGGGGTCGGCGTGGCGCTGCTGCCCCGGCTCGCCGCCGCGGGCGCCGAGCACGCCGTGCCCGTCACGGATCCGCCCGCCTGCCGCGAGCTGGGCGTGGTCTGGCGGCGCACCGCGCTCGAGTCGCCCCCGGTAGCAGCGTTCCTCGAGCGCCTGCTCGCGATCTGCGACGACGAGCTCACGCCCGCAGAGCGGGGTGCGGCGGGCGCGCCGTGAGGGCGATCACCGCGCCCGCACCGCACAGGACGGCCGTCCACGCCACCGTGGCGCCGGTCGAGGTGTGATCGGCGAGTACCCCCGCGATCCACGGGCCCGCGGTCTGGCCGCCCGCGAACAGGGTGGTGAACGCCGCGAGCGTGGCCGTCCAGTCGTCGGGCGGGATGTCGCGCTTGATGAGCGAGGTGATCGCGGCGGGCACCCCGAGGAACGTCGCCCCGTACCCGGCGGCGGAGGCCAGCACCACCGGCAGCGCCGGGGAGACCAGTGCGAGCGCCGACGCCCCGGCCAGCAGCGCCAGCATCACGGCGAGAGCCGTGCTGCGCGGCCAGCGCGCGAGCGGGCGGCGCCACAGCGTGGGCACCGCGATCACGGCCGCGCCCAGCACCGTCCAGGTGAGCGCCACCTGCGCCACCGGGGCGTTCTGCTCGGCGAGGTAGGCGGACAGGAACGTGATGTAGGTGATGTAGCCGGCCGCGAACAGCAGGTACGCCACGGCCGTGCGCCACAGCGGGAGCACCCGCGCGCGTCCGGTGGCGGTGGTCGACGCGTCCCCGTCGGTGGCGGCGCGCCAGCTCAGCCACGTGGCCAGCCCCGCGGCGACGCCCAGGCCGGCCCAGCCCGCGCGCCAGTGGTCGCCCAGCGAGGGGAGGGCGGCGCCGCTGACGACGATCCCCAGACCGCTCCCGGCGAAGTAGACCGGGATCGCCCCGCGGGACGGGGACCGGGCCGCGATCACCCCGCCGGCGATGAAGACGACGGCGCCCGTGATGCCCGCGGCCGTCCTGAGGACCAGCAGCGCGGCGTAGTCGCCGGTGAGCGCGGTGGCCGCCAACGCCACCGCGGTGAGGGCCATGCCCCAGCGGAACGCGGCCGCGGTGCCCAGCCTGCGGACGACGGCGGCCGTCACCAGTGCGCCGATCAGGTAGCCCAACCCGTTCGCGGTGTTCATCGCCCCGGCCTGCGCGAGGCTCCAGTGCAGGTCCTCGCGCATGGCCGGCAGGAGCAGTCCGTAGGCGAACCGCGCGAACCCGAGCGCCGACGCGGTGCCGAGCGCCAGCCGCAGCGCCTGGATCATGCGTGCCGCGCCAGGAAGGCGAGCAGCGTGCGCGCCAGCGTCACGCGGTGGTCGGACAGGGCGTGGTCGGTGGGGAGGACGTGGTGTTCGAGCCGCTCGACCGGCTCCGCCCGGAACGCCGCGACGACCGGGTCGTGATGTGCGTCGGGCGGCGTGACGGTGTCGCGGCTGCCGCCGATCAGCAGCACGGGCCGGTCGGTCAGCCGAGGTGCGAGCCGGGCCAGCCGCCACGACTCGCCCGCCGCCTCCAGCTCGGCCATCAGCGCCTCCCCGCTGGTGCCGCGCAGCGGGCCCAGATCGGCGGCGAACGCGTCCACCCACGCGGCGCGCGTTGCCGGGTCGGCGCGGCAACGGGCGGCGACGGCGCCGAAGTCGACCCCGGCCACCGAGGCCACCGCGGTGACGGACGGCAGCGCCGCCGCCGTCATGAGCGCGGCGAAGCCGCCGAGGCTGTGACCGACCACGGTCAGGCGCGCCGGATCGAGCCGGTGGGCCGCGGCGAGGCGCTCGTCGCGGAGCGCGGCCACGACCGCCCTCGCGTCCTCGAGCACGTGCCCCCACGACCACGCGCCGCCCATGCCCCACGAGCCGCGGTAGTGGAAGACGAGCGCGGCGTACCCGGCCCGGCGCAGCACCTGCGCGAGGTCGAAGTTGCGCTCGATCCCCGGGAAGCCGTGCAGGAGCACGACGACCGGGTGCGGCCCCGGGCCGCCGGGCACGTGCAGCACACCCAGCAGGTCCTCGCCGCCGCTGCGGAAGGTCAGCGCCGGGGTGGCGGCCGGGTGCAGCGGGTCCGGTGGGGGGTCGGTGGCGAGCGGGTCCGTCATGCGCCGTCCAGAGATCGAACCGATCGGTACGGTCCGGGACGCTACCACCACATCGAACCGATCGGTACGATCCGGGACATGCCGGTGGCCAAGCGCTCGACGATCGATCCGGCCCGCACCCGTGCCGCCATCGTCGAGGCGGCCGGCCCTCTGCTGTACGAGCGCGGGATCGACGGGGTGGGCGTCGCCGAGCTGTGTGCCCGGCTCGGTGTGTCCAAGGAGACGCTCTATCGCCACTTCGGCGCCAAGGACGGCCTGGTGCAGGCCGTGCTGGAGGCGCGGAGCGAGCGGGTGCACCGCTGGATGGCCGCGGCCGTCGCGGCGGTGGGCGACGATCCCGCCGACCAGCTGGCCGCCGTCTTCGACGCGCTGGGTCGCTGGTATCGCGAGCCGGAGTTCCGCGGCTGCGCCATGGTGAACGCCGCCGCCCAGCACCACGACGACCCGGTGCGCGCCGTCACCGGCAGGCACCTGGGCCGCTACCTGGACCTCCTCTCCGGCATCGCCGCCCGCGCCGGGGTCGCCGACCCCGACGGCCTCGGGCGCCGGCTCCTGATGCTGGTGGAGGGGGCGACGGTCGTGGCCGCCCACCACGGCGTCGCCGACACGGCGGTCCAGGCGCGCGAGGCGGCCCTCGCCCTGCTGGCGGCCGCGCGCTCCGGCTAGGGAGTGTCTGGTGGATCATGGAAGCCAGGTGAGCAGGGCTGCGAGGTGGAGCGCTCCGAGGTAGTTGCGGGCGTGCCGGTCATAGCGGGTGGCCAGTCCTCGCCAGTGTTTGAGCTGGCAGAA